>DASULA010000307.1:0-13170 GCA_036278435.1 Mycobacteriales bacterium | reverse complement strand
CACCCGTGGCTGGCCGATCACGCCGTGCACGGCACCGTCGTGCTGCCCGGCACCGCGTTGGTCGAACTGGCCCTGCACGCCGGAACCCACGCCGGCTGCCCGCACCTGGACGAACTCACCCTCGAACACCCGCTGGTGCTGGGCGAGGACCGGGCGGTCCGATTCCAGATCCTGCTCGGAGCCCCCGACGCCGCGGGCCGGCGGCCGGTCTCCCTGCACGGCCGGCCGATGGACACCGGGGACGAGGACCAAGCGACGGCCTGGACCAGGCACGCGACCGGCACCCTGGCCGTGGCTGCGGACCGTACCGGCGCCGGCCTGACGGCCTGGCCGCCGCGCGAGGCCACCCCGGTCGACGTCACCGACGTCTACCACCATCTGGCCGCCCGGGGCCACGACTACGGCCCGGTGTTCCAGGGTGTCCGCGCGGCCTGGCGCGCCGGCGAGGACCTCTACGCCGAGGTCGAACTGGCCGAACCCGGGCCGCCGTTCGCCCTGCACCCGGCGTTGCTGGACGCCGCCCTGCACCCACTGTCGGCCGCCGGTACCGGTGGTCCGGCCATGCTGCCGTTTTCGTGGAACGGCGTGTCCCGGCACGCCACCGGCGCGACCGCCCTACGGGTCCGGCTCAGTGGCCGGGGTCCGGTCGCGTTGACCATCGCCGATGGTGACGGCGCGCCTGTGCTCACCGTCGAGTCGCTGGCACTGCGACCGGTCGACCCCGACCAGTTGGCGAGGTTGCGCCGCGGACCCCGGTCGCTGTACGCGCTGGACTGGGTGCCCACGCCGCCGGTGGCGCGGCCGAGCGCGCTTCGGGTCGCCGTACTGGGCACCAGCGGCCCGGACGTCGATGCCTCGGTCCACTCGGACCTCGGCGCCATCGCCGCGTCACCACCGGACGTGGTCCTGTCCACCGTGGACGCGAGCATGGACGCCGACGCCGACGCCGACGCCGACGCCGCGGCGGCGGCGCACCGCGCCACCCACACGGCGCTGGACCTGGTGCGGGCCTGGCTCGCCGACGAACGTCTGACCGGATCCCGGCTGGTGGTGGTGACCAGGCAGGCCGTCTCGGTGCGTCCAGGCGAGGACGTCGACCCGGCGCAGGCTTCGGTCTGGGGCCTGCTTCGCTCCGCGCAGAGCGAGAACCCCGACCGGTTCGGACTGCTCGACCTGGACGGGGAGTCCTCGCCGCGCGACGCCCTGCCGCTGCTCGCCGGCGAACCGCAGTTGGCCGTACGCGGGGGGCGGGTCCATCTGCCCCGGCTGTCGCGGCACGTGCCGGTGTCCCCGGAGCCGGCGGAGGCAGCGGAGGCGGCCTTCGGCCCGTCCGGCACCGTGCTGCTCACCGGCGGCACCGGAACCCTCGGCGCGCTGCTGGCCGGACACCTGGTGGACCGGTACGGGGTACGCCGCCTCGTGCTGGTCAGCCGGCGCGGGGCCGCCGCCGACGGCGCCGCCACGCTGGTTGCCACCCTGGTCGCACGCGGTGCCGAGGTGGTCGTCGAGGCCGGCGACGTGGCCGACCGCGACACGCTGGCCCGGATCCTGGCGACCCACCCGGTCACCGCCGTGGTGCACGCGGCCGGCGTGCTGGACGACGCGACGATCGGCTCGCTGACCGCCGATCGCCTCGACGCGGTGCTGCGGCCCAAGGTGGACGCCGCCTGGCACCTGCACGAGCTGACCCGTAACCGAAAGCTGTCCGCGTTCGTGCTGTTCTCGTCGTTCGCCGCCATCGCCGGTTCGCCCGGGCAGGCGAACTACGCGGCCGCGAACGCGTTCCTCGACACCCTGGCCGGCCATCGGCACGCGCTCGGCCTGCCCGCGGTGTCCCTGGCCTGGGGCCGGTGGGCCCAGGCCAGCGGGATGACCCGGCAGGACCCGGACGGCGCCGCGCGCGGCGCCCGGTCGTCGCGGTCGGGTGTGCTGCCGTTGCCCAGCGAGGATGGCCTGGCGCTGTTCGACGCGGCACTCGCCGCCGACCGCCCGACGCTGGTTCCGGTGCGGCTCGATCCGCGCGCGCTGCGTTCCCAGGCGCGGTCGGCGACACTGCCGCCGGTGCTGCGGGCCCTGGTCCCGGCCGCGTCCGCCGGACAACCCACCGACGACGCCCCGGGTTCGTTCACCGCCCGGTTGGCCGGCATGCCCAGCGAGCAGCGGCGGGCGGCCCTGCTCGACCTGGTCCGCGGCAACGCCGCGGCGGTGCTCGGGCACGACCGGGCCGACGCGGTGGAGTCCGACCGGGCGTTCACCGCGCTGGGTTTCGACTCGCTGACCGCCGTACAACTGCGCAACCGCGTCAACCGGGCGCTCGGGCTGCGGCTGCCCGCCACGATGGTCTTCGACCATCCCACGCCGGCCGCCCTGGCCGAGAGCCTGAACTCCGCGCTCGCACCGGCCGAGCCCGAACCGGCCGAACCGGTACTGGCCCGGCTCGACGCGTTGGTCCGGTCGCTGTCGGCGGCGCCGCCGGACGAGCGGACCCGCACGGTGGTGGCCGGAACGCTTCGGGGTGTCCTGGCATCACTGGGACCCGACCGGGCCGCCGCGCCGGCCGCCGACCGGCTCCGCGACGCCAGTACGGCCGAGTTGTTGGAGTTCATCGACACCGACCTCGGGCGCGCCACCCCACCCGCCGGGGAGTGAGCACAGTGGACGATCCGAGACTTGTCGACTACCTCAGGTGGGTGACCGCCGACCTGGCCGAGACCCGACAGAGGTTGGCCGAGGTGGAGGCGGCTCAGCGCGAGCCGATCGCCATCGTCGCGATGGCCTGCCGGTACCCCGGCGGGGTCCGCGCCCCCGAGGACCTGTGGGCGCTGGTCAGCACCGGCGCGGAGGCTCTGGGTGAGTTCCCGGACCGGCGGGGGTGGCCGATCGGGGAACTGTACGACCCGGATCCCGAGGCGGTGGGCCACAGCTACGTCCGGCACGGCGGTTTCCTGTACGACGCCGACGAGTTCGATGCCGAGTTCTTCGGGATCAGCCCGCGCGAGGCGGCAAGCATCGACCCGCAGCAGCGGTTGTTGCTGGAACTGGCCTGGGAGTGCTTCGAACGCGCCGGTGTCGAACCCGGATCGCTGCGCGGCAGCGACACCGGAGCGTACATAGGCACGATGTACGCCGACTACGCCTCCCGGCTGCACCCCGTCCCGGCGGAGTACGAGGGTTTCCTGGGCAACGGCACCGCGTCCAGCATCGTCTCGGGGCGGCTGGCGTACACCTTCGGCCTGCACGGCCCGGCCGTCACCGTGGACACCGCATGCTCGTCGTCACTGGTGGCAACCCACCTGGCGGTCCAGTCGCTGCGCACCGGCGAGTGCGACTTCGCCCTGGCCGGCGGGGTGACCGTGCTGGCCACCCCGATGCTGTTCGTTGAGTTCAGTCGGCAGCGGGGACTGTCACCGGACGGCCGGTGCCGGTCGTTCTCGGCGCACGCCGATGGCACCGGCTTCGCCGAGGGCGCCGGCCTGCTGCTGATGGAACGTCTCGGTGACGCGCGGCGCCGAGGCGACCCGGTCCTCGCCGTGATCAGGGGGAGCGCGGTCAACCAGGACGGCGCCAGCAACGGTCTGACCGCGCCCAGCGGCCCGGCGCAGCGGCGCGTCATCCAGCGCGCGTTGGCCAACGCCGGGCTGGCCGCCGCCGATGTCGACGTGGTGGAGGCGCACGGCACCGCCACCACGCTCGGCGACCCGATCGAGGCGCAGGCGGTCGTGGCGACCTACGGGCAGGACCGTGCGGGCGAGCCGCTCTACCTCGGTTCGGTCAAGTCCAACATCGGCCACACCCAGGCCGCCGCCGGGGTGGCCGGCGTCATCAAGATGGCCATGGCCCTGCGCAACGACCGGATTCCCGCCACCCTTCACGCCGAGGAACCCACCCCGCACGTGGACTGGTCGGCCGGGGACGTGGCCCTGCTCACCGGGCCCCGGCCCTGGCCGGACACCGGCCGACCCAGGCGGGCGGGGGTGTCGTCGTTCGGCATCAGTGGCACCAACGCGCACCTCATCCTGGAGCAGGCCCCGGTGGGAGAACCGCCGGCCGGGCCGGCCGGCCCGGCCGCGGTGCCGGTGTGGCAACTGTCCGCCCGCACCGAACCCGCGTTACGCGCGCTGGCCGAACGGCTCGACGCCCACCTGGACCGGCAGCACGACCTGGGCCTGGACCCGGACCCGACCGACGTCGCGCACACCCTGGCCACCGCCCGCACCGGATTCCAACACCGGGCGGCCATCATCGGCCACACCACCGGCGACGACGGCGAACTGCGCCGAGGGCTGCGTGCGCTGGCCGCGGACGTCCCGCACCCCAGCCTGGTCCGCGGCGTCGCGCGAACCCGCACGGTCGCGTTCGTGTTCACCGGGCAGGGCAGCCACCGGCTGGGCATGGGGCGCGAACTGGCGGCCAACAACCCGGTGTTCGCCGCCGCGCTCGACGAGATCGTCGCCGAACTCGACCGGCACCTGCCTCGGCCGCTGCGGGATGTCATGTGGGCGGCACCGGACGGGCCGGACGCCGGCCTGCTGGACCAGACCGTCTACACCCAGCCGGCCCTGTTCGCCTTCCAGGCCGCGACCTACCGGCTGCTGCACCACCACGGCCTCACCCCGGACCACCTGCTCGGCCACTCGGTCGGCGAGATCGCCGCGGCGCACGCCGCCGGTGTGCTCGGACTCGCCGACGCGTGCGAACTGGTCACCGCCCGCGGCCGACTCATGCAGTCCGCGCCTACCGGCGGGGCCATGGTCGCCGTCCAGGCCGGCGAGGCCGAGGTGAGGGCTGCCCTGGCTGCCCTGGCTGCCCTGGCTGACCTGGATGACTTGGATGGCCTGGATGACTTGGCCGCCGTCGCCGACCACGAGGCGACGGTCGACCTCGCGGCGGTGAACTCGCCCACCTCGGTGGTGCTGTCCGGCGACGAGGCGGCCGTGCTGCGCGCGGCGGCGACGTGGGCTGAGCGCGGGCGGCGGGTGCGGCGCCTGCGGGTCAGCCACGCGTTCCACTCGCCGGCCATGGACGGCGTCCTGGAGGGGTTCCGGGCCGTCGTGGCGCGGCTGGACCTGCGTGCGCCCACGATCCCGGTCATCGCCGAGGGCGACCTCACCTCGGCCGAGCGCTGGGGTGGGCAGATCCGCCGGCCGGTCCGGTTCGCCGACGCGGTGCGCCGGGCCGCCGAGGCGGGCGTGTCGGTGTTCGTCGAGATCGGCCCGAGATCGGTGCTCATGCCGTTCGTCGCCGAGGGCGCCGACACCCACGGCGGCCAGGGCTGTATCACGATCCCGGCCTGGCACACCGGCGGCGAGCACCACGCGTTCCTGACCGCGCTGGCCCAGGCCATCGCGAACGGCGTCAACGCCCGGTGGCACGACCTGGTCCCGCCCGCCCGGCGGGTTGACCTGCCCACCTACCCGTTTCAGCGGCGGCGGTACTGGATCGACGCCCCGGGCCGGCCCACCGCCGCCAACCACACACCACGGGTCGACGACGCACCCCTGGGGCAGGATCTGGTGGGGCGGTTGGTTGGTCTGGCCCCGGCCGACCAGGAGTGCATCCTGCGCGATGTGGTGTGTGCCAGGGCCGCCGCGATCCTCGGACACGACGCGGTCGCCGCGGACGCGGAGTTCCTGGAACTGGGGATCACCTCGCTGTCGGCCCTGGAACTGCGGAACCAGATCTGCGCGGCAACCGGCCTGGCGATCCCGGCCAGTATCCTCTACGACGTCCCCACGCCCGAGACGTTCGCGCGCTACCTCCGGGAACAACTGATCACCTCCCCGGCCGGGTCGTCGAGCGACCCGCTCTGACTCCGGGTGCGACCCGGCAGGCGCTACGGTGCCGAGCTGCCGGGTCGCCACGGTGCTGCCGGCGTTGTCCCCGCCGGCCAGGGATCCCTACGAAGATCGGCTTGACAGCGGTTCACGTACGCTGTCGCGTCGATCCCTCCGGCGACCTACGACGCTGTATATCGGATCCGCGGACGGCGGATGCGATAGGGGACGTCGACGCCTTATTAAGGGGATATGTAGGGGATTCGGTCATGCCCCGTGCCGGTTACATTCCATTTATGGACGGGCCGCGACGTTCGGACGCCTCCATGCGGGCGCCGAAGGCACACAACGTACTGGCAGTCGGCGACTCCGTGGGGCTGATCGTGGCATCGGACTTCCCCGCCACCGGCCGCACCGTGGCCGGATTCGGTGACCTGTTCGCCGGATTGACCGGGACGTACCCGGTCTGGGAGACCGCACCGCCGCCACTCGGAGACCAGGTCGGCATGACCGCGCAGGACTACCTCGACCGGTGGGCGGCCGATGTGGAGGCGGCCGTCATGCCGGTGCATGCCGTGGTCGGCTTCTGTGTCGGTGCGGTGTTCGCCGCCGCACTGGCGGAGCGGTTCGGCGCCGCCCGGGTCGTGCTGTTCGATCCCGAGCGCCCAGATCCCGACCTACTGCTCCGGCACTACGACGGGGTGATCGGAGGGCTGTCGGCCGCCATGCTCCCGGCGGAGATCGTGGCCGCCCGCGAGGCCGGTGCGGCGGCGAGGCGGGCCACCGGGGACATGCCGAAGCTGGCCGACGCGCTCTGCGCGATGCTCGCCGAGCACGGCCAGCCGGCGCTGCGGCGCACCGGCCTGGATGAGCGCCGCCGGGCCGAACTGGTCGACACGTTCACCTCGTTCATCGCCTACCTGGTCGCCGCCGCCGAACTGGACCCGCTCGCGGTCTGGGCCGATGCCACCGCACTGTCGTCGGCCGGCCCACACAATGGACTGAACCCCCTGCCGCCCGAACAGCGGGCCCGGATCGTGGCCCGCGAGCTGCGTTTCGACGTCGACCACACCGGTCTGCTACGCGACGGACGGGTCATCGGCGCGGTCCGGGACCTGATGGGGGAGCGTTGATGCGCGCACCGACAACATCGGACTTCACGCGTGCGACCCGCAAGGAGGAGGCCCTCTGGCTGCTGGAGACCATCGCCCCGGGTACCGCGGCGAACAACCTGTCGGTCGCGTTCGCCGTGGACGGGCGGCTGAGTCACCCGGCCTTGCGGCAGGCCGTTCGGACACTGGTGCGCCGGTATGACGTACTACGCACCGTCTACCTGGCGACCAGGTCGGAACTGGCGAAGAAGGTGCTCGGGCCCGACGACTGCCAGGTCGAGGTGGAGCAGGGCGAGATCTCGTCGGAGGCCGACCTCACCGGGTATGTCGCCAGGCCGTTTCGGATGGACGGGCGGCCGCTGATCCGGGTGGGGGTGTACCGGCTCGGTGACCAGGACGTCTGCTGCGTCACCCTGCACCATTTGATCTTTGACACGCGGTCTGGCGCCACCCTGCTCAGTGCGCTCGTCGAAGCGTACGACGGGTACACCCGCGGATCCGAACCGGCCGCCGGGCCGCCGGTTCCGGCGTTCACCGAGCCAGCGCCCACCGCCGAGAGCCTGGCGTTCTGGCGCGAACGGCTGGCCGGCGTGGACCCCGCGGCACTCGCGTTGGACTTCGGCGTCCCCGAGGTGGCCGCGCCGACGCTGACCGGCGACCGGATCCTGCACACCCTGTCGGCCGAGGCGGTCGGTGTGGTGCGTGGGCTGGGCCGGGAGTTGCGTGCCCCCGAGGCGGTGGTGCTGCTGGCCGCGTACCTCCTGCTGCTCGCCGCGCACGGGGCCGGGCCCGACCTGGTCGTGGGCGTGCCGGTGGACACCCGACCGTCCGGGGCGACCGGCGTGATCGGCTATCACGTGAACGTGCTGCCGCTGCGGATGACCGTCGATCCGGCCGCCACCTTCCGGACCCTGGTACGGGCCACCCGCGAGGTGTTCTTCGACTCGCTGCTGCACGCCGACGTGCCGGTGGACAACCTCTCGGCCGACCTGTCCCGCACCGGCAGCTCATGGCGCGACCTGCTGTTCCGCCACCTGTTCAACTACGTCGCCGGGTTGGGGCTGGACGGCTTCACCATCGGCGGTATGGACGCCCGGCCGATCATGGTGGAGAACGGGTACAGCAAGTTCGACCTGGAGTTCTTCGTACTGTCCTCGCCGGAAGACATCTGGATCCGGGCCGTCTACGGCACCGAGTTCCTCGGCCGCGACGAGGTGGCCGGGCTGCTGGCCAGGTACGAGACGCTGCTCGTCCGGTTGGGCACGGGCGCCGTGGTGGACACGCCGGTCCAGGGCATCGAGGTCTGGAGCGACCGGGACCGCCACCTCGTCGACACGGTGAACCGCACGGCCGGTCCGGTCGAACCCGAGCGCGTGCTGGACGCGGTGCGAGACCAGGTCACCGCCTCGCCGGACGCCGTCGCGGTGGTCCACGGCGACCGGTCGCTGACCTACGGCCAACTGTGGGCGGCCGCCTGGGTGACCCGGCGGATGCTCGCCGACGCAGGGGTCCGCCCCGGTGAGGTGGTCGCCGTGGCGGGCCGTCGCGGCCCGGAGTTGGCCGCGGCCGTGTTGGGTACCTGGCTCGCCGGCGCCGCGTACCTGCCGCTGGACCCGCAGCACCCCGGTGCCAGGGTGGCGTTCCAACTCGCCGACTCCGGTGCCCGGGTGGTACTCACCGACGGCGTGGCCGCGGTACCCGCGGCGGACCACACGGTGCTGGAGTTCCCGCCGGTCGGCGCCGAACCGGCCACCAGCCCGGACCCGATGGATCCGGTGGATCCGGTGGATCCGGCCAGCCCGGCGTACCTCATCTACACGTCCGGTTCCACCGGCACCCCCAAGGGCACCCTGATCGCGCACCGCAGCCTGGCCAACCTGATCGGCCACTTCGCCGGCGAGCTGTCCGCCACGCCGCGGGATGCGACTCTGTGGCTCACCACGTTCGCGTTTGACATCTCCGCCCTGGAACTGTTCGTTCCGCTGGCCACCGGTGGCCGGGTGGTGGTCGCGCCGGACGAGGCACGCATGGACGGCCGTGTCCTGCTCGACCTGCTCGACCGGCACCGGGTGGGCATCATCCAGGCCACCCCGACGACCTGGCGGGTCGTGCTGGACCGGGTCGCCGGCATCCTGGGGGACCGCAGGGTGCTGGTCGGTGGCGAACCCGTGCCGCCCGATCTGGCCAGGCGGTTACTGGACGCCGGATGCGAACTGCACCATGTCTACGGCCCCACCGAGACGACGATCTGGTCGACGTCCGGTCGGGTCCGGGCGCTGCCCGGCCAGCGGCTCGACATCGGCCGACCGATCGCGAACACCCGGTTGATGGTGCTGGACCCGGGTGGGCGCGGCCTGCCGCCGGGAGTCCGCGGCGAACTGTGCATCGGCGGCGCCGGGGTCGCCATCGGCTACCACGACCGGCCCGAACTGACCGCGGACCGGTTCCGCGAGCACCCCGTGCACGGCCGGTACTACCGCACCGGCGACATCGCCCGGTGGCGCGGGGACGGGACGGTGGAACTGTTCGGTCGCGGCGACCGGCAGATCAAGCTGCGCGGCAACCGGATCGAGTTGGGTGAGATCGAGGCGGCGATCCGGCGCCACCCGGCTGTGACGGCCGCCGCGGTGGTCGTGGTGGGCGACCCGAGCGCCGACGCCGTTCTGGTCGCGTTCGTCCAGGCCGGGCAGGACGGCGTCGACCTCAACGGCTCGCTCCGCGAGCACAGCCGGGTCGAACTCCCGCGTGCGGCGGTGCCGCACGAATGGGTCCTGCTGGACGCGCTGCCCACCAATGCCAGCCAGAAGGTTGACTACCCGGCGCTGGCCCGGTTCGCCGAGGCGCGGCGGGCGGCCGGCCGCACCGAGGGCGGTCCGGCGACGCACCACGACCCGACGGTGGCGCTCCTGATCGGACTGTGGCGGCAACTCCTGGAACGCGACGACGTCGACGCCCACACGGACTTCTTCGACCACGGCGGGCACTCCCTGCTCGGCGCGCTGCTCGTCCAACTCATCGAGGAGACCACGGGGGTCGGCGTCGCGTTGGCCGACCTGTTCTCCGAACCGACCCCGGCGCGACTCGCCGGACGGCTCAGCGAGATTGAGGAGGCGATGTGAGATACCAGGTTCTGGGGCCGCTGCGGGTGACCTCTGAAGACACGGTCCTGAGGATCGGCGCGCCGAAGATGGAGAGCGTCCTCACCGCACTGCTGGCACGGGCCAACCAGGTCGTGTCCAAGGCCGCTCTGCTCACCGAGATCTGGGGCGAGGATCCGCCCCGTCGGGCGGTTCCGGCCGTCCACGTGTACATCTCCCAGCTTCGCAAGCTGCTCGCCACTCCGGAGCGCACGGAAAGCCCGATCGTCACCCGCCCGCCCGGCTACGTCCTGCTGGCCGGGCCGGAGGATCTGGACTGCACGGTCTTCCAGCGACTCGTCCAGCAGGGCCGCACCCAGATGGAGCGGGGCCGGACGGAGGAGGCCGCCCGGTCGTTCGAGCAGGCGCTGGGTCTGTGGCGCGGGCCGGCCCGCAACGAACTGCGCGGCGGACCCATCGTCGATGGCTACATGACCTGGCTGGAGGAGTGCCGGCTGGAATGCGTTCAGGACCACATCGAGGTGAGCCTGCTGCTCGGCCGACACCGCTCGGTGGTGAGCTGGTTGTCTGGCCTGGTCACCGAGTACCCGCTGCACGAAGCGTTCTACGGTCAACTCATGCGCGCGCTGCACGCCTCGGACCGGCGTGCCGACGCCCTGCAGGTGTACCGCCGGGCCTGGGACGTCCTCGATCGGGAGTTCGGGCTGGAACCCAGCCCGACCCTGCGGAACCTGCAACAGAGCCTGCTCGCGGCCGACCTCCGGCGCCCGATGCGACCGGCGATCTGAGGCGGCGGCATGGATTTCAGCCTGTTCTACTTCGCCGACGACAGCACCGGCGACGCCGATCGGTACCGGCTGCTGACCGAGGGCGCGCGGTTCGCCGACCGCCACGACTTCACGGCCGTGTGGACGCCCGAACGGCACTTCCACCCGTTCGGTGGGCGGTACCCGAACCCGGCCGTGACCGGCGCGGCGGTCGCCGCGATCACCGAGCGGGTGGCCGTGCGGGCCGGCAGCGTGGTGGCCCCGCTGCACCATCCGGCGCGTATCGCCGAGGAGTGGTCTGTGGTGGACAACCTGTCCGGGGGCCGGGTGGGCATGGCGTTCGCGTCCGGCTGGCACGTGTCGGACTTCGTGCTCCGGCCGGAGAACTACCCGCGTCGCAAGGAAGCAGTGGTCGAGGCCGTGCAGGTGGTTCGCCGGCTGTGGCGCCAGGAGAGCGTGCCGTTCACCGACGGCAGCGGCCGGACGGTCCAGATCCGGACGTACCCGCCACCGGTGCAACCGGAACTGCCGGTATGGCTGACCAGCGCGGGCAGCGTGGACACGTTCCGGACCGCCGGGGAGTTGGGGGCCGGCGTGCTGACCCATCTGCTCGGTCAGGACCTGGACGACCTGTCGGACAAGATCGCGGCCTACCGGAAGTCGTATGCCGCCGGTGCCGGCGACGGCACCGGGCACGTCGTACTGATGCTGCACGCGATGCTCGGCACCAACCGGGGGGAGGTCAAAGACCTGGTGCGCGCGCCGTTCAGCGCGTACCTGCGCAGTTCGATCGGGTTGATCGCCCGCGCGGCCGGCGCCACCGCACCGGGTTTCGACCCGGACAAGCTGGCCCCGGCGGACGTGGACTTCCTGGTGAGCCGGTCCTTCGATCGGTACTTCGACACCGGTGGGCTGTTCGGCACCGTCGAGGACGGGGTCGCCGTGGTGGCACGGCTGCGGGGACTGGGCATCGACGAGGTTGCCTGCCTGATCGACTTCGGCGTGCCGCCGGACGACGTGCTGGCCAGCCTGACGCTGCTCGACGAGGTTCGTCGGGCGGTCCGCTGATGGCGGCCGAACTGTCCGGGCTGTGCGCGCTGGTGACCGGCGGGGGATCCGGGATCGGCCTGGCCACCGCCGCGATGCTCGCCGACCGCGGTGCCAGGGTCGCCTGCCTGGACCTGCGGACCGCGGCCGTACCGGCGCCGCTGATCCCGGTCACCGGTGACGTCGCCGACGACTCGGTGGCCGACGCCGTGACCGCGGCCGTCGGCCGGTTGGGTGGCCTGGACGTCCTGGTGAACAACGCCGGCGTGCTGGCCCGGGGCACCGTCGAGGACACCGACCTGGCCGAGTGGCGGCGGGTGTTCGAGATCAACGTCCTGGGCATGGTGCGGGTGACCCGGGCGGCCCTGCCATGGCTGCGCTCGGCCGCGCATGCCGCGATCGTCAACACCTGCTCACTCGGCGCCCTCGTCGGCCTGCCCACCGCGGCCCCGTACTGCACGTCCAAGGGCGCCGTGTACGCGCTCACCCTGGCCATGGCCGCGGACCATCTGCGCGACGGGATTCGGGTGAACTGCGTGGTGCCCGCGCCGGTGGACACACCGTGGGTCCGCCGTCAGGTCGCCGCCGCGCCGGATCCGGTCGCCGGGTTGGCCGCGGTGTCGGCCCGGCAACCCCACGGCCGACTGGTGACCGCGGACGAGGTCGCCGCCGCCATCTGCTACCTGGCCGGTCCGCTGGCCGGAAGCACCACCGGCACCTCGATCACCTTAGACGGCGGCAGTCGCGGTGTGTTGCTTCCCCCCTGGATGTCGCTCTGACCCACTCCACATCCCGCATCGACCAGTGAGACGGAGAGAAGCACCAACCGCCCCGAGCCTGGATCGTGGACCTTCGGTGCGGTCCGCTTTTCATTCACCAGTTCTGTCCCAGGGCATCAAGCCGTATCATGACTTCACCTCGCGTGACACCGCGGGCCGGCACACCATTGTGAGTTCGGTCAGCGCGGTGCGGAATCGGCGTTGCCTCCTCCGGGATCTTCACGTATGGACAGCGTTTCCTGGTCGGCTGGACACTGGCGGACAGAAGAGTTACTTTACGATACTGAGAGCGTCAGCGATCCCGGGCGCACGCATGAATGCGGGGGAGGGCGTACTGGACCGACATCCCGCGACGGCAACGCCGCGAGTCGTCCGCCTTGAACGGCGAGCCGGACGGTCAGAGTGTCAGAGCTTGTTTCTTGATCCAACGTTCGGGTCTGATCAATGCGGTGGGCACCGCCTGAACGTTCGGGAAACAGTTTTTCAGCGACCCTTGGGCTCTTAGACGGAGGACATTGGCGATGCCGCTGGCCGACCGGGATGACCAGCTCCGTCTGTTGGAAGACCTGTTCACCGAGTCAGGACACGGCAAG
>DASULA010000306.1:0-3055 GCA_036278435.1 Mycobacteriales bacterium | reverse complement strand
TCCGCGGGACGGGCACCGGTGCCCGGTGGTACGGGCGACTGCCGCGGACCGGTCAGCTGACCGGCGCCCCGTCCCAGGTACCGTCCGCACCGAGCAGGCGGAAGCGGCAGAACATCTCCTCGCGCTACCAGTCCTCCCTGCGGGTGCGCCGGATCACCTCACGGTGCGCGGAGCCCTCCCAGGCGAATGCCGTCACTGCCGCATGGTCCTCCCAGAGGCTGAACGTCGCCTGTCGGGCCAGTGGCCACTCCCCTGCGCCGAGGGAACGACGGACCCCGGCTTGCCCGGCCAGCAATGTCTCGATGGCGGGCACCGCTCGGTAGAAGCGCGGCAGCCGACGGAACCGGATCGCGGCCCGGGTGAGCACCGCCACCGGGGCGCCTGCCAACGACGCCGGCCGCTCGCCGGCGAAGGGGAACACTCCTCCCCACAGGCCGTGGCCCCCGCCGTAGGCGAGGCGAACCGTGCAGGCCTCACTGGCCTCCCGATGCCACCGCGCGGCGATGTCCGACGTGGCCAGGAACGTCGCCAGGGCGCGTTCGTCGTCCCAGACCGCGAACATCGCCCACCGGTCGGGGTCCACGCTCAGGCTCATCGAGCGGCCCCGGGCGGTGCCGAGCAGCCGCCAGAACTGCAGGCCCGAGGTGTTGCGCAGTGGTGCTCGGTCCAGGTACATCCGGCTCGCAGCCGTCCCGCGATAGGCCGGCGGGTAACGGACGACGTGGAAGGTGGCGACGCTCATCCCGGCGCTCGCAGGCGTGGCAGATTGGGGCCCGTGACCGCAGTGGAGCCGCAGCTGCTGCCCGGGTGGGACGGGATGACCTGGCTGGTGCCCGCGCTGCTGGGGTATCTGCTGGGGTCGATTCCCTCTGCGGTGATCGTGGCGCGCAGGGCCGGCTTCGACCCGCGGGTCACGGGTGACCACAACGCCGGCTTCTGGAACGTCAAGGACCAGCTGGGCTGGCGTGCCGCGTGGCCGGTCTTCGCCGGTGACTTCCTCAAGGGCACCCTCGCGGGGCTGGCGGGCCTGGTGCTGGGAGCGTCGGTGTGGACGGAGTACGTGTCCGTCGGTGCCGCGATGGTGGGGCACGCGTGGCCGGTCTTCGCGCGCTGGCGCGGGGGCAAGTCCGTGCTGACCTTCGCCGGAGGGGTCGCCGTGCTGACGCCGGTGCCGTTCGCGCTCGCCGTCGCGATCCTGGCCGTCGTGGCCGGCGCGTCTCGGTCGTTCGCGCTGGGTGCTCGGGTCGCGGTCGCCGCGCTGCCCTTGCTGCAGCTGGCTTTCGAGCCGCCGTTGCGGGTGGCGGCCACGGGGGCACTGATGACGTTCATCGGGTTGAAGTTCCTCCTCGACCACCTGTTGCGGCGACGGCAGCCGCGGTGACCGGGTAGGTGCGGCCGCGCCAGCGCCGGCTGGGCCGCCAGATGCCGTACGCCAGCCGGGCCACCACCAGGGGGTCGGCCAGTGCGGACAGCACCAGCCCGGGGCCCGGCCGGCGGTAGGAACGCCACAACCCCGCCACCAGGGCGCAACGGGTGGCCAGCAGTGCCCAGTCCGTGGGTGTGGGGCGTCCGAGCAGCAGGCGCCACACCGGTAGTGCCATGGTGACGCCGAGGGTGAGCGTGTCGGCGAGGGCCCGGGGACGCGTCGTCACGTCGGCCATCGGCAGCGACCGCCCCCATTCGCGCCATACCGACCGGGCCGAGTCATGCATGTCGACCTCGAGCAGCGCGGCAGCATCGACCATGCCGATTCGCCAGCCACGACGGGCAAGGTCCCGGGCCAGGGCGATGTCGTCGGTCAGGTGCGGGCCGGCAGCGGCGAAGCCTCCTGCGCGGAGCAACGCCTCCTTGCGGAACAGCAGGCACTGCCCGTTGACGAGCGTGCGTGACGGACGCGGCCGGTGCCGGGTCCCCGGTGGTCCGAACCGGTAGACCAAGGTGGCGAGCATGGACCCGTGGAGCGCCTGCTCGAGTGCTGAGTCGCACCGGTAGCGGCCGGCCATGCTGAGCAGGTCATCACCTCGTTCGAGCGCGGCGGCCACGGCCGCGCGCACCAGGTCGGCACCGGCGCGGGTGTCGGCATCCAAGGTGAGCACCCACGGACCGCTCACCTGCGCCAGCCCCTGGTGCAGTGCCCAGGGCTTGCCGACCCAGCCGCGGGGTGGAGGCGTCCCGTGCACAACCGTGGCGCCGCAGGAGGCCGCGATCGCGGCAGTGTCGTCGCTGGACTCGTCGTCCACGACGACGACCTCGGCGATGTCGGGGTGGTTGACCAGCGGTTGCAGGCAGGCACCGATGCGTCGCGCCTCGTTGCGAGCCGGGATCAGCACGCTCACCGACTCAGCGGGTGGCCCCGTGGTCTCCCTGTCCAGCGACGGTGCGCGGTCCCGGCCGCGTGCCAGTCGGGACAGTACCGTCGCAGCCGCGACCAGCTGGCCCATGGTGAGCGCATGGCGGAGTGCGGCAGCTGGCTTCATGACCGTTGCTCTCGGTTCACCAGGTCGGCGACGATCTGGGCGCTCTTGGCGACCAGTGGCAGCCCGCCGCCCGGATGCGTGGACCCACCGACCAGGTACAGCCCAGGGACCGGTCCTCGGTTGCCGGGGCGGCGCCAGGGGGACAGTCGCCCGTGCTGCGGTGTGGAGTAGATCGCCCCGTCCCACGCGTCGTAGCGGTCGCGCACATCCCTGGGAGTCATCGTTTCGGTGAACTGCAGCCGACCGGTCACGTCCAGCCCGAAGCGGGCGAGCCGCTCGAGCACGACGTCGCGGTATGCCGCGGGAGTGAGCGGCCACCGGTCCGGGTCACTGGCCGGCACGTTCACCAGGACGGTCCAGTTCTCCGCCCCGGCGGGTGCCTGGCTCGGATCGTCCACCGCCGAGCAGCCGAGGTAGATCGTGGGCTCGCTGGGAGGTCTGCCCTGGTCGAAGACCTCGCGGAACTCGGTGCGGTAGTTGGAGCTGAAGAACACGTTGTGGTGGGCGAGACCAGGCGTGCGGCCGCGGACGCCGGCCAGGAGCAGGAACGCCGAGGATGACGGACCGAGCCGTCGGAT
>DASULA010000305.1:0-10262 GCA_036278435.1 Mycobacteriales bacterium | reverse complement strand
CGTGTCGGCGTCGGGCAACGTCGGGGTCGCATCGCAGTACGGTGCGGCGCACCAGGTCACGTACCTGGGAGGCGTTGCGTCCCTGTACCCGGTCGATCACGTGGTCGGCGACCTGTGTGGCGGTGGTGTCGTCGAGCCGGTAGGTGGCATCGGTGATGACCTTGGCCCGGTACAGGTCCACCGTCCCGGTTCGCAGTGCGGTCAACACTGCCGGGACTCGGGTGGTCATCTCCACCGCCTGGGCAACCCGACTCTCCGCCACCCGCCGAGTCAGACCCAACTCCACGGCGATCTCATCGGCCACGAACTCCCCGAACCGACGACCCGGGCTGGGCGGGCGAAGGCGGGTGAACTCAGCCAACGCCGTCACCTGCGCGGCGTGCGCGGCGGCCACCACCCGTTGCAACCCGGCCAGCACCGTCAACAGCGAATCCGCGTCCAACCCCGACGGGTCGAACCCGGCAAGCAACCCGGCCACCTCAACAGGGTCGAATCCGGTGACCGGAACCCGGCCACCTGATTCCACGCCAACACCGGTATCGGTGTGGGGAATCGAACAGGTCAGGGCATCCATGCCACCAATTCTACGTCGACACCACTGCTGTTTGATCACCTGTACGAGTGAATCCGACGGTGAACCGGAATTCCGTGGACCCACGGATTCAACCTTACTATCGACCGGGGAAACCATTGTCAATCACCTGATACCGCGTACCACCTGCTCTCCCGCCATTCGACCACCGATCCACTCACCACCAACAACCAAGGTTCCGCATAATCCTCAAGTGAGCATACCGTTCGTTGACGCGTCGCATCGTTATGAGGATATTAAGGTGCATGAGCTCATGATCCGAATTGGCATCGGCGGGCGGGCGCCGTGCAGGGGTGTCGGCGGCGCCCGGCCATCCGCCCCGTCCGGGGCCTGTGACGGGGCGGCGGGGTGACCGGTCGCGGTGCCCCTTCACACCGGGACCGGCCAGTCTCAGGTATCCGGTGGGCCGAGGTAGCGGTGGGCCGCTGACCGATATGGGCACAGCACGAGCGCGGATCCGCACGTGCACCAGTGGGGTTGGTAGCCGTACTCGGCAGGCTGTGGTTGGTGCATGGACAGTACCCACCGCGCGTAGGCGGCGAACGCCTCGACGCTCGGCCCGGTCGGGGCCGGGTGGGAGTGTGGGCTGGGCTGTGTCGTTTGATTCGCTCGCCAAGGCACTCGGGCCGTGGTGGTGGCGCGACCGCGCGGGCCACGATCGTCGTGAAGGTTCATGTTGATCACCCATCAGCACTGCACCGGTACGGTGCGTGATGGGTGGAGACGCTATGACCGGCGCTCAGTGACAACCAACGACGTAACGCGGCAGTCCGCGCACCCTTGATCGCGTACTGCTACGTGATGTCGTAGTTAGTAGGGCATGGCGAGGAGGTCGGCCAGCTCGCCCGGCCCGGCGCCTGCCGAGCCGTGGCCGGCCGACCTCGAACAACCGGAACCGTTGCATGTCGGATGTTGCGAACGCCCATCTGGGAACGGCGCGGTCGGGGTCGAGGCGCTGCGGGTGCTCTCCGGCAGCCGGTGGCCAGGTGGTTCATCGAGGCCGACGACATGCGTGGCTCGATCTCGTCGGCGGTACGCGTCGCCATGAGGCCGACCTCGGCGAAGCGACCCTGGCGGAGGAACAGCCAGCACAGTGAGGCCACCCCGGACGGGTCACGGAAGCGAGACGATGGTCGCCCGACGCTGTCACCCAGAGCCGCGCCCGGCCTGGTGAGCATCCATACCCGCACCTTCGCATCGATCTCGTCATCGGATGCGTCTGGGTGCTGCCGACGCAGCCGCGCACGCCGCATCTGCTCGCCGAACTCGAACATGTCCAAGGCGCGTCGCAGTCTCTCGGCGGCCCGAGCACTCACGGTGGCATTCCACCGGTAGCACGGAACTACAGACGAGCATCAACCAGCGTTCGCCGAACGGGCAGGTCGGCCTGCCCGGATGGTTGGCAGTGGCCGCCGTCGATCGGCTAACCACGACCAGACCTGCCCGAACCACGAACGTACAGGTCAGCGACATGACCACGATCTGTGGTGGGCGCAGCCGGGTTCGAACCAGCGACCCCTCGCTTGTAAGGCGAGTGCTCTTCCACTGAGCTATGCGCCCGGACGGATGAACAGACGAATGAGGACGAGTCCCGTGATGGTATCCGGATGGGGCGCCGCTGGCACCCGGACCGGCGAGCGGCCGAACCGGTCATCGGCCTGAGCGCGCAGCCAGTCGGCTCAGCCGGCGTCGTAGGCGGCGGCGACCCGCTTGGGCACGACCATCCGCCAGGAGTCCAGCACCAGTTCGCGCATCTCCTGCTCGTCCAGCGCGGCCAGCCACGCCCGTACCCAGTTGAACCGCTCGTCGGAGCGGATCGGCATGAAGAACTTCTCCGGGTCCGACGCGATCAGCCCGACCCGCTCCTCCTTCGGGAACCCGAACCCCAGCGCCGTCTCGTCAGCCGACAGCGATGCGTACACGATCCGGCCGACCCGGTACTTCAGCCGGCCGTGGATCAGGTGCTCCTCGGTGCGCGGCAGCGACAACGCCTCCCGCCGCACCTGGTCGGCCGTGACCATCGGCACACCCCCGGTCTCGTTCGGGCCGGTTCACCGGCCCCTCGTGATCGTGACGTAGCAGTACTCGTCCAGGATCTTCGCCAGCGACACCGGCCGGCCCAGCAGCGCCGGCAGCGCGTCGGCGGCCACCCCGGCCTCGGCCGCCACCGCCGCCGCCCAGGCCCGGCCCAGGCGCAGGTGCGCGGCGAACGCGGCGCCGTCCCGGGAGCCGTGCAGCCTTATCGCGATCGCCTCGTCCCAGAGCATGACGGTGTCAGGACGGATCGCGTACAGCGTCTTGGCCGCCGCGGTCGGCCCCATCGTCCGGACCCGGGCGCCGGCGGTGACCGGGACCGCGACCAGGTCGACGTAGGCCGCGCACAGCACGGCGATGGCGGCGTCGTCCAGCATCGGCAGGGACGCGGTGGGCAGCGCCGCCCCTCGGCGTTCCCACCACGCCTCGACACCGTGGTCGAACACCGCCGGCTCGCCGGGACGCGGCAGCCGGATCCGGCAGCCCCACCGGTTCAGCCACCGTAACAGGCTGGCCCGGTGCTCCGGCCGGCCCAGATCAACGCCCGGCCGGGTGTCCCGGACGAACTCGCGCCAACTTCGGTCCATCCCGGCCAAGCCGTCGACCACCTGCACGGTCCGCCGCAGGGCGGCCAGGGTCGGCGCTGCCAGACTCACCTGTCACCTCACGGTTCGCGGCGCTCGGCCGGGGTCGGGCCCGGCGCGGACCCGGACGGGCCGTAGTGTCGGGGCGTGCTCGTTCTGCTGCGTCAGGCACGGTACCTGGCGCTGGTCGCCGTCTGCGTGGTGCTGGCCGCCGGCTGCGTCGCGGCCGGGCTCTGGCAGGTCCACCGATACCACGGCAAGCACGACGCGAACACGCTACTGCGGAGGAACGACGCCCGGCCGGTAGTACCGGTCGAACGGTTGCTCGCGCCGGGCCAGACGCTGGACCCCGACCAGCAGTTCCGCCGGGTCAGCGCGCGGGGCCACTACGACGTCACCGGCCAGGTGTTCGTACGGCAACGTGAGGTCGACAACCAGGCCGGATACCTGGTGCTGACCCCGCTGCGCACCGACGCCGGCCCGGTACTACTGATCGTGCGGGGATGGATGCGGGTCGGCGGGAGTGCCACCCAGACACCGACGGTGCCGCCGCCGCCGGCCGGCGAGGTGAGCCTGACCGGCCGGGTCTTCCCGAGCGAGGCGTCCACCGGCCAGCGTGGACTGCCGACCGGCCAGATCGAGCGGATCAACGTGCCGGGGCTGGCCCGCCGGCTGGGCGCGGTCACCTACGGCGGCTACGTCGAGTTGATCTCCGAGCGGCCAGCCGAACACGGCGTGCGAGCGATGCCGGCACCGGACCTGTCCAACCCGGCCGGCGGCGCGTTCGAGGGCCAGCACCTGGCCTACGTGGTGCAGTGGTTCATCTTCGCCGCGCTGGCGCTGGCCGCTCCCCCGGTGCTGGCCTACAAGGACGCGCACCGGGACGACGGCGACGGCCCGCCCGGTTCGGACCACCCCGAAGACCCCGACGGCTCGACCGACCCGGGCGATCCGACCGACCCCGACGGCCCGGTGGGCGCGGACGGGGCGGCGGTCGGATCCGACCGCGACCCGGCCCGCGCGGCCAGCGGGCCGGACCGGGTCACCGCCTGAGCACCGGGTGATCGACACCGCCGGCCGGCCGCGCCGGCCCTCACGGCGGGTGCGGCGGAGCGTTCAGGCGGCCTCGGCCAGGGCCTTCTGCCACCGGCTCTGGTCCCGGGCCTCACCCGGCGGATTGGCCTCGGCGAACCGCACCACGCCGGTCCGGTCGACCAGGAACGTGCCGCGGATGGCCATCCCGACCTGCTCGTTGAACACGCCGTAGGCCCGGGCCACCTGCCCGTGCGGCCAGAAGTCGGCCAGCAGCGGGAACTCGTAGTGTTCCTTGTCCGCCCACGCCTTCAGCGCGAACGGGGAGTCCACGCTGACCGCGAGCACCTGCACGTCGTCGTTCTGGTAGCGCGGGAGGTCGTCCCGCACCGAGCACAGCTCACCGGTGCAGATGCCGCTGAACGCGAACGGGTAGAACACCACGAGCACGTTCTTCTCGCCGCGGAACGACGACAGCGTTACCTCGCGCCCGTTGTGGTCCTTCAGCGTGAAGTCCGGGGCCTGCGAACCAACCTCGACAGCCATCGGTGACGGGTCTCCTCGTCGGGTCGTGGGGCATTACCGCCCGTGCGGGCGGCCCCGTGACGAGCATCCCACTCCGCCCCAGGGCCGGCGCAAGCACCGGGTACCGGCGTGCCCGCGTCACCCCGACGACGGTCCAGCCAGCCGGCCGGACCGGGCCCCGACCACCTCACCGGTCACCCGCCGGGCCGACCCGCGGGCCTGCCCCGGGCCGGGGCTCGGCACCGGGGCTCGGCACCGGGCCTCAGCGGCAAAGCTCAGCACCGGTGGTCAGCGCCGGGACCGGGCCGTCTTCGGGGACACCAGCCGTGCTCCCGACCAGTCGGTAGCGGCGCTGATGCTGCTGGTCTGTTGTAGTCCCGCCGTGGGGGCCGCCTCGCTGATGTCGCTCGGCTCGACGTGTCCGGATCGACCGGCCTTGGGAGTCAGCAGCCACACGACGCCGTTTTCCGCCAGCGGTCCGATCGCGTCGACGAGCGCGTCGACAAGATCCCCGTCGCCGTCCCGCCACCACAGCAGGACGACGTCGACGACCTCGTCGGAGTCCTCGCCGACCAGGTCGCTCCCGCAGCGTTCCACAACGGCGTCGCGCAGCTCGGTGTCGGTGTCCTCGTCAAATCCGAGTTCCTGCACGACCATGCCGGGCTCCACGCCAAGGCGCTCAGCCAGGCTCCGCCCGCCAGCCTGGTCCGCGGTGGCGCTCACTGTTCTCCAAGCCTCCTGTGATCAGGTTCGCGTCCGGGCCTACCCGGTCGCGTGTGCGCGTAGTCCACACACTCAGGGCACGGCGCGCAAGTGCGCTCGCCGAGGTGGAGGTTACGGCCCATCCCCGCGCGGCAGGCTCGGCGGTACGTGGTTCGGCCCGAACGGTGACCTGCCGGCCGGTAAAGGGTACCCCTCAGAGATGTAAAATGAGTCTTCGTCCCTTTCTTCGGTCCGACTGGCGCCTCGACCCGCCCCTGGGGCGCCGGGAGGCACTCTGGGAAGGGTACGGAGAATCGGGTCTATCGTCGCAGGTGGGGCCGCCCACCGAGGCGGTCCGCCGAGCTGCCCGTGACTCTGGCCGTCCTACCGGTCGGTAGAGGTGACGTCGCGGGTGGGTAGGTACGACGATGGAGCTGTCGGCGCGCCCGAACGACGCGCCTCAGGCAGACGAGGAGAAGCAACCACGTGACCCCCGAGCGCTTCAGCGTCATCACCGACGGGCTGCCCAGCCAGCTCCCGGACATCGACCCCGATGAGACGAAGGAATGGCTGGAGTCGCTCGACGCGGTCGTGAACGTCGCCGGGCGAGGCCGCGCGCGCTACCTGATGCTCAAGCTTCTGGAGCGGGCCCGGGAGCGGCAGGTGGGTGTGCCGGCGCTGCGCAGCACTGACTACATCAACACCATCCCGCCCGAGCGCGAGCCGTGGTTCCCCGGCGACGAGTACGTAGAACGCCGGATTCGTGCGTATATCCGGTGGAATGCCGCGATCATGGTGTCCCGGGCCAACCGGCCGGGCCTCGGCGTCGGCGGTCACATGGCCACCTACGCCTCGGCGGCCAGCCTGTACGAGGTCGGGTACAACCACTTCTTCCGGGGCAAGGACCACGGCGAGTCCGGCGACCACGTCTTCTTCCAGGGCCACGCCTCGCCCGGCTTCTACGCCCGGGCGTTCCTGGAGGGCCGGCTCACCGAGACCCACCTGGACGGCTTCCGGCAGGAGCTGTCCCACCCCGGCGGCGGCCTGCCGTCCTACCCGCACCCCCGGCTGATGCCCGACTTCTGGGAGTTTCCCACTGTTTCGATGGGGCTCGGTCCGCTCAACGCGATCTACCAGGCCCGGTTCAACCGCTACCTGTACGCGCGCGGCATCAAGGACACCTCCCGCTCGCACGTGTGGGCCTTCGTCGGCGACGGCGAGACCGACGAGCCCGAGGCGCTCGGCGCGATCGGGGTGGCCGCCCGCGAGGAGCTGGACAACCTCACGTTCGTGGTCAACTGCAACCTGCAACGGCTGGACGGCCCGGTCCGCGGCAACGGCAAGATCATCCAGGAACTGGAGGCGCTGTTCCGGGGCGCCGGCTGGAACGTGATCAAGGTGATCTGGGGCCGGGACTGGGACCCGCTGCTGGCCTCCGACACCGGCGGCGTGCTGGTCAACCGGATGAACGCCACCCCCGACGGGCAGTTCCAGACCTACTCGGTGGAGTCCGGCGCCTACATCCGGGAGCACTTCTTCGGCGACGACCCGCGGCTGCGCCGAATGGTCGAGCACATGTCCGACGACGACCTGCGCAAGCTGTCCCGGGGCGGACACGACTACCGCAAGGTGTACGCGGCGTTCAAGGCCGCCCGCGAGCACGTCGGCCAGCCCACCGTGATCCTGGCCCACACGATCAAGGGCTGGACGCTGGGCACCGACTTCGAGGCCCGCAACGCCACCCACCAGATGAAGAAGCTCACCAAGGCCGAGCTCAAGGAGTTCCGCGACCGGCTCTATCTGCCGATCTCGGATGCGGCCCTGGAGGCACCGCTGCCCCCGTACTACCACCCGGGACCGGACTCCGACGAGATCCAGTACATGAAGGAGCGCCGCGCCGCGCTCGGCGGGTACCTGCCCAAGCGGGTGGTCCGGTCCCGCCCGCTGAAGCTGCCGGCCGCCGACACCAGCCCGTACACCAGCCTGAAGCGGGGTTCGGGCAAGCAGGCGGTGGCCACCACCATGGCCTTCGTCCGGCTGCTCAAGGACCTGATGAAGGATCCTGAACTGGGCGCCCGGTTCGTCCCGATCATCCCTGACGAGGCACGCACCTTCGGCATGGACTCGCTGTTCCCCACGGCGAAGATCTACTCGCCGCACGGCCAGCAGTACGACGCGGTGGACCGCGACCTGCTGCTGTCCTACAAGGAGTCGACCACCGGCCAGCTCCTGCACGAGGGCATCACCGAGTCCGGCGCGATGGGCTCGTTCATCGCGTCGGGCACGTCCTACGCCACGCACGGCGAGCCGATGATCCCGGTCTACATCTTCTACTCGATGTTCGGCTTCCAGCGCACCGGCGACCTGATGTGGGCCGCGGCCGACCAGATGACCCGGGGCTTCCTGCTCGGCGCCACCGCCGGGCGCACCACCCTGGCCGGTGAGGGCCTCCAGCACAACGACGGGCATTCCCCGCTGGTGGCCGCGACCAATCCGGCCTGCGTGTCCTACGACCCGGCCTGGGCCTACGAGGTGTCGGTGATCGTTGAGGACGCGCTGCGCCGGATGTACGGGTCCAGCGACGAGCACCCCGACGGGGAGAACATCTTCTACTACCTCACCGTCTACAACGAGCCCTACCAGCAGCCGGCCATGCCCCAGGTGGACGACCGGGCGGCGCTGGAGGAGGGCATCCGGCGCGGCATCTACCGCTACCAGGCGGCGCCGGGCGACGAGGAGAACCACCGGCCGCGGGCGCAGATCCTGGTCTCCGGGGTGGCCATCCACGCCGCGCTGAAGGCACAGCGGCTGCTCGCCGACGAGTGGGGCGTGGCCGCCGACGTGTGGTCGGTGACGTCCTGGACCGAACTGCGCCGCGACGCCATGTTCTGCGACGAGCACGCCCTGCTGCACCCCGACGAGGACACCCGGGTGCCCTACCTGGTCCAGGCACTGGCCGACTCGGCCGGGCCGGTCGTCGCGGTCAGCGACTGGATGCGGGCGGTGCCAGACCAGATCTCCCGGTGGCTACCCGGCGACTACGCGTCGCTGGGCACCGACGGGTTCGGCCTGTCCGACACCAGGGGGGCGACCCGGCGGCACTTCCACGTCGACGGCGAGTCGGTGACGGCCGCGGTGCTGGAGCAACTCGCGCGGCGCGGCGAGATCAAGGCCGACGCGGCCACCGAGGCGGTGAACCGGTACCACCTGACCGAGGTGCCGCCCACCGACGCCGACGCCTGAACCACACCGACGTCACCCGTGAGGTTTTCGCGAGAAAACCTCACGGGTGACCGGTTACTGGGCGAGGTTTTCTCGCGAAAACCTGCGATGTCGCGTGAGCCCGGCTCGGGTGGGGTGGGGGTGCCCAGGGGTCAGCGCCCGGCCAGGTGGCGCAGCGCGACCGAGGCGTAGGTGGCCACGCCGGTGGCCATCGCCTGCTCGTCGAACACCACCCGGTTGGAGTGGTTGGCCGGAGCCTGGGCCGGGTCGAGGTCGGGCGGGCAGCCGCCCAGAAACGCCATCGCGCCGGGCACCCTGGCCAGCACGTAGGAGAAGTCCTCGGCGCCCATCACCGGGTCGGGCATGGTGGTGACCCGGTCCGCGCCGAGCAGTCCCACCGCCACCGAGGTGGCGAACTCGGCGAAGCCGGGGTCGTTCACGGTCACCGGGTAGCCGGACTCGATGTCGACCGACGCGGACAGGCCGTGGGCCGCCGCGATCCCCTCGGCCACCTGGGCCACGTGCGCCCGCACCGAGGCGCGGGTCCGCTCGGACAGCGCCCGCATGGTGCCCTCGATCTCGGCCACCTCGGGGATGATGTTCGACGTGGTCCCCGCCGAGATCCGGGCCACGGTCACCACCGCCGGATCGAACACGCTCACCCGCCGGGTGACCATGGTCTGCAACGCCTGGGTGATCTCGCACGCCACCGGGATCGGGTCGCGGGCCTCGTGCGGCGCCGAGGCGTGCCCGCCCGAGCCGCGCACGGTGATCCGCAGCGTGTCCGAGGAGGCCATCTGCGGCCCGCCCCGCAGGTTGATCGTGCCGGCCGGGAACTGGCTGGTGATGTGCAGCGCGAAGGCGGCGCTCACCGGCTCGGCCCCGTCGGCGTCCAACAGCCCCTCCTCCAGCATGTACCGGGCGCCGTGGAACCCCTCCTCGCCGGGCTGGAACATGAACACGATCCGCCCGGCGAACTCCGCCCGCCGGGCGGCCAGCAGCCGGGCCGCACCGGCCAGCATGGCCACGTGCGTGTCGTGGCCGCAGGCGTGCATCACGCCGTCGATCCGCGAGGCGAAGTCCAGACCGGTGTCCTCGGTCAGCGGCAGGGCGTCCATGTCGCCGCGCAGCAGGATGGTGCGGCCGGGCCGGGCACCGTCCAGGGTGGCCACCACCGAGGAGACCGCCCGCCCGGTCCGCACCGCCAGGCCGAGTCCGTCCAACGCGGTCAGCACGGCCTGCTGGGTGTGTGGAAGTTGCAGGCCGCGCTCGGGGTGACGGTGGATGTCGCGGCGCAGCGCGACGACGTGCGGTGTCAGTTCCCGGGCGGCGTGGGTGAGGTCGTTAGACATGGCAAGGATTATCGCCATCCGGACCGGATCTGGCACCATCCGTCCGCCGATCCGACGGCCGGCCGGGCCGCCCGGCCTCCCGGCCGTCCCGGTCAGGACCGGGCGGTGACCGGGTCGCGGTGCATCTGCCAGACGAGGATCTCCGCCCCGGCCGGGCCGGCACTGATCCGCTGGCCGTCGCCGAGGCTGATCCGCACCGCGTCCCCGGCCTCCAGCCCG
>DASULA010000304.1:0-14984 GCA_036278435.1 Mycobacteriales bacterium | reverse complement strand
GCCCGACGAAGCCCATCGACGACTCCGGCAGCAGTGCCAGCGCGGCGTCGGACATCCCGAGGCCGGCCCGCAGCACCGGAACCAGCAGCGGTGGGTCGGGCAGCCGGGTGGCCAGGGTCGGCCCGACCGGGGTGGTGATCGGCTCGTCGGCGGTGTGCAACTGGCGGGTGGCCTCGTAGACCAGCATCACCGCCAGCTCGCCCAGCGCGGCCCGGAACGCGGCCCGGTCGGTGCGTTCGTCACGCATCGTGCTCAACCGGGCACGAGCCAACGGGTGATCCACCACAAGTGTGTGCACGGAGCGACAAGATACCGTCCGCCCGCCGGGCGCCGTGCCCAGAACGGGCGCACCGGCGCCGGCCGGGTCACCCAGCTCAGCCGGGTCGGCCGGTGCGGTGGTCGGCCCAGGCCAGGAACACGATCGGCGCAGCGAACGCCGCGTACACACCGAGCTGCACCAGGGCGGCCACCACGTTCGGCGCGGGCTGCCCGCCGACCAGCACCACCACGCCCAGCAGCGCCGAGAGCAGCAGCGGGATCGGGGTCCACGGCCCGTACTGGTCGGCGTAGCGAGCCAGCTCGGGCAGCCCACGGGCAGCGGCCAACCGGGCCAGCACCCGGCACAGGAGGAACACCACCGCCGCGGCGGCCAGCGTCTCCACCAGGTCCAGCACCTGCCCGAAGGCGTTGATCGACCAGGAACCGCCGGAGAGCAGCAGCCGGCCGGACTGGTAGTTCCACCCGATCGACACCAGTTCCGGGACGGACGCGCCCATGCCGACCAGCGCGGCGACCCGGGCGGCGACAACGTCCTGGCCCCGGTGCTGGCCCCGCCCGGCCGGTGCCGGTCGGGTCAGTGCTGGTCTGGTCAGGGCGTAGGCGACGGCGGCGTACCCGCAGGCGTCGGGAAGAAGGTCGAAGAACCCGATCCGCACGTCCAGCAGCACCACGACCAACCCGGCCACGGCGAGCAGGAACGGCCGGGCCGACACACGGTCGAGTAGCCGCGGCACGCTCCGGTAGTCACGGTCCTCACCGTCGACCACAGCGACCGAGCGTACCGGCTGGCTCCGGGCCGGTGGACCGTCCGGCCGGTTTCGGCCACCCCGCGTATCCTCGGCGCCATGGACACCGCGGCGGTCCCCGCTGCCACCGACACCGCAGCGGTGCGGCGGCAGGGCACCGCCGGACCCTACGCCGACGTCGCGCGCAACGATGCCACGCTGCGGCGGTTCCTGGGCGGCCTGCCCGGCGTGGACCAGGTCGGCGCGCAGGCCCGGGCCGCCGCGCTGGCCACCCGTTCGATCAAGAAGGCGTCCAAGCTGTGGGCGCTGCACGCCGCCATCGGCATGACCGACCTGACCACGCTGGAGGGCGCGGACACCCCGGGCAAGGTGCGGGCGCTGTGCGCCAAGGCCCGCCGGCCCGACCCGGCTGACGCCGACGTGCCGCCGGTGGCCGCGGTGTGCGTGTATCCGGACCTGGTCGCCGACGCGGTCGAACACACCCGCGGCTCGACCGTGCGGGTGGCCAGCGTGGCCACCGCGTTCCCGTCCGGCCGGGCGTCGCCGGCCACCAAGCTGGCCGAGGTGTCAGACGCGGTGCGGGCCGGTGCGGACGAGATCGACATGGTCATCGACCGGGGCGCGTTCCTGTCCGGGCAGTACCTGCGGGTGTTCACCGAGATCGCGGCGGTCCGCCAGGCGTGTGGCCGGGCGCACCTGAAGGTCATCCTGGAGACCGGTGAACTGTCCACCCTGGACAACGTGCGGCGGGCCTGCTGGCTGGCCCTGCTGGCCGGCGGCGACTTCGTCAAGACCTCCACCGGCAAGGTCTCCCCGGCGGCCACCCCGCCGGTGGCGCTGGTGATGCTGGAGGCGGTACGCGACTTCGCCCTGGCCACCGGGCAGCGGCGCGGGGTGAAGTTGGCCGGGGGGATCCGGGCGGCCAAGGAGGCGGTCCGCTACCTGGTGCTGGTGCGCGAGGTGGCCGGGCCGGAGTGGCTGGACCCGGCGCTGTTCCGGATCGGCGCGTCCAGCCTGCTCAACGACCTGCTGATGCAGCGGGCCAAAGAGCTGTCCGGCGCCTACGCCGGCCCGGACTACTTCACCCTGGACTGACAGTGATGCCCAAGGGCCGGCGCCGTGATTATCCGCGACGGGTCTGAAGGGCGATCTATGAGCGCGGTAACCGTTCGCTATTACCAGGAACCCGAGGGCTGGTGGGCCGAGACAGATGCCATTCCCACGTTCAGCGCCGCTGGAGCGAGCTATGCGGAGGTCCACGCACGGGTGCTGAGTTCACTCCCGGACCTCCTGGACCGAACGGTCGAGATATACGAGGATCTGACCGCCGTGGGAGCCGTAGTGCCAATTATCTATGGCGCCATCCCTGCCTCAGTTCCGGGAATCTCGATGCATTCCTGGCTCAGCGGTCGGGGAACCTCCATCACCCGAGGACCGGTCTCAAGTGGTGTCGGCACGTTCAAGCCAGAAGCCTCTGTACTCAACAGCAAACGTGGGGAGTTCGCTTAGGTGGAAGCCACCATCATGCTATGTGACGCGGCCGAAGCGGTGAACGGAAAGCTGTTCATCCTGGGCGGCGGGTGGTCGGTCACCGGGCCCGATCCCACCCCGTCGGCGCTCGCGGTCAAGATCGACGTGCCGTGGACCGACGCCAACCGGCAGATCCCGGTCGAGGTCAGCCTGCTCACCGCCGACGGAGAGCCCGTCCGGGTGCCGGACAAGATCGGCAACCCCCAGCCGGTGGCGGTTCGGCTGGACATCGAGGTGGGCCGCCCGCCCGGCCTGCCGCACGGCACACCGCTGGATGCCACCGTCGCCTTCGGCGTCCCGGCCCTGCCGCTGGCCCGGGGCCAGCGCTACGCGTGGCGGCTGACCATCGACGGGGAGTCCAAGCCGCACTGGCAGGTCGGATTCTGGGTCCGCGAACACCGCCCCGGGGCCACCCACAACCCCTGAGCGAGCCCCCGCCGCCACGGCTGGACCCGTCTACCCTGGTGCCCGGAACGCGAGCGCGGGCGGTGGATGCGGGTGGGACGGGAGCGGAGGCGGCGGTGACCGGATGGGAGTACGCGCCGGCGCCGGAGTCGGTGCAGACCGCGCGGCTGCGCTCCGGCTACGGCATGTTCATCGACGGTCGGTTCACCGACCCCGGGTCCGGTCCGAGCATCAAGACGGTGAACCCGGCCACCGAGGAGGTGCTGGCCGAGGTCGGCGTGGCCACGCCGGCTGATGTGGACCGGGCGGTGGCCGCGGCCCGCCGGGCGCACCTGCGGGTGTGGGGGCCGATGCCCGGCCGGGAACGGGCCAAGTACCTGTTCCGGATCGCCAGGATCATCCAGGAACGGTCCCGCGAGCTGGCCGTGCTGGAGACGCTGGACAACGGCAAGCCGATCCGTGAGTCCCGCGACACCGACGTGCCGCTGGCCGCGGCGCACTTCTTCTACTACGCCGGCTGGGCGGACAAGCTGGCCTACGCCGGGTTCGGGCCCGACCCGAAGCCGCTGGGCGTGGCCGGCCAGGTCATCCCGTGGAACTTCCCGCTGCTGATGGCCGCGTGGAAGCTGGCCCCGGCGCTGGCCGCCGGCAACACCTGCGTGCTCAAACCCGCCGAGACCACGCCGTTGACCGCGCTGGTGCTGGCCGAGATCTGCCAGCAGGCCGACCTGCCGCCCGGCGTGGTGAACGTGTTGCCCGGCGCCGCCGACACCGGCCGGGCGCTGGTCGCCCACCCGGACGTGGACAAGGTGGCCTTCACCGGCTCGACCGAGGTGGGCCGCCAGATCGCCGGTGTCGTGGCCGGCACCGGCCGGCGGCTCACCCTGGAACTGGGCGGCAAGGCCGCCAACATCGTGTTCGACGACGCCCCGCTGGACCAGGCCGTGGAGGGCATCGTCAACGGCATCTTCTTCAACCAGGGCCAGGTGTGCTGCGCCGGCTCACGGCTGCTGGTCGCCGAGTCGGTCCACGAGGAGGTGCTGGACCGGCTGCGCCGGCGGCTGGGCACCCTGCGGCTGGGCGACCCGATGGACAAGAACACCGACATCGGGGCGATCAACTCCGCCGAGCAGTTGGCCCGGATCACCGAGCTGACCGCGGCCGGGGACGCCGAGGGCGCGCAGCGCTGGTCGCCGCCCTGCCCGCTGCCCGACCGCGGGTTCTGGTTCCCGCCGACGGTGTTCACTGGGGTGTCCCAGTCGCACCGGATCGCCCGGGAGGAGATCTTCGGGCCGGTCCTGTCGGTGCTGACCTTCCGCACCCCGGACGAGGCGGTGGCCAAGGCCAACAACACCCCCTACGGGCTGTCCGCCGGGGTGTGGACGGAGAAGGGTTCGAAGATCCTGTGGACCGCGCAGCGGCTGCGCGCCGGGGTGGTGTGGGCGAACACGTTCAACCGGTTCGATCCGGCCTCGCCGTTCGGCGGGTACCAGGAGTCGGGTTTCGGTCGCGAGGGCGGCCGGCACGGACTGGAGGCCTACCTTGCCGGCTGACCCGTCCCGCCGCGCCCCGTCCCGGGCGGCCAGCTCCAAAGCCAGCGCCAAAGCCAGCTCCAAAGCCAGCGCCAAGGCGGGCCGGCCCGCCCCGGCCGGGCGGCTGGCCATACGCAAGACCTACAAGCTGTACCTGGACGGGGCGTTCCCGCGTTCGGAGTCCGGCCGCTCCTACCCGGTGACCACCCCGGCCGGGGACTTTTTGGCCAATGCCTCCCAGGCCTCCCGCAAGGACGCCCGGGACGCGGTGGTGGCCGCCCGCCGGGCGTTCGGCGGCTGGTCCGCGGCGACCGCCTACAACCGCGGCCAGGTGCTCTACCGGGTGGCCGAACTGCTGGAGGGCCGGCGGGCCCAGTTCGTCGAGGAGCTGCGGGCCGGCGAGGGGTGCCCCCCGGCCCGGGCCGGCGCGCTGGTCAGCGAGGCGATCGACCGCTGGGTCTGGTACGCCGGCTGGTCGGACAAGCTGGCCCAGGTGGTGGGCTCGTCCAACCCGGTGGCCGGGCCGTACTACAACTTCTCCGTACCCGAACCGACCGGGGTGGTGGCCGTGCTGGCCCCGCAGCGGTCCTCGCTGCTCGGCCTGGTCAGCGTGCTGGCACCGGTGGTGGTCACCGGCAACACCGCGGTCGTGGTCAGCTCCGAGGCCCGGCCGCTGCCGGCGATCAGCCTGGGTGAGGTGCTGGCCACCTCGGACCTGCCCGGCGGGGTGGTGAACATCCTCACCGGTTCGGCCGCCGAGATCGGCCCGTGGCTGGCCGCGCACCGAGACGTCGACGCCGTCGACCTGACCGGCGCCGACCCGGCGCTGCGGGTCGAGCTGGAACGGGCCGCCGCGCAGACCATCAAACGGGTGCTGCGCGGGCCCGGTACCGACCCGGACTGGACGGCCGAACCGGGGCTGTCGCGGATGACCGCGTTCGTGGAAACCAAGACGGTGTGGCATCCGGTAGGCATCTGAGCCGCTCGACCCACTACCCTTTCCGGCCGACGCCACTGTTGCGACCCGACGTCCGATCTGATTCTTCCGATCCGATTCTGAGGTGACCGATGACGAGCCTCGGCGAGGCCAACGTCGTACCCATCGCTCTGGTGCTGGATGGCCGCACCGGATACACCCTGTGGGCCGCGCCATGGGTGGAGGACGGCGAGGAGTGGCAGGCGTTCCTGGGCGCCGGCAGCACGGTGTTCGTGTTCGAGGGACTCGACGACCTGGCGGGATTTCTGGGTAGCGGTGCCGAGACCGACCTGTCCGACCACCCGTCCTGGGCGGTGTTGCAGACCCTGCCGGCCGCGCAGCTCACCCCGGAGACGGACTACGTCTTCGACCTGGACGAGGTGCCGGGGCTGACCGAGGGTGACCCGAGCGACGAGGTGGTGATGCGGGTCGGGGACACCGTGGACATGGTGCAGCGGATCGCCGAGTGCTGCGACAACGGCGCGCTGCTGAACCTACTGGACTCCCCGGAGTTCGCCGCGCTGCTGGACGAGGAGGCGATCTTCGAGCCAGACGAGTCCGACGAGCCAGACGAGTCCAACGAACCGGACGAGGACCAGCACACCGACGCCACCGACGAGCTGGCCGAGGGTTCGCCCGTACGGGACGACCTCGACGACACTGACGACACTGACGACCTCGACGAGGACGAGGACAATCCGTGGGCCGAGATCGGTGAGATCGTGCGCGCGTCGTGGCCGCTGGTGACCGCCCGGGTCAACGAGTGCCTGCGCTGGTTCGCCATCGGTCAGCAGCCCGAGCGGGTCACCAGGGAGTCGGGCGACTCCGCCGCGCCGGAGGCCCAGGCGGATGGCGCAGCCGAGGACGGCACGGGCGACGGCACCGACGAGAAGGCGGCACAGGTCCGGGAGTAGGACGGGAGTCGGGTGGCTGCCCCGGCTCACCACCCAGCGGCACAGCGGACCGCCCGGCCGATCGCGGTCACCGGTCGCCGGCGGCCGAGCGTCCCCGCCCCGCGGGCCGGACGCTGACGGCGACCCAGTCCGCCGAGCGGGTGCCCGGCCGGTAGGGCGAGTCCAGCCGCTTGGCCACCACCCCGGGCAGGCCCTGCTCGGCGGCGGCCCGCAGCACGTCCACACCGCCACCGGTCCACCACGGCGGCACCTGCCAGGCCGGCCCCGACCGACCTGCCGACCCGGCCGGCGCCGGCGGCGCCGCCAGGTCGAGTCCGTCCAACAGTTCCCGCCGATGCCGGTAGGCCCGCTCCAACTGCGACCTGCCGTCCAGGTGCAGCAGGTCGGTACACAGGTAGGTCACCGGGGCGTCGCGCGCCGGGCCGCGTCCCGGCTGGCCCGGCCGGTTACCCGCGGCCGACCGCCGCCGCAGCCGGGACGGGCTGGGCCGCCCGTCCGGGCCGAACGCCACGATCTCCCCGTCGAGCAGCACCGGGGTGGCGCCGAGCGCGTCGCCCAGGCCCCGCAGTTCCGGGAACCGGGCGGTCAGGTCGTGCCCGCCCGCCGAGAACACCTCGACCCGGCCGCCGGTCACCCGGACCAGTGCCCGCCGGCCGCCCCAACCGAACTCGAACCCCCACCCCGGGTCGGGCTCGGGCAGCCGGCCGGCGACGGCCCGCATCGGGCGCAGCCGTTCCGGCGGCGGCTGCCAGTTCGGGTCGGTGGGCGGGTCCATCCGGTGCACCATCCAGTTGTCGCCCCGGGTGGCGAACAGCGCGTACCGGCCGCGCAGCCGCCGGCCGTGCAGCACGAAGACGACCTCCCGGTCGGTCCACTTGTGCACCTCGTAGCCGCCGCGGTCGAAGATGGACACCCGCCCGGCGCCGTACTGCCCGGCCGGGATCTCACCGGAGAAGCCGCCGTAGTCCAGCGGGTGGTCTTCGGTGTGCACGGCGAGGTGGTCCCGCCGCGGGGTTTCGGGCAGCCCCCGGGGCACCGCCCAGGACACCAGCACGCCGTCGCGTTCCAGCCGCAGGTCCCAGTGCAGCCGCCGGGCGTGGTGCTCGTGCACCACGAACACCGGCCGGTCCGCCGGCTCGGCGGCACGGTCGTCGAACGGCTCGGGGGTGCTGCCGCGGCGCCGCCTGCGCCGGTACTCCCGGAGCCGCCCGGGGTCGTCCTGGGCCGCCATGCCTGAATGGTTCCCGGTCGGGCCGGCCCCATGCCCGGCGACGGGGTCCGACCCGGAGCACAAAATGATCAACTTGCCGAGGTCGTTCTGTTGCAAGGACAACGGAGGTACTACGCTCCGCAACGATGGCACTCGCACTGTCGGGTGTCGCCGGACGTGTGCGGGGCCCCGTCCCCCCGTGCGAGGCCCCGTGCACTCGTCCCTGCACCGGATCGGTGGTATCCGGGCTTCGGTTTCCGCTGTCACCTGAGACGTACCCCGCTTACCGGTCAGTAAATGGATGATGGCGTTCGGTGACGGATTGCTGGTTGGATGGGCACCGAACGTCACCCGATCGAGACCGGCCGGCTCCGCCGCCCTGATCCGCGCCCGGGCGACCCGGGCGACCCGGCCGCAGGCACGAACGCCGGCGCGGCAGCCGCGACTGGTCGCGGCACGGGAGGACCGATGCGGGCACGACTGGCCGTCGTGGTGGGAGCCGGGCCGGGGATCGGGCAGGCGGTCGGCCGGCGATTCGGCCGGGAGGGGTACCGGGTGGTGCTGGCCGCACGCCGTCCGGACCGGCTGGTCGGCATCGCCGCCGCCCTGGCCAGGGACAACATCGAGGCGGTGCCACTCCAGGTCGACGTCACCGACCTGGCCGCGCTGCGCGCCGGCATGGCCACGGTGACCAGGCAGGTGGGCGACCCGGACGTACTCGTCTACAACGCCGCCTGGTCCCCGACGGTCCGGCCGACCCAGGTCGACGTGGACACCCTGTTGGACTCACTGCGGGTCAACGTGGTGGGCGCGCTGGTGTGCGCGCAGGCGGTGCTGGGGGCGATGCGCCGGGCCGGGCGCGGGTCGATCCTGTTCACCGGCGAGGGCCACGCGCTGTCCCCGCGCCCGGAGGCGGCGGTGCTGGGCGTCGGAAAGGCGGCGCTGCGCAATCTCACGTTCTCGCTGGCCAGGGAGTTGGAACCCGACGGCATCCACGTGGCCACCGTCACGGTGAACGGCCGGGTGGCGCCGCGCACGCCGTTCGACCCGGAACTGGTGGCCGACGCGTTCTGGCGGCTGCACTGCGAGCAGGCCGGCGAGTGGAGCACCGAACTCCTCTTCCACGGCCACCCACGCTGACCCGGTGACCGGCCCCCGTCGCAGGTTTTCGCACGAAAACCTGCTGAAGTAACCGGTTACCGCTGAGGTTTTCGCGAGAAAACCTCAGGCTCGCGGGCGGCCGAGGCGTCAGTGGCTGGGGTCAGCGCAGGGGGTTGGGCCGGTTCTGGCCGAGCTGACCGGCGCGGCCGGCCGGCGCGGCCGGGATACTGTCGGACCAGCCGGTGGCGGGCGACACCGCCGCCCGGAAGGAGACGGACATGCTCGGATTCATCATCGGGCTGATCATCATCGGGCTGATCTCCGGCGCGCTGGCCCGGCTGCTGGTGCCCGGCCGCGACCCGATGGGCATCCCCGCCACCATCGGACTGGGCGTGGCCGGGTCGTTCGTCGGCGGATTCCTCGGCTCGTTGCTGTTCGGCCGGTCACTCACCCGGGGCGTGATCCACCCCACCGGCATCATCGGTTCGGTGATCGGCGCGGTGATCGTGCTGCTGGTCTACCGCGCGGTCAACCGCCGACATCAGCGGCGGTGAGCCGGTAGCCGTAGGGCAGTTCCAGTCGGTGCCGGCGCAGCAGCACCTCGTCGGCCAGCAGCTTTCCGGTCGGACCGTCGGCGGCCACTGTGCCCGCGGACAGCAGCACCGACCGCGGGCACAGCCACAGCGCGTAGGGCAGGTCGTGGGTGACCATCAACACGGCGGTGTCCAGGCCGGAGAGGATCTCGGCCAGCTCGCGGCGGCTGGCCGGATCCAGGTTGGACGACGGTTCGTCGAGCACCAGCACCGACGGGCGCATGGCCAGCACCGTGGCCACCGCGACCCGGCGTCGCTGGCCGAAGCTGAGGTGGTGCGGCGGCCGGTCGGCGCAGCCGGCCATGCCGACCTGGACCAGCGCGCGGGTGACCCGCCGGTCCAGGTCGGCGCCGCGCAGCCCAAGGTTGGCCGGGCCGAACGCCACGTCCTCCCACACGGTGGGCGAGAACAACTGGTCGTCGGGATCCTGGAACACGATCCCGACCCGACGCCGCACCTCGCCCAGGGTGTCCGGGCCGACCGGCAGGCCGTCCACCCACACCCGGCCCGCCGACGGGGTCAGGATGCCGTTCAGGTGCAGCACCAGGGTGGTCTTGCCGGCGCCGTTCGGGCCGAGCAGCGCGACCCGCTCGCCCGAGGCCACCGACAGGTCCACACCGCGCAGCGCCGGCTGCCCGTCCGGGTAGACATACGCCAGGCCGCGCACCGCCAGGGCCGGTGGCGCGTCCGCGACCCCACCCGCGGACGCGCTCACCGGATCGCCACCGGGATGCCGGCGGTCGCCGGCCCGGTGGCGAGCCCGTGGCCAGCCCAGGTAACCGGCCACGGGCTGAACCAGGTGCCGACCAGCACCGCCACGGCGGCGGCCGGCAGCACCGCTGCGGCGACCCACTGCCGAGTGGTCGCCGCGGTGCCCGCCGACAGCGGCAGCACCCCGGTGTAGCCGCGGCTGCACATGGCCAGGTACACCCGCTCGCCGCGTTCGAAACTGCGCACGAAGAGCGCGCCCGCGGTGCGTGCCAGCACCCGCAGCCGGTGCGGCGCCCGCCGGTCGAACCCACGGGAGCGCTGAGCGATCCGCATCCGGTGCAGTTCGGCAGTCACCACCTCGGCGTAGCGGAGCATGAACAGGGCGACCTGCACCAGCGGCACCGGCAGCCGCAGCCGGCGCAGCCCGGCCACGATGTCCGGCGGCCGGGTGGTGGCGCCCAGCAGGGCCGAACCGACCACCCCCAGGGTGCCCTTGGCCAGGATGCCCCAGGCGCCGAGCAGCCCGATCCGGGACAGTTCCAGGCCGGCGACCCGCACCCGCGGACCCTCGGCCAGGAACGGCAGGGCCAGCGCGAACAGCACGAACGGGAGTTCCACCCGGGCCCGGCGCACCAGCACACCAACCGGTACCCGGGCCACCGCGGCGACCGCGGCGAGCACCGCCGCGTAACCGCCGAACGCCGGGAACCAGCCGCGCGGGGTGGCCACCACCACCAGCACGCAGCCGGCCAGCGCGGCGATCTTGCACTGTGGCGGCAGCCGGTGCACCGGCGAGCCGCCGTCCCGATAGTGGCCGGCGACCAGCCCACCCGGCCGGCCGGCGGCACCCTCCCCGCTCACCGCCGGGGCCCCTGGCCGGTCCCGGTCCGCACGGCGCCGGTGGCTGCGTCGGTTCCGACACCGGGATCGGTACCGGTGTCGGCGTCGGCGTCGGCGGGCCGGCGGCGCCGGGACACCAGCCAGCACACCGCGCCGGCCGCGGCGAACGTGGCCAGCACCCCCACCGGCCGGGTGAACGCGGCCGTGCCGGGGTCGCCGTGGCGGTGTGCTCCGGCCTGGCGCCCGGAGTGCCCGGCGGGCTCGACGGGTCCGGCATGCGCCGCGTGGTCGGCGTGCTCGGCGTGGTCAACGTGGTCAGGGTCGTGGCCCGCCCCGAGCGACTCGGCGAACAACACCGCCCCGGCCATCCCCACCAACACGAACATCAGCGTCCGCCACCTCATCGCGACCACCTCGGGTCAGGGCCGGACCCGGTCGAACCGACCCGCCCGACCGGTTCCGCCGCTGGTCGCGGCGGTCGGGCCGTCGCGACGGCCGGGGCCGCCCCAACGACTGGCACGGCGGGCCCGAACGGGCCGATCCGGGCGGCGCGGACCAGGTCGGGGCGGGCGGCGAGCAGACCGCGCACCACCAGGGCGGTGATCACCGCCTCGCACCCGCCCACCACCAGGTGGGCCAGCACCACCGCCGTGGCGACCGTGCGCAGCGGGATGCCGGCCGCGCCACCCAGCACGTACAGGCCAGCGAACGCCGCGGCCCCGGCCGGCACGGACACGAACGCCCCAACGCCCGCCGCTGCGGCCAACCCGCCCGGGCTCCGGGCACACAGCCGGCGGACGAGCAGGAAGGCGGCGTACCCGACCACGATCGGCACCAGGTCCATCACGATCATGCTGGCGCCCAGCCCGGTCACCCCGCCGTAGGCGAGCACCAGAACCTGGGCGAGCAGCACCACCGTGGTACACAGCAGGGCGGTGTTCGGTCCGACCAGCACGGCGGCCAGCACGCCGCCGAGCAGGTGCGCGTTGGTGCCCGCGGCGATCGGGAAGCTGATCAGTTGCGCGGCGAACACGAACGCCGCGACCAGCCCGCCCAGCGGCGCGGTGCGCTCACCCAGTTCCCGGCGCGCGCCGCGCAGCGCGACCGGTACGGATGCCGCGGCCAGCGCTCCGGTGGCCAGCGTGGTGGGTGCGTCCAGGAACCCGTCGGGTACGTGCATGGAACCCCCTCGGCGAAGCCCCGTGCGAGCGGCGCGTCCGGGCCGGTCCGGCCGGTTGTCCAGACGTCGAACGTGGATGCGGCGCCGAGCGAGGGGACCCGGCAATCGGGAAGTGGGCGTTCTCGGCTCAGGTAACCGTGTCGGGTGAGGCGGGATTTCGATACCAGGTATGCAGACCCGGCATGGCCGGGCCGATCCGATGCCCGTTCCGGGCGGCCCGAAACGCTGAGGTGGACACCCGCGCCGGCGCTCAGACCGACATGGCGGCGTAGCCGGGTTTGATCACGGTCTCGATCAGTTCCAGCCGCTGGTCGAACGGGATGAACGCCGACTTCATCGCGTTCACCGTGAGCCAGCGCAGATCGGTCCAGTCGTAGCAGAACGCGTCCACCAGCGCGGCCAACTCCGAGGTCATCGAACAGTCGCTCATCAGCCGGTTGTCGGTGTTCACGGTGACCCGGAAGTGCAACCGGCGGAGCAGCCCGATCGGGTGCTCACCGAAGGACGTGACCGCGCCGGTCTGCACGTTCGACGACGGGCACATCTCCAGCGGGATCCGCTTGTCCCGCACGTAGGCGGCGAGCAGGCCGAGCGTCACCCGGCCGTCGGAGTGGGTGGTCACGTCGTCGATGATCCGCACGCCGTGGCCGAGCCGGTCGGTGCCGCACCACTGGATGGCCTCCCAGATCGACGGCAGCCCGAACCCCTCGCCGGCGTGGATGGTGAAGTGCGCGTTCTCCCGGCGCAGGTACTCGAAGGCGTCCAGGTGCCGGGAGGGCGGGAACCCGGCCTCGGCGCCGGCGATGTCGAACCCGACCACGCCGCGGTCCCGGTAGGCGACCGCCAACCGGGCGATCTCCAGCGACCGGGCCGCGTGCCGCATGGCGGTGAGCAGCACGCCGACCCTGATCCGGTGCCCGCGGACCGCCGCCGCCGCGGATCCGGTCCGGAACCCCTCCAGCGTCACCTCCACAACCTGTTCCAGGGTGAGGCCGCGCTCCACGTGCAGTTCCGGGGCGAACCGGACCTCGGCGTAGACCACGCCGTCGTCGGCCAAATCCTCGGCGCACTCGGCGGCCACCCGGCGCAGCGCGTCGGCGGTCTGCATCACCCCGACGGTGTGGGCGAAGGTCTCCAGGTAGCGCTCCAGCGAACCGGAATCGGCCGCGTCCCGGAACCACCGGCGCAGTTCCACCACGTCGGTGGTGGGCAGCGCGCGGTACCCGTCGGCCAGGGCCAGGTCGATGACCGTCTGTGGCCGCAGTCCCCCGTCCAGATGGTCGTGCAGCAGCACCTTGGGCGCGGTACGGATGTGTTCGATGGTCAGTGGCCGCGGCATGCGATCACGCTACCCGCCCACCCTGCCCATCCCCGGGCAGCGCAGGTGCCGACGGTGGGATCGCGCCGCCGGTCTGTCACGGCAGCCCGTCACCAGACGGCGCTCACGGGCGCTCGTTCGCCTTGCCGGTGAATTGTGACTACAATCGTAGTCTATGAGTACGGTACCGATCAGGGACGCCAAGGCACACCTGTCCCGCTATGTCGACGAGGTCACCCGGGAGCATGATCGCGTCACCATCACCCGAAACGGTCGGCCCGTCGCGGTAATTCTCGCCTCGGAGGATCTTGAGGCGTTGGAGGAGACCCTCGACGTGCTGTCCGATCCGGAGGCGCTGGACGCGATCCGGGAGGCCGAGGCCGACTACGCGGCCGGACGGGTACTTGACGCCGAGCAGGTGCGCTCCCGCTACGGCGCTCGGTGACCAACCTGCCCTGGACCCTGGCACTGACCGGACGCGCCCAACGCGACTTGGATCGGCTTCCAGCACGAGTGGTACCCGCGATCGCGGCGTTCCTCACCGGGAGCCTGCTGGACAATCCGCAACGCGTCGGCAAGCCGTTACGCCGCGAGCTGACCGGATACCACTCGGCCCGGCGCGGAGAGTACCGGATCGTGTACCGGGTGGATGCCGCCCAGCGGGCGGTCGTCGTGGTGCGGATCAGTCACCGCGCCGACGTCTACCGTCGGGACTGAGCCAGCCCGGCAGGCGACGGGCCCGGCGCCAACGGCGGGCGGGCGGCTTCGGCGGCGGGCGACGGGTACACACCGCGCAGACGGGAGAGCGGCAACCGGTCCAGGGGCTGGTTCTCATGCCGGTCAACGCTAGGAAGGTCGGCCGGCCGGTTGGGTCACCGTGGGAGACGGTGGGCCGGACACTCCGGGTGTCCCGGCACAGATCAGCACCCGTCCGTGTTTGATTGATCACAATAGGTGGACACAGCGTGATGCCATCCTGTCCGCCGCACCGAGAGGACACCGCCATGCCACCCACCCTCCGCCCGGACCTGCCGATCGGCGACCGGATCGCGGTGTGGCGGGTGCACCGGGGAATGACCCGGCAGGCCTGCGCCGTCTCGGTCGGCAGGTCGCTGTCCTGGTGGACGAACATCGAGACCGGGGTCCGCCGGGTGGACCAGCCGTCCGACCTCGCCCTGGTGGCCGCGGCCCTGGGGGTCGGCGACCCCGACGACCTGACCGGCCCCCTGGAGTTCCCGCTGGCGGCCGACCGCCCGCAACATCCGGTGGTGGCGGTGCTGCGGTCGGCCATGCTGCGCGCCACCTCACCCACCCTGGACCTGGACCGGTCCGTCGCCGACCCGCCGTCCCGGCTGGCCGGGGCGCAGCGCGCGTTCCACTCCGACCGCACGCCGGCCGCGAGCACCGGCCGGTTGCTGCGGGACCTGATCCCCGACGCCGCGACCCGGTGGCGGCGGGCCGGCACGGAGCCGGCCCGGCGGACCGACGCCATGCTGCTGTCGCGGGCGTACCTGTTGGCCTGCCGGGTGCTGCGACACCTGTCCGCGTACGACCTGGCGGCCACGGCCGCCGACCACGCCACCGAGCTCGCGCGCGCGGCCGAGGATTCGGTCGGTCTGGCCTGGGCGATGTGGCAGTCCTCGGGCGTT
>DASULA010000303.1:0-7530 GCA_036278435.1 Mycobacteriales bacterium | reverse complement strand
GGGGTCGGGTGCACTGCTCGCGCTCAGCGTGGTGACCCGGTTCGCGATCTCATCAGCGAGGCTCCTGGCCCTGTCGTCCTGACCGGTCAGCGCGTACTGGCGGAAGATGGCACCCAGTGCGCGAAGTGAGAAGTGATCCGTTGGGAGCATCCGGGCAATGATCTCGGCCTCGGTCCCGAACCCTGCCCTGGTCAATATGCCAGCGACATCGCTCATCCGCCGTTCAAGCGAACGGTCCCCTCGCAGCGCGACCGCCACCCGGATGAGAAGTCGCTGAACCCCTTCGCTGGCCAGGTCGTGGCGATCGTGCCGGGCCAGGGCAGCAACGAGCTCGCAGAGTGCACGGACACGCTCGCTCCCATCCACAATCGAGTTGACCATGTGGTCTGCCCGGACGGGAAAGCCCGCCACCGCCCAGGCCGCAGGCAGGCTGACCGGTATTGGCCGACTCCGGTGCCAGAGCAGGTCTTGGTGGACCGTCAGCAGGGCCATGGATCGCAGGTCGGGTCCTGGCTGCGCGTGCACGGCGTCCAGTGCGGATTCTATTTCCGACCGGGCCGGTGAGTCAGACCCGATTAGCTCTGCCATCCGGGCGTGCCGTACCAGGTCCAGCGCGCACGTGACAATCCGAGGGATGTCGTTGGTGCTCTTCAACATGTTGAAGTACCCGTGGAGCAGGTACCCGGGAGTGTCGGCCGGCCAGTGATCGTTCTGGTATCGGCGGGCCATTGCATGGATCTCATCCCGGTACCTCGCTACCTCATCTGTACCGAGGCGGCTGGCCGCTGCCCGCTGCAGTTCGATGTGCCCGAACCCGAATAGGTAGACGTCAGGAGCCTCTTCGGGCTCGGACCGACCCAGGGACGGGACACAGGAGAAGGTGCGCCCGCTGACGGCGCGGAAGAACTCCTTTATCTCTGGTTCGGTCCGCTTGGTCAGCTTCGCAAGGTCCAGGCTGGTCAGGCCACCTCCGGCGGCCACCATGAAGCCAACGACATCCCGCCCGATGCCCGTACCTCGCAACAGGCGGTCTATTTCCCCTTCAGCCTCGTACTGGACCTGCTGGGCGCCTGGGTATTTGGACAGTTCCCTGACGATGCCCTGATCACGCAACGGGTGCCGGGCCGGGACGTCACTGGGGATTGGCGGGTGAGGACGACTGGAGACGACGATGCGCAGCCCAGATGGCGGCTTTGACGGGAGCAGCGCGGCTATGCTGTGCTGGGCCGCCGCCTCCCGGTCCTCGTCGAGGCCATCGACCACGAGAACGAGGGGCCATCCCTGTGCCCGGCACGCGTCGGCTGCCTCGTCGAGCAGGCTTCGCAGATGAAGAACGCGCAGTGCGGCGTTCTTTGAGGAAGGGACAGGTTTCCCCAGCAGGCCGGCGAGTTGCTCGATGACGACTTCGGTGAACGTCTCCCAGGTGTCCTGGCCTGGGTACTGCGCGGTTACGAAGAACGACACAACGCGCACCCCGTCCGGCGGATGGAGTACAAACCAGGCCAGCAATGCGGTCTTACCCGCCCAGGCATCGGCTCGCCACCACAGGTAGCCGCCAGGGCTTGGACTGGCGCAGAACTCTGCCAGCTCGTCAAGTTCGGTCTGTCGGTCGAGGAGATCGGGCGGTGCGAACTCATGAACCACGCTCAGGTATGCGGCGGTGGCCAACGTGGGGCCGGCGCCCTGGAGGTAGAAGTTGATGTTCCCACGGGCAAAGAAGACATCGCGGTTGGCATGGATGTCCCCGTGAGCCGTTTCCTCGGGATCCTCGGCTTCCTCGGCCCCGGCAGTCACTATGCGCCTCCCCGGACCCGGTCCATCTGGGCCATTCTAGCTAGCGTAGGCGCGAGCCACCGCCTGATGACTGTGAAGCGCGGGTGGTCAAGTGTGGCGATCCCGGCCAACCCAAGGCGCTCGGCTCCAGGCCGTGGCCCGGGTCAACCGCACCGCGCACGGCAAGCGGGTCGGCTACGTGGTCGACTACTTCGGCGTGGCCGAACACCTCACCGTGGCGCTGGCCGCCTACGCCGCCGAGGACATCACCGGCGCGCTGGCCAGCATCGCCGACGAACTGCCCCGGCTGGCCCGCGCCCACCAGCGGGTCCGGGACCTGTTCACCGACCGGGGAGTGCGCCAGTTCGACACCGAGGCCGACCAGGCCGCGTGCGTGGACCTGCTCGCCGAGGAACCGCTGCGGGCCGCGTTCGAGGCGGCGCTCCGGCAGTTCCTGGCCAGCCTGGAGACCGTGCTGCCCCGCCCCGAGGCGCTGCCGCACACCGCCGACGCCAAGGCGTTCGGGGTGATCGTGCACCGGGCGCGGCGCCGGTACCGCCTGGACGGCGGGTTCGACCCGTCGGTGTACGGGCAGAAGGTGCGCCGGCTCATCGACGACCACGTGGTCGCCCTGGAGATCGACCAGAAGATCCCGCCGATCTCGCTGACCGCGCCGGACTTCGCCGAGAAGGTGGCCGGCCTGCGCACCCCCCGGGCCAAGGCGTCGGAGATGGAACACGCCATCCGCTACCACCTGCGCGGGCACTTCGACGAGGACCCGGACCACTACCGCCGGCTGTCCGAACGGCTGGAGGCGATCCTGTCCGAACTCGACCAGCAGTGGGAGCAGTTGGCCTTGGCCCTGGCCGCCTTCCTGCCCGAGGTGCGGGCCGGCCGCCGCGACGACGCCACCGGCCTGGACCCGGCCACCGAGGCGCCGTTCTACCACCTGCTGCGTCGCGAACTGTCCCGCTCGGCCAGCGAGCCGGCCGGGCCGGCCGGGCCGGCCGAAGCGGTGCTGCGGGAGGTGACCGTGGACATCGTCCGGCAGGTGCGCCTGGACATCGACATGGTCGGCTTCTGGCAGAACCCGCACGCCCAGGACATGCTGCGCCGCCGGCTCATCCGCGGCCTGGACGAGCAGCGGATCGACGGCGAGGACCTCTTCGACTACGAGCGGCTGGAGCCGCTGGCCGACCGGATCGTCGACCTGGCCAGAGCCAACCACGCACGGCTGGTGGTGACCTGATGGCGGCGACCCGATGACCCCGACCAACCCGGTGGTCTGAATGCGCCCGGCCCCGACCCTGCCCGAGCGCGTCCGGATCGGCGACCTGGACTTCACCGTCCGCCGGTCCGAGCGGCGCCGCACGGTCGGCATAACCGTTGACCGGGACGGTTCGCTCCTGCTGCACGCCCCGGCCGGCGCCGACCCGGACCGGGTGCTGGCCTGGGTGCGCGCCAAGCGGATGTGGGTGCACCGCCGGCTGGCCGACAAGGACCTGCTGCTGGCCCCCCGGCAGGACAAGGAGTTCGTCACCGGCGAGGGATTCGACTACCTGGGCCGCCGGTACCGGCTGCTGCTCACCGACCGCGAACCGGGCACGCCGGTCCGGCTGGAACGCGGCCGGCTGCACCTGCCCCGCGCCGCCGCCCGCGCCGGTGGCGGGCCCGAGGCGATGGTGCGCTGGTACCGGGCACGGGGGATGGCCTGGCTGCCCCGCCGGATCGCGCCGTGGGCGGCCAGGATGGCGCTGTACCCCGGCGCGCTGGACGTGCGCGACCTGGGGTACCGGTGGGGATCGCTGGGCCAGGGCGACCGGCTGAACCTGCACTGGGCCGCCATGCAGTTGCCGGTGAGCCTGCTCGACTACCTGATCGTGCACGAACTCGCGCACATCGCCGAGCCGGGGCACGACCCGGCGTTCTGGGCGGCGGTGCGCCGGGCCATGCCCGACCACGACCAGCGCCGGCGCCGGCTGGCCGCCACCGGCGCCACCCTCTGACTCGCCTAACCAACCCGAGCCAGGACTCATTCAACGACGGTTCGCTTGCCACGGCTCGCTCAGCCGGGCGTCGCCCTGTCGACACGGTCGGCATAACGGCGGCGGCGGGCACGCGCCTCGTCCGCGTCCTGGACATCCGAGTACATCTCGGCAAGCTGCCGATACCCGCGGTCCAGCGCTCGCTCCAGCGTCCGTTCCCTGAACAACACGTACATCACTCCACTGTGTCGCCTCGGAGTGCGACGGTTGAACGAGTCCATGGCGCCCCGGTCAACCACGGGGCGGGGGAACCGAACCCACGTTCATGACGTAGACGGTGACCGTTTCACCGTCGACCTCGTACACCACCCGGTAGTCACCAAATGCGAGGCGATAGATTCCGGAGGTACCGAGTGCTCTGGTCCCAGGCGGGCAGGGATCGGTCGCGAGACCGGTTACCGCCGCACCCACCAGTTTTGCACCGTCCGGATCGGCTGCGCGGAGCCGTCGGATAGCAGAGAACGCCTCGGGCGTCCACACGATCGTGTAGGTCACCGTCCCGTGGCGTCCTCGGCTTCGAGCATCGCCATGACCTCTTCGTGAGGGATACCGGGGCCGGTGAAATTTGCCTTGATGGCCTGGCAGAGGGCTAGGTCGGCGGCGTCCTGAGCCTGCTGCATTTCCTCAAGGTCGGCGATCGAGATGATGGCCGCGACGGGGGTACCGCCGTCGGAGAGCAGCACCCGCTCATGCTCGTACCGAGCACGGGACACCAGTTCGCCTAGTCGCCCCTCGGCCTGTGTCAGCGAGAGCATGTCCGCCATGCCGACACTGTACCCGACGCGACCCCGCCGGAGCGGCCCGCGAGGGCCGCCCTACGCGATCAGGTGGACTCGACGCCGCCCCGAGGTCAGTGCTGCGGAAGCAGGGTGAAGGCCGCGGTGTGTACCGGGCGGACGATGGTGAAGTGCCGCCGGTCGACGGTTGCGACCTGGGTGATGCCCAAGCGTTCCGCGCAGGCCACCACCGACGCGTCGGCGGTGCCGAGCGGCAGATCCCGGTAGGTCGCCACCAGCTCGGCGATCCGTAACCAGTCCGACGGGTGGACCGGTTCTGTCACGAACGACCCCGCTGCCAGATCGCCCAGGAATCGTACTGTCGCCTCGACGCCCAACCGGGTGCCGAGCAGGTAGGTGACCTCGGTGATGACCAGCGTGGGCAGGATCAGCGGGCCGGGGTGGGTTTCCAGCAGATCCAGGCACGCTGTGTGGTGGACGTCGTCAGTGTCAAGGTAGGCGTACAGCGGACCGGCATCGACAACGATGCTTATCGGGACACCTCGCTGCGGAGTATCTCCCTGATGCGGACGGAGATGTCGTGCTGACCACTGTGGCCGGCCGCGCGGGCGAGCAGTCGGCGCCGACGACCCTCCTCGGGGCGACCACCGCCCGGTAGGTGGGCCTCAATGGCCTCCCTGGTCCAGTCGGACAGCGTCATGCCGCGACGGGCCGCCTCTTGGCGGACCCGCGCGTCCACGTCATCAGGCAGATGTACGGTCGTGCGGGACATGTATGCCAGCATACATCACCATGTCGTGTTGCACGGGTGCCCGGACCTCAGGTGAGTTCGACGGCGGCTTGGGCGAACTGGGCCTGGTAGAGGCGGGCGTAGGCGCCGTCGGCGGCGAGCAGTTCGGCGTGGGTGCCCTCCTCCACGATCTGCCCGGACTCCATCACCAGGATCACGTCGGCGTCGCGGATTGTGGACAGCCGGTGCGCGATCACGAAGCTGGTGCGTCCCTGCCGCAGCGAGCCCATCGCCTTCTGGATCAGCGCCTCGGTGCGGGTGTCCACCGAACTGGTCGCCTCGTCCAGGATCAGGATCGCCGGGGAGGCCAGGAACGCCCGGGCGATGGTGATCAACTGCTTCTCCCCGGCGCTGACCGTGGACCCCTCCTCGTCCAGCACCGTGTCGTACCCGTCGGGCAGGGTGCGCACGAAGTGGTCCACATGGGTGGCCCGGGCGGCGGCCACGATCTGTTCCCGAGAGGCGTCGGCCACGCCGTAGGCGAGGTTGTCGGCGATCGTCCCGCCGAACAGCCAGGTGTCCTGGAGCACCATGCCGGTCTTCGCCCGCAGGTCCTCCCGGCTCATCGAGGCGATGTCCACCCCGTCCAGGGTGATCCGCCCGCCGGTGATCTCGTAGAAGCGCATCAGCAGGTTCACCAGGGTGGTCTTGCCGGCCCCGGTCGGCCCGACGATGGCCACCGTCTGGCCGGGCTGCACCGCCAGCGACAGGTGCTCGATCAGCGGGGTGTCCGGGGTGTAGCGGAACGACACGTCGTGGAACTCCACCCGACCGCGCACCAGCGCCGGCCGGGCCGGTTCGGCCGGGTCCGGGTCCTGCTCGACGGCGTCGAGCAGCGCGAACACCCGCTCGGCCGAGGCCACCCCGGACTGCATCAGGTTCGCCATGCTGGCCACCTGGGCCAGCGGCTGGCTGAACTGCCGGGTGTACTGGATGAACGCCTGCACCTCGCCCAGCGACAGCGAACCCGAGGCGACCCGCAGCGCGCCGACCACGGCCACCAGCACGTAGTTCAGGTTGCCGATGAACAGCATCGCCGGGCGGATCAGCCCGGAGATGGACTGGGCCCGGAAGCTGGCCTGAAACAGCGACTCGTTGTGCTCGGCGAAGGTGCGCTCGGCCTGCTCGCGCTGGCCGAATACCTTGACCAGCGAGTGCCCGGTGTACATCTCCTCGATGTGGGCGTTGAGCCGCCCCGTGGTGGCCCACTGCCGGACGAACTGGGGCTGGGCGCGCTTTCCGATGACGGCCACCAGGGCCACCGACACCGGCACCGTGACCAGCGCGATCAGCGCCAGCAGCGGGGAGATGACCAGCATCATGGTCAGCACCCCGGCGATGGTCAGCAGCGACGTCATGATCTGGCTGAACGTCTGTTGCAGTGTCTGCCCGAGGTTGTCGATGTCGTTGGTGACCCGGCTGAGCACCTCGCCGCGCGGCTGGGCGTCGAAGTAGCTCAGCGGCAGGGTGGCGAGTTTGGCCTGCGACTGCTCCCGCAGCCTGAACACCATCCGCTGCACGATGGTGGTGGACGCCCGGGCCTGCATCAGGCCGAGCAGCGAGGCGCCCAGGTAGATGAACAGCACCAGCAGCAGTACCCGGCCCACCTGGCCGAAGTCGATGCCCTGGCCGGGTACCACGTGCATCGAGTTGACCAGGTTGGCCACCCGGCCCTGGCCCTGCTGGCGCAGCCGGTCGACCGCGTCGGCCTTGCTCACCCCGGCCGGGAGTTGCCGGCCGACCACGCCGGCGAAGATCAGGTCGGTGGCGTGCCCGAGGATGCGCGGGCCGAGCACCGACAGCGCCACGCCGCCAGTGGCCAACGCCACGGTCGCGGTGACCAGCGGGCGTTCGGGCGTCAGCTCCCGCAGCAGCCGGCGGCCCGAGCCGCGGAAGTCCAGCGACTTCTCGGTCGGCATGCCGCCCATGAACGCGGCCGGTCCCCGGCGCATGGCCGCGGCCGGCCCGGGGCCGCGCCGCGGCGTGGCCCGCTCACCGGGCACCGGCGGCCGGGAGCCCGACCCGTTCCCGGAGCCGTTCGAACCGGTGCCAGTCGCGTTCCCCGCACCGACCCGGTGCCCGTTCCCGGATTCCGCCCGGTGTCCGTTCCCGTCGGCGCCACTCACGCCACGGCCTCCTGTTCGGTCAACTGGGAGAGCACGATCTCCCGGTAGGTCTCGTTGCC
>DASULA010000302.1:0-12991 GCA_036278435.1 Mycobacteriales bacterium | reverse complement strand
TTGCCGTACATCTGCGCGGTCGACCCGCAGGAGTTGTTGCCGATCATGCCGCCGAGGGTGCAGTGGTCGTGAGTGGCCGGGCGCGGCCCGAAGACCAGGCCGTGCTCGGCGGTCCGGCGGTTGAGGGTGTCCAGCACGATTCCCGGTTGCACGATCGCGCTGCGTGCCGACACGTCGATCGACTCGACCTGGTTGCAGTACTTGGACCAGTCGATCACCACGGCGGTGTTGCAGCACTGGCCGGCCAGGCTGGTCCCACCGCCCCGGGACAGCAGCGGGGCGCCGAACTCGCGGCAGATCGCCAGTGCCCGCACGCCGGCCTCGACGTCGTGGGGGATGACCACGCCGATGGGTACCTGTCGGTAGTTCGATCCGTCGGTGGCGTAGGTGGCCCGGCTCCCGTCGTCGAAGCGGATCTCGCCGTCCACGGTGGACCTCAACGCCACGCGGAGTGCCTCGGCGTCCACCCGGGTCGGTGTCGGCCGAACCAGTACCGGGTCGGGGAGCCCGACCACCCTGGTCACCGGTCCCCCCTGAGCTGCTCGATCTTGTCCTTGAACAGGGTGGTGGCGATGGCCACCCGGTGCGGCTGGCCACGCAGGAAGGCCTGGGCGAACTTCTTCGCCTGGCTGTACTCGACCCGGCCCGGTAGTGGCGGTTCGTTCGGGTCCACGTTCACGTCCACCAGGGACGGTCCGTCGTGGTCCAGCGCGGCCCGGATCGCCCCGGGCAGCGCGGCCGGATCGGTCACCTTGAGCCCGTGACCACCGCAGGACTTCGCCCAGGGCGCGAAGTCGCTGGCCGGGTGGCCGAACCGGACTCCGTGTTCGGGGTAGCCCAGCACCATCTGCTCCCACAGGATCTGTCCGAGCGAGTCGTTGTTGTTGATCACCACGGTGATCGGCAGCCGGTGTGCGGCGGCGGTGAGGAACTCGGCCATCAGCATGGCGAAACCGCCGTCGCCGACGAACGCGATCACCTGCCGGCCGGGGAACGCGTGCTGGATGCCGACCGCGTAGGGCAGCCCGGGGGCCATGGTGGCCAGGTTCCCGGACAGGTAGAACCCCCGGTCGCCGCGGATCGTCCAGTGCCTGGCCGCCCAGGTGGCGATGGTGCCGCTGTCGCAGGTGAGGATCGCGTCGTCGGCGGCCAGGTCGTCGATCAGGCCGATCAGGTACTGCGGCGCGATCGGGTCGCGGCGCGGCGACCGCATGCCGGCCATCTTCTGGCGCCACTTCGACATGGCCGCCTGGTACTTCTCCAGGTGGGACCGGTCGGTGCGCCGCCGCCGCAGCAGCGGCAGCAGGGCGCGCAGGGTCTCCGCGGAGTCGCCGATCAGCGGCACCTCGGTGGGCATCCGCACCCCGGCCCGGATCGGGTCGGCCTCCACCTGTACCACCCTGACCTTTCCCGGGGCGGGCAGGTGTTTGGTGTAAGGGAAGTTGGTGCCAACCATGAACAGGGTGTCGATGTCGCCGACCAGGTCCTCTGACGGCGAGGTGCCCAGCAGGCCGATGCCTCCGGTGGTGTAGGGCGAGTCGTCGGGCAGCACCGCCTTGCCGGGCAGGGTCTTGATCACCGGCGCGCCGAGGATGTCGGCGACCTGCTCGACCTCGGTGCGGGCGTGCAGCGCGCCCGCACCGACCAGCAGGGCGACCCGGCCGCCGGCGTTGAGTACCTCGGCGGCCCGGCTGAGGTCCTCGGTGCGCGGGCAGCCGGGGGCCGGCAGGAAGATCGGCGCGGTCGCCGGCGGGCGGGCCGGGGCCACGTGCTGCCACGGGTCGGCGTCGGCGTCGGCGACCTGCACGTCGTTCGGGATGGTCAGGTGGGAGACGGTGCGGCGGCCCAGCGCGATCCGTACCGCCACGTCCACCACGGCCGGAAGCTGCACCGGGTTGTCGACCAGCAGGGAGTACTCGGCCACGTCGGCGAACACCCGGTCCAGGTGCACCTCCTGCTGGTAGCCGGTGCCCAGCACCGAGGTCTCCTGCATTCCGGTGATGGCCAGCACCGGAACGTGGTCGAGTTTCGCGTCGTACAGGCCGTTGAGCAGGTGGATGCCGCCCGGACCGCTGGTCGCCAGGCACACGCCGAGCTTTCCGGTGGCCTTGGCGTACCCGGTGGCCATGAACGCGGCGGCCTCCTCATGGTGCACCAGGACGAACCGGATCCGGTCCTGGTGTCGCCGCAGCGCCTCCATGATCCCGTTGATGCCGTCCCCGGGCAGCCCGAAGACGGTGTCCACCCCCCACTCGACCAGCCGTTCGACCAGGGATTCCGACGCGATCCGAGAAGTCATGCCCCGTTACATACCCACAGCACGTGCCGTAAACAGAATGTGACCACGCGCCGTCTGAGGTGAGCCACGTCCTGTCACTCATGTTCATGATAGTTTCCTCAAGGAGTCTCTCTTGAAAGTGAGTATTTGGGTGGATGGATTCATCGGTCGGGGACGGGAGCTCGTGACGCTCGACCGGATGCTGCGCCGGGTGCGGGCGGGTGGGAGGGCAGGCCGGCCCGGTCGCGCGATCCTGATGCGAGGCCGCCGCCGGGTGGGAAAGTCACGGCTGGCCGAGGAGTTTGTGGAGCGCACGGGTTTACCTCACCTGTTCTTCACCGCGTCGGCGCAGCCGAACGTGGCCTTTGACCTGCGGCTGTTCACCGAGGCGGCGGCGAGTTCGACCCTGCCGGGTGCCGAGCTGTTCGCCGACGAGCAGCCGGCATCCTGGGACGCCGCCTTGGGCATGTTGGCTCGGAGCCTGCCCGAGGACCGGGCCAGCGTGGTGGTGCTGGACGAGATGCCGTACCTGCTCGCCAACGACCGTGGCTTCGAAGGCACGCTGCAGAAGCTGTTCGACCGCGAGCTGTCCCGCCGGCCGGTGCTGCTGCTGTGCATCGGATCGGATCTGGCCATGATGGAGGCGCTCAACGACTACGGCCGACCGTTCCACCAGCGGGCCACCGAGATGGTGGTGCCCCCGCTCACCCCGGCCGACGTTGCCGAGGTACTCGAACTGCCGTCCGCGGACGCTTTCGACGCCTACCTGCTCACCGGTGGGCTGCCTCTGATCCTGGACGAGTGGCCGGCGGCGATGCCCGTGCGGGAGTACCTTGCCCACGCGGTCACCGACCCGATATCGGCGCTGATGGTGAGCGCCGAACGCGCCCTGGCCGCCGAGTTCCCGGTTGACGCGCAGGCCCGCGCTGTCCTCGGTGCGATCGGCTCGGGTGAACGCGCCTTCTCATTGATCGGACGGGCGGCCGGCGGGATCCCGCACGGCTCGCTGCACCGCGCGCTGAGACTGCTCGTCGCCAAGCGCGTCGTCGAGGCCGCGGTGCCGCTGTCCATCCAGGTGTCAAAGGAGACCAGGTACCTGGTGGCCGACCCGTACCTGCGCTTCTGGCTGAGCTTCCTCGGACCGCGACTGGCCGACGTCGAACGGGGGCGCGGGGATCTGGTGCTCGCCCGGATCGAGGCGGCCTGGAGTAGTTGGCGGGGCAGGGCGATCGAGCCGGTGATCCGCCAGGCGCTGCGCCGGCTGCCGGACGGGGTGTTGCCGGCGGACACCGCCGTGGTCGGCGGATACTGGACCCGCAGCAACGACCCCGAGGTCGACATCGTCGGCGCCGATCGTGGGCCGGTGGCCGGGAAGGTCACCGTGGTCGGCTCGGTCAAGTGGCAGGACAGCGGACCGTTCGACCTGCACGACCTCGCCCGGCTCGCCGTGCACCGGGCCCAGGTCCCCGGCGCGGACGCCTCGACGCCGTTGCTCGCCGTGTCCCGGTCCGGGGCGTCGGTGGCCGACGTTCCGACGCTCGGACCGGACGACCTGATGGCGGCGTGGCGCGGCTGACCACCCACACGGTGGACCGGGCGACCCGGCCGGTCAGTTGAACCGGCGGGAGCCGGAGACCCCTCGGTAGATCAGCAGCGCGATGACCGCACCGATGATCGAGCCGAGCAGCCCCGAGGTCTGTAACGCACCGGCGGCGACGTCCCGGTGGAACAGCAGGTACCCCAGGAAGCCCCCGACGAACGAGCCGACCACGCCGAGCACGACAGTGCCCATCAGGCCGATCGGATCGCGACCGGGTACCACCAGCCGCGCCACGGCACCGGCGACCAGGCCGATGATGACCATCACGATGATGAAGCCCAGCATTGCCATTCCTCCTGAAAGGGCGGGTGGCGGCGCAGGGTGACTCTGGGGTGACCCTTTGGGTGACTTCGCAACTTCGCCTGGGGCATCCACCTCGACCGCCAGCCAACCGCGTCCGGTAAACATGCGAGGTGCGGACCGGTTCAGGTGTCCGCACCTCGCAGGTTGCCCAGGCATGAGTAGCCCTGCCCGATCAGCGGGGCTTTCAAACCATCACCCGGACATGCCCGGGCTTGCCGGGTCGGTCCGGCCGCGCCCGCCCGGCGGTCGCGCCAAAGCGTTACTCTGCCGCGCAGCGGGGTACCGCGTGGGTGTGTCCGAGTCACTGGTCGGTGAGCCGGCGCTGCTTGAAACACTCAAGCGCGTGGCCACCGGCCTCAAGCGCGCCGGGGTGGCGTTCGCTCTCGGCGGCGGTTACGCGGTGTACGCGCGGGGTGGTCCCAAGTCCGAACACGACGTGGACTTCGTGTTGCGCGAACAGGACGTGGACCGGGCGTTGGACGTGCTGACCCAGGAGGGGCTGCGCCCGTTCCGGCCGCCGGAGGACTGGCTGGCCAAGGTGTACGACGGCAGTCACACGGTCGACCTGATCTACCGGCTGAACGGCCGCGACGCCGAGGAGTTCCTGCGCGGCGCCGACCAGATGGAGGTCGGTTCGGTGCTGATGCCGGTGCTGTCCGCCCGCGCCCTGGTCACCAGCAGGCTGCGCGCGTTCACCGAACACAACTGTGACTTCGGCGCGGTGTTGCCCACGGTCCGCGCTCTGCGCGAGCAGGTGGACTGGATCGCGGTCCGCTCCGACGTCACCGGATCGCCCTACGCCGAGGCGTTCCTGAACCTCTGCGAGCGGCTGGGCCTGCTCTGCGAGGGGTAGCACATGCGGCGTCCGGGACCCGACGACGAGAGGACCCCAGATGGGTGAGCAACCGGTCGTCTACACCGAGGCGAGGATTCAGCAGCGGCTGGCCGAGGACCCGAGGGTCGCCGCGTTGGGCCTGCGGGTCACCGTGCGCCCACCGAAGATCTTCCTGCGCGGGGAGGTCCCATCCCGGCAGCGCCGGGACCGGGCCGCCGAGATGGTGCGCGAGTTGATGCCCGGATACGAGGTGTACAACGAGATCGAGGTGACTGGTGCGGGGGAGCCGGACAGCCGTGAGGAGTTTTCTTGATCAGGCTCGCCGCCGTCGGCGACATCCACCTGGGCCCGGACGCGCACGGCCACCTCCGCCCGGCGCTGCGCCACCTGTCCGAGCACGCCGACGTACTGCTGCTGGCCGGTGACCTCACCCGGCACGGCACCCGGGAGGAGGGTCGGGTTGTGGTCTCCGAACTGGCCGGGGTGGGCGTGCCGATCGTGGCGGTACTGGGCAACCACGACTACCACGGCGACAATCAGGCCGAGTTGACCTTGATGCTGGCCGATGTCGGCGTGCGAGTGTTGGAGGGCGACACCGCTGAGCTGGAGGTTGGCGGGCAGCGGCTGGCCGTGGCGGGGGTGAAGGGTTTCGGCGGCGGGTTTCCCGGACGCTGCGGCACGGCCTTCGGTGAGCCGGAGATGAAGGCGTTTGTCCGGCACAGCCGGGACGCCGCGGACCGGCTGGGGGACGCGCTGGGCCGGGCCGACGGGGACGTCGTGGTGGCGCTCACCCACTACGCGCCGGTGGTGGACACCCTGGAGGGCGAACCTCCGGAGATCTTCCCGTTCCTGGGCTGCTACTTCCTGGCCGAGGTGATCGACGCGCACCGGGTGTCGCTGGCCGTGCACGGCCATGCCCACCGGGGCACCGAGAAGGGGCTCACTCCCGGTGGCATCCGGGTGCGCAACGTGGCCGCCCCGGTGCTCGGCAGCGCCTACACGGTCTACTGCCTGGGCGAGCCGGAGACCGACGAGGACCTCGCCTGCCCGTAACCGGCCGGGTCCGGGCCTCCGTACCGTGGTGACGCCCCGGCAACGGGATGGCCGTGGGTGCCGCGGACCACCTGGTCCGGACCGGCCCACGGTCACCCGCGCTCCGGATGACTCAGTCGTCCCGGGTCGATCTCGCGGTCGGGATGCCGGCGCAGGTACTCGTCCTCCAGTGCGTGCTGCCGCTCGGAGTGCGCGACCATCGCCTGGGCGGAGGCGTGCAGGAACATCTCGTGCCGAGTCGCGTGCAGATGTTCCAGTTCCTGGCGCAGTTCCTGTTCGGAGAGGTTCGCCGCGCTGCGGTCTGGCGCGGACCGGCGCTTGACCTGCGCCAACGTGACGTGGTTCTCGGTCACGGTGCGCCTCCCGGGTAGATGCCTTGATTACCAGAATTGTCGTGATTACCGGACGAGCGTTGCCTGGCTCCGGAGATCCGCTACGTCAATTGATGCTGCCTGTTGGCTACCCAGAAGCGGGCAACTGATGCGTGTCCCTTCACCCACAAGGGGGAAGGAGTCAGGGTGATCGTTCCGAAAGGGGGAATCGACGATGCCGGAACGTAACCGCTTGCCCTCGACTCTGAGTCGGTCGTCCAAGGGTGCGCAGAACACCTGGGCCAGGACGCGGGACTCGGCCGAACGCACCTACGGCGCCGGACAGCGCGCGAATCAGGCGGCCTACGCGTCGCTCAAACGCACGTTCGACAAGGTGGGCGACCACTGGGAGCGCAAGCGGCGCAGTGGCCCGTCCGACCGACAGGCGCAGCGGCGTGGTGCCGCGGCAAGATCGCGCCCGCGGGCGACCGCCGACGGGGTGGACGCCAACGCCAGCAAGGCGCACCTGGACGAACTGGCCCGGCGGATGGATATCCGCGGCCGGTCCACCATGACCAAGGCGGGTCTGGTGACGGCGTTGCGCCGGGCCAGCCGCCGGGAGACCGCCAGGGCGCGGAAACGCTGAACGCCGCGGGCCGGGCCGGAAGCTCTCGGCCGGGATCCACAGTGGCCGCCCGGGCGGCCGGCCGGTCCGGCCCGGCTGGTGGTCGCCCGATCCGGAGGACATCGGAGGTGAGCAGGTGAGGATCGCGATGGTCTCCGAACACGCCAACCCGCTGGCCACGCTGGGAGGGTCCGACGCCGGCGGGCAGAACGTGTACGTGGCGGCGCTGTCCCGCGTGCTGGGCCGGTTGGGGCACGACGTGGTCGTGTACACCCGGCGGGACAGCAGGCACGCGCCCGAGCAGGTTGATCTGGCCCCCGGGGTGTTGCTGCATCACGTCCCGGCCGGCCCGGCCCGGCACGTGCCGCGCGACGACCTGCTCCCGTTCATGCCGGACTTCGGGCGCTGGCTGGCCCGCCGATGGCGGGCCGGCCAGCCCGACGTGGTGCACTCGCACTTCTGGATGTCGGGAGTGGCCGCACTGCTGGGAGTGCGCGACACCGGCGTGCCGTTGGTGCACACCTTCCACGCCCTGGGCGTGGTCAAGCGCCGGCACCAGGGCGGTCGGGACACCAGCCCGCCGGGCCGGATCAGGATCGAGCGCGCGGTGGCACACGACGTGGACCGGATCATCGCGCTGAGTTCTGACGAGGCCGCGGAACTGGCCCGGATGGGGATCCCCCGGACCCGGCTGCGGGTCATCCCGGCCGGGGTGGACACCGACCGGTTCCAACCCGACGGCCCGGCCCGGGGCCGTGGCGGGCTGCGCCGGATGCTGACCGCCGGCCGGCTGGTGGAGCGCAAGGGATACGACGCGGCGATCGCCGCGCTGCGCCGGATCCCCGGTACCGAACTGGTCATCGCGGCCGGTCCGGCGGCTGACCGGCTCGACGGCGACCCGGAGTACCGGCGGTTGCGGAAGATCGCGGACCGGCAGGGGGTGGCCGATCGAGTGCGGTTCCTCGGCAGCGTCGAGCACGACGGCATGCCCGAACTGATCCGGTCCGCCGACGTGGTCACCTGCGCGCCGTGGTACGAGCCGTTCGGCATCGTGCCGCTGGAGGCGATGGCGTGTGGGGTGCCGGTGGTCGCCTCGGCCGTGGGCGGCTTCCTGGACACCGTGGTGGACGGCGCGACGGGCCGGCACGTGCAACCGCGCCGGCCGGACCGGTTGGCCAGCGCTGTGCGTGAGTTGCTCGACGACCCGTTCCGCCGCGACGGGTACGGCGTGGCCGGGCTGGACCGGGTCCGGTCCCGGTACACCTGGGACCGGATAGCCGGCGACGTGTTGGGGGTGTACCGGGACGTGGCCGGGCGGCCGGGCATGGACGCCGGCGGGGTGGCGCCGTGACCGGCCCGACAGTGGGTTCGGTGGCGGGCGGGTGTGACGCGAGGAGCGGTAGGGCGTGAGCGGCGGTTCGCTGGTCGTACTGGGAGACGCGCTGCTGGACCGTGACCTCGACGGCTCGGCCACCAGGCTGAGTCGGGACGCGCCGGTGCCGGTCGTCCGCGACCTGTCCGAGACACACCGGCCCGGCGGAGCCGGCCTGGCCGCGCTGCTGGCCGCCCGGGCCGCGCCGACCGCCCCGGTGGTGTTCGTGACCGCGCTGGCCGAGGACGACGGCGGGGCGCTGCTGCACCGGATGCTGGCCCCGCGCGTGCGGGTGGTGGCCGGGCGGTCGCCCGGCCAGACGGCCGAGAAGATCCGGATCAGGAGTGACGGCCAGTCGTTGTTGCGGATGGACCGCGACCAACCCGGCGCGCGGCACGCCACCATCACCCCGGACATGTGCGCCGCCGTGGAGGACGCCGGTCTGGTGCTGGTGTCCGACTACGGCCAGGGCCTGGCCGGGTCACCCGGTTTGCGGGCGGCGCTGGAACGGGCCGCCGACCGGGGCGCGGTGGTGTGGGATCCGCATCTGCCCGGCTCCCGTCCGCTGCCCGGTGCTCGCATGGTCGTGCCGGCGTTCGCCGAAGCCTGCGAGCTGTCCGGACTGTCCTATCCAGACTTTGACGAACTGGCGCGGGCAGCCCGTGCGGCCCGTGCCCTGGTGGGCGGCTGGCGGGCCGACGCGGTGGCGGTGACGCTGGGGCCGCGCGGCGCGCTGCTGGACACCGGCGATCGGAATCCGCGGTTGTGCCCGGGCCCGGACCTGCCCTGGGCGGACGGGTGCGGCACCGGCGACCAGTTCGCCGCCGCGGCGGCTGTCGCGTTGTACCAGGGCGCCACGCCGCTGGAGGCGGTGTCCTTCGCGGTGGACGCGGCGGCCCATTACGCTGCCGCCGGCGGCGCCGCCCACGCGCTGGACTGACCCGCTGGTTGGTGACCCGGCGTCCACCGGCTCGCCCGCTCGACACCCGGGTCCGCTCGGCGGCGCGCGGGCGGGGGAGTGGCCTACCAGCCGCCGTCGGTGTCCCGGTAGATGCGGCGCAGGGCGAGTCGTACGGCGGCCGAGCCGGCCCGGCGGGCCGGTCCGGCCGTACCCTGGCCGGCCAGCACCGCCGCGGCGGCGTTGCCTCCACACGCGCCGTGCACCCCGCCGCCGGGGTGGGCCGACGCCCCGGCCAGGTACAGGCCGGGAACCGGGGTCTCGGCCCGGGCCAGACCTGGCACCGGCCGGAACACCAGTTGCTGGTGCAGGGCGGCGGTGCCGCCGTTGACCGCACCGGAGACCAGGTTCCGGTCCGCCCGGAACAGTTCCTCCGGACCGGCCACGTGTCGGCCCACCACCAGCGAACGGAAACCCGGTGCGCGCCGTTCGATCGCCTCCTCCACCCGCCGTACCTGCTCGTCCAGCCAACCGTCAGGTTCGGACAGTCGCCACGGCACGTGTGTGTACGCCCACACCGACGCCATTCCCTCCGGCGCCCGACTCGGGTCGACGGTACTCAACTGTCCCAGTAGGACGAACGGTTGGTCGGGCAGCCGGCCGGAACCGAGCGCACCGGCGTAGTCGGACAGCTCGGCCATCTCCCCGCCCACGTGCACCACAGCGGCGCCGCGCGCCGGCCGGGCCGTCCAGGGGATCGGCGCGGACAGCGCCCAGTCCAGCTTGACCGTGCCGTGGTCCCACTGGAACCGGCGCAGGTCGTCCCGCAGCCGGGCCGGCAGGTGCTGCATGCCGACCAGCTCGTGGTAGAGGGCCGGGGCGGCCACGTCGGCCAGCACCGCGTCGGCCGGTTCGACCGTACCGTCGGTCGTGCCGTCGTCCAGCCGCACCCCGACCGCGCGGCCGTGCCGCAGTTCGATCCGGGCGACCGGGCAGCCGCAGACCAGCCGCCCGCCCCGGCTGGCCAGCCGGTCCACCAGCGCCGCGGTCAGCCGGGCCGCCCCGCCCTCGGGCACCGGGTACCCCACCTGCTGGCCGAGCATGGCCAGCATCCAGCCGAACAGGCCACTGCCGGCCGCCTGTGGCCCCAGGTCACCGTGCATGGCGTTGCCGGCCAGCAGCAGCCGGCCACCCTCGCCGGTGAACCGTTCCTCGCCCATCCGCCGCACCGGCAGCAGCCCCCACCGGGCGAACCGCAGCACGTCCGCGCCCGAACCCAGTGCCCGCAGCAGACCAAGCGCCGGGCGGACCGGGGGAAACGGCCGCAGCAACGCGGCCAGCACGTGCAGCCCGACCCGCTGCCACTGCCGGTACATGTCGTGCCAGGCCGGGCCGTCGGGTGTGGCGAATTCGGCCAGCGACGCGGCGGTCTGGTCGACGTCGCGGGACAGCACGGCGCAGCGTCCGTCCGCCAGGGCGTGCACCAGGCCGACCGGGGCGTGCCGCCAGACCAGGCCGTGCTCCTCCAGCCGCAGCGCGCGCAACGCGGGGGAGACCATGCCGAGGGGGTAGAACGCCCCCCCGAGTTCGCCCTGGAATCCCGGCGCGGCCAGTTCGGCGCTGCGCACCGCACCGCCGGGCTCGCGGTCGGCCTCGAACACGGTCACCCGCCAGCCGGCGTCGGCGAGCACGTTCGCCGCGGTCAGCCCGTTGTGTCCCGCACCCACCACCACCGCGTGTCGTCGACCCACGGGTCCGCCGTTCCCGCTGCGGACCGGTCCAAACCCGGCCGGACCCGTTATCCGGGGCCCGCGCCGGGTACATCCGGGCCGAGCCGGAACCCACGGCCAGAAAGCCCGTTCTCATGACGTCGGAGGTAACCACATGCGCAAGGTCGCGGACTGCCGGCAGATGCCCAACGACGTCGGGTGCACGCTGACCATCTCCGGCGAGGAGGACGAGGTGGTCCGGGTCGCGGCCGAGCACGCCGTGTCGGCGCACGGCGAGACCGACTCGCCAGGGCTCCGCGACATGATCCGCGCCAACCTCACCGAAGGCGACCGGACGATGTGACGATCGGCGCACCCTGGAAACCGCGGCCAGGCCGGCGGTGTGGGGGTCAGTCGGCGCCCGTGGAGCCCACCAGCGGGCGCCGCCGGGACGGGTCGGCGAGCAGCCTGGTGCTGACGTAACGCTCGACCACGAAGGTCAGGAACGGCACGGTTCCGGCCAGCAACGTGATCGCGGTGATCAACAGGTTCCACCGGCTGCGCACCGCCAGGTCCAGCGCGAACAGCAGGTAGACGATGTAGAGGAATCCGTGTATCGGGCCCACCACCGCCACCATGGTCGGTTGGTGCGCCAGGTACCTCAGTGGTACGGCGACCAGTACCAACACCAGCAGGACGACACCCACCACGTAGGCCATCACCCGGTACCGGGTGACCGCCGCCGCGTACCTGCTCGCCGGTGTGCTGCTCACCGCTCACGCCTCCCTGTCATGCTTCGGTCGGATCGCCGCTGGTTCGGCCGGTCAACGGGCACGCTGTTCGTCCCGGGCGCGCAGGTCGGCCAGGTAACGGTTGTAGGCGGCAAGCCGCTCGTCGGTTTCCTCGTCCCGGTCGCCGGCGGTGTCGCCGGCCGCCCGGCCGGGCCGCACCCGGCTGGCCAGCACCCTGGGCAGCGCCGGTTCCGGCGCCGGGTCCGGCTCGACCCGGGACGCCGGCCGTTCCGGCCCGGCGCCCTCGGCCGGCGGGCGGCCGTCCCTGATCAGGTGCCACCACATGAACACCGTGAACAGCGCGAACAGCGGCCATTCCAGGGCGTAGGCGTAGCTGCGTAGGTTTCCCGACTCGCCGCGCCTGAGCTGCCACCAACCCAACATCAGGAAGGCGGCGGCCAGCAGCACCGTGACGGCGTGCAGGGCGAGCCACCGCGGGCTGAGCATCGACCGACGCACGCCCACGAGCGTAACCCCCGCGCCAGCAGCGCCGGCGGGCGGCGGCCACCGATTCCGGTCAGCCGGCAGGTACGCGACCCGGTTCGGCTCCCGGCATCCGGTCCGGACGGGATCGCGGCGTTGTCGGGGTGCGACCCCGCGTGGTCTGCCGGACGGCTCGACATCCGACCAAAGCCACACCCGGAACGGGGATTGGCCGGGCCAGGGTGGGCACATAAGGGAAATCGGGCGACATACAAGCAACAATGGCGGTACACATGGACACACCACGGGGCGCAACCACGGGGGCATCCGGTCGGGTGCGGGCAGGTGAGGAGGCCGACGGATCCCGTGGTGGACAGCATCGGCAGTGCCGTCCCTGCCACCCCGGCCCGGTGGTGGGTCGCCGTGCCCGACCGTCCCGACGCCGACCGGTTCGCCACGGCACTGGTCGGGCGGTTCCGGGCCGGGGTGCTGGCCCGGCACGCGTCCGGTCGGGTGTGGTTGTGCGGGCGCTACCCGGACCGACTGGTCGACGCCGTCGGGGCCGGGCCGATCCGGGTGGTCGTGATCGGCGTGCGCGGGCGCACCGCCGGTGAGCTGCGTGACGCCGAGGGGGCGGCCGCCCGCGGCCGGGACGAACTGGTCGACCGGGTGGTGCGCCGGCCCGGAGTGGCCACCGTGGCGGTGTCGGCTCCCGGCCGGATTCAGGTGTACACCGACGCCGTCGGGTCGTTTCCGGCCAGTTGGACCCGCCACACCGGCACCGGTGGGCGGG
>DASULA010000301.1:0-11611 GCA_036278435.1 Mycobacteriales bacterium | reverse complement strand
GTGCCGTACCACAACCCGGCCAGCAGGCTGCCGAACGCCAGCACGGCCAGCAGCGGGCCGGCCGCGGCGGTGGACCCGTGTTCCTGGGCGAAGGCGACCATGGACACCTCGATGGTGCCGAAGGTCGCCCCGACCGCCACGAAACTGAGCACCACCACCCGCAGCCCGGGAACCCGCAGGGCCGACCCAGGCCGGGCGCCGCCCCCGACCGGCACCGGTATCGGGGTCGGCTCGGTGCGTCGCTGACCGGCCAGCAGCAGCGAACCGGTGCCGGCCAGCACGGCCGCGGCGACCACCCCCGCCGGCGGCCACAGGCTCGACGACAGGAACGTGGCCAGCACCGGCCCGACCACGAACACGAACTCGTCCAGCGCCGACTCGAGCGAGAACGCGGCGTGCAGCCGGGCGCCGCCGCCCACCAGCGCGGTCCACCGGGCTCGGACGAACGCGCCGACCTGCGGCGTGGCCGCGCCGGCCAACGCCGCCGGCGGGAAGTACGCCCAGGCCGGGGCGTGCCCGACCACGGTGGCCACCAGTCCGCCCACGCCGAGCAGGTGCAGGGTCAGCCCGGCCAGCAGCACCGGCCGCTGGCCACGCCGGTCCGACAGCACCCCGATCGCCGGCGCGGCGGCCGAGGAGGACACCGCCAGGGTGGCGCTGACCGCTCCGGCCAGGCCGTAGGAACCGGTCAGGGCGGACACCAGCAGCACCGCGCCCAGCCCGAGCATGGACAGCGGGAACCGGCCGAGCACCCCGGCGGTGACAAATCCCGGCGCGCCCGGTTCGCCCAGCAATGATTGGTATGGCGTGACCAGTCGCGCGCCCGGGACGCCCCGCCTCCGGGCGCCGTCGGGTGTCCCGGGGCGGCCGACCGTCATCGTATCCGCCATGATATGGACGTCGGTCCGCCCCGTCGCGCCGGTTTCGTGCGGGCCGCGAGCTGCCTGGCCGGGCCAGCCAACCGGCTCGTCACCGGCTCGTTCGACAGGGTCAGGAGCCGGTGGCGGCCGATCGGGTGGCGCCGACGCAGGCGGCCACCACCAGCCCGATCGCCAGCCATTCGCGCACCGACAGCACCTCGCCCAGAACGGCGAACCCGATCAGCGCGGCCACCGCCGGTTCCATGCTCATCAGCAGCCCGAAGGTGCGGGCCGGGATGTGGCGCAGCGCCCGGAGTTCCACCGAGTAGGGGATCAGGCCGGACAGCACGGCCACGCACCCGCCGAGCAGCAGCGTTTGGGCCGAGCGCAGCCGGGCTCCGGACGCGACCAGGCCGAACGGCAGCGAGGCCAGCGCACCCACCGTGCAGGCCAGGGCGAGCCCGGACACGCCGTCGAAGCGGCGTCCCACCGCCGCGGTGAACAGGATGTAGCCGGCCCAGCCGACCCCGGCCAGAGCGGCGAACGCCACCCCCAGCACGGTCACCGACCCGCCCCCACGGGCGAGCAGGACCACGCCGAGCCCGGCCAGCAGTACCCACAACGCGTCCAACCGGCGACGCGACCCGGCCACCGCCACCCCCAGCGGCCCGCAGAACTCGACGGTCACTGCGATCCCGAGCGGGATCCGGTCCAGCGACTCGTAGAAGGCCAGCGTGGTGCCGGCCATGGTCAGCCCGAGCCCGCCGGCCACCGCGGCGTCGCGCCACCCCCGCCGGATCCCGTCCGTCCCGTCCCGGCGCCACCGAAACCGTGGCAGCAGCAGCACCGCGGCGAACCCGAGCCGGAGCAGCACCACGCCGGGCGGCGGCAACTGCCCGAACAGCGTCTTGGCCACCGCCGAGCCGGACTGCACCGACGCGATACCGACCAGGATCAGGCCGGTCGGCGGCACCGCCCTACCGGCCGAGCGGGCGGCCCGGCCGAGCCGGGCAGGCCACCGGCCCGGACCGCCGGTCGCGGCCGGGACGGCGTCGGCGCGGGCCACCTCCGACGCTGCCACGCCCGTATCCTGACACGCCGGTCCGACGCGCCCGGCGGGATAATCGCGGCGGACAGTCACCGGCCGGACGGGAGCCGACATGGGCGCCAGCAACGCCGCCACCGACCACCACCCGGGGCCGTCGGAGATAGCCCGGCGGTTCGCCGAGTTCGGCGAGTCGAACCGGAACTACTCGCCGCTGTACTCGCGGCTGTCCACCCGGGCCGCCAGGGACCCCGACCTGGTCGCGCTGCTCGCCGACGCCAGGCCCGGCCAGCGCCGGCCGGTACTCGCCTTCGCCGCGGTGCATCACCTGCTGCTCGGTGGGGCCGACCACCGGCTGCGTCGTTTCTACCCGAGTCTCGGCGGCGGCGCCGGTGCCGGCGACCCGGACGACCTGTGGTTGGCGTTCCGCGACTTCTGCCTGGCCAACCGGGACGAACTGGTCGAGATCGTGTCCTCCCGCAACACCCAGACCAACGAGGTGGGCCGGTGCGCCGGGCTGTACCCGGCATTGCGGCTGGCCGCCCGGCTGGCCGGCGGTCCGCTCGCGCTGGTCGAGATCGGCTCCAGCGCCGGGCTCAACCTGCGGGTGAACCGGTACGCCTACCGGTACTCCACCGGTGCCACCGCCGGTGATCCGGACTCGCCGCTGCGGATCGACTGCCACCTCGCCGGGCCGTTCGCCCCGGACCTCGCCCCGCCGTCCAGTCCAGACCCCGCCCCGGAGCGGGGACGGGCCGGGGCCGGTGGGTTGCCGCTGGCCGCCAGGGTGGGCGTCGACCTGGCGCCGGTGGACGTCGCCGACGACGACGCGGTGCGCTGGCTGGCCGCCTGCGTGTACGCCGACCAGACCGACCGGCTGGCCCGGCTGCGGGCCGCGGTGGAGATCGCCCGGCGCGACCCGGTGCCGCAGGTCGCCGGAAACGCGCTGGACGTGCTGCCCGAGGTGCTCGCCGGGCTACCCGCGGACGCCACCGCGTGCCTGCTGCACACCTGGGTGGTCACCTACTTCCCGCGCGAGGCCAGGACCCGGTTGGTGACCATGCTCGGCGAGCTGGCCGCCCGCCGGCCGTTGCTGTGGATCGCCAGCGAGCCCGGTGGGACCCTGCCCGGCCTGGACGAGCACGCCCCAGACCCCGGCTCCGGCTCGTCCATGCTTGCCCTGGCCCGCCTCGACGGGCCGGATGCCGTGGGCGGACCGGAACCGGGTCCGCGGTGGCGGATGCTCGGCCGGATGCAGGCACACGGCGCCTGGCTGCGGTGGTTCGACGGCGACTCCGGCCACCCGCTGCCGCCGCCAGGCCCTGACCCGGCACGGTACCGTGCCTCCCCCTCGGCCTACCCAACGTGAGGTTTTCTCGCGAAAACCTCACGGGTGACCGGTTACACAGCGAGGTTTTCTTGCGAAAACCTCGGCCCGCTCCAGCGGTGAACGCTGCTGGTCACCGCGCGGTGGTCATGCCGCGCGGTCCACGTGGACCAAGACGTCGGCGAGGCGCTCGACCACCGGCACCCCGGCCGAGGCGAGCACCTCCCGGGTCTGCTGCCCGCCGGCGTGCAGCAGGCACCGGGCGCCGGCCTGGGCGGCCGCGTGCGCGTCGTCCACCGTGTCGCCGACCACCAGGGTGCACTCGCCCGGCACGCCGATCTCGCGTAGGTGCGCCACCATGTGCTCGGCCTTGAGCCCGGGCAGCGCCTCGTGTCGCCCGTCCACCCGGACGAACACCCCGGCCAGGCCGAGCCGGCCGACCAGCGGGACCAGCCGGTCGTGCGCGTACAGCGACAGCAACGACTGCGAACCGCCGCGCCGCTGCCACGCGGTGAGCACGTCGGCCGCGCCGGGGGTCAGCGCGCACTCGTCGATGCGCCGGTGGTAGGCGTCGTGGAAGAGCTGGTTGATGGTGGCCAACTCCCCGGCCGGCACCGGCCGGCCCAGCACCCGCTCGTAGAACGCCCCGACCGGGTGGGTGTAGGACGATCGGTACTGCTCGGCGGTCAGCGGCGGCAGGCCGAGCGCGGCGAACGTCTCGCAGGTGGCCTGCACCACCAACTCGCTGTCGCAGAACAGCGTGCCGTTCCAGTCCCAGACGATGTGGGTGATCCCGCGGGCGTTCATCACCTGCACGGTACCTCGCCGGGTCCCGCCCCAGCAGGCACGACCGGACCGTGACGGTGCGTGCTCGTGGTGTGGTCGGCTCAGCGCGGCGGGCGCAGGTCGACGGTCCGGCGCGCCTTGCCCAGCGAGCGCTCCACCCCGAACGGGTCAACCACCTCGACCCCGGCGGTCACCCCGACGTTCTGCTTGATCCGCCGGGACAGCAGGTCGGCGATCCGGGACCGGGCGTCGGCCGGGACGTCCTCGGAGCGCACCTCGACCCGCACGGTCAACTCGTCCAACCGGTCCGGCCGGGTCAGCACGCACTGGAAGTGCGGGGCCAGCTCGTCGATGCTCAGCACAAGTTCCTCGATCTGGGACGGGAACAGGTTCACCCCGCGCAGGATGATCATGTCGTCGGTGCGGCCGGTGATCCGTTCCATCCGTCGCATGGTGCGCGCGGTGCCGGGCAGCAGCCGGCACAGGTCCCGGGTGCGGTACCGGATGACCGGCATGGCCTGCCGGGTCAGCGAGGTGAACACCAGCTCGCCCGGCTCGCCGTCGGGCAGCACGTCACCGGTCAGCGGGTCGATGATCTCCGGGTAGAAGTGGTCCTCCCACACCACCGGGCCGTCCTTGGTCTCCCAGCACTCGCTGGCCACTCCCGGCCCCATCACCTCGGACAGGCCGTAGATGTCCACCGCGTGCAGGCCGGCCCGGGTCTCGATCTCCCGGCGCATGTCCTCGGTCCACGGTTCGGCGCCCAGGATGCCGACCTGCAGGTTGGTCGAGGTCGGATCGACGCCCTGCCGGTCCATCTCGTCCAGGATGACGAGCAGGTAGGACGGGGTGACCATGATCACTTCGGGTTCGAGGTCGACGATGAGCCGCACCTGGCGCTCGGTCGCCCCGCCGGACGCCGGGACGACGGTGCAGCCCAGCCGCTCGGCGCCGTAGTGCGCCCCCAGCCCGCCGGTGAACAGGCCATAGCCGTACGCCACGTGCACCCGGTCACCGGGACGGGCGCCGCCCGCGCGCATCGAGCGGGCCACCAGATGTGCCCACACCTCCAGGTCCGCCCTGGTGTAGCCGACCACGGTCGGCGCCCCGGTGGTGCCGCTGGACGCGTGCACCCGGATCACCTGCTCGCGCGGCACGGCGAACATGCCGAACGGATAGTTGTCCCGCAGGTCCTGCTTGGCGGTCAGCGGGAAGTGCCGCAGGTCGGCCAGTGACCGGCAGTCCTTCGGGTGCACCCCGGCGGTGTCGAACGCCCGCCGGTAGAACGGCACGTTTTGGTAGGCGTGCCGCAATGTGGCCCGCAACCGGTCGATCTGGAGTGCGGTCAGCTCGTCCCGGGACGCGGTCTCGATCGGGTCCAGCCCGTCGGGCGTGCGCGCCTCGCGCATGGCTGCCTCCGTTCCGGTCGCGACCGGTCCCGACCCGTGCTCCCGGGTTCCGGCCGGGTGCGCGGCCGGGCAGCGGCGAGCGTACGGGGTCCGGGCCCGCCCGCGGCGCGGAACACGGTGGATCCGCACCCGGCCGGACCCGGCCGGAACACGGTCAGGGAGCCTCCAGCAGGGCGGCGATGCCCTGGCCGACGCCGATGCACATGGTGCACAGCGCCCGCCGGGCGGACCGGTCGGCCAGTTCCACCGCCGCGGTGAGCGCCAGCCGGGCACCGCTCATGCCCAGCGGGTGTCCCAGCGCGATCGCGCCGCCGTTGGGGTTCACGTGCTCGGCGTCGTCGGGTAGGCCGAGCTGGCGCAGGCAGGCCAGCGACTGGGCGGCGAACGCCTCGTTCAACTCGACCAGGTCCAACTCGCCGATGCCCAGGCCAGCCCGGTCCAGCAGCCTGCGGGTGGCCGGCACCGGCCCCAGCCCCATCACCCGGGGCGGCACACCGGCCACCGCGGCCGCACCCACCCGGGCGAGCGGGGTCAGCCCGTGCCGTTCCACCGCCGCCGCCGAGGCGATCAGTAGCGCGGCCGCGCCGTCGTTGACCCCGGAGGCGTTGCCGGCGGTCACCGTTCCGCCGGCCCGGAACGCCGGCCGCAGCCGGGCCAGCGACTCCGGCGTGGTGGCCCGCGGGTGTTCGTCCCGGTCGACCACGACCGGGTCACCGCGGCGCACCGGAACGGTCACCGGCGCGATCTCCCGGGCCAGCCGGCCGTCGGCCATCGCCTTGGCGGCCCGTTCCTGGGACCGCAGCGCGAAGGCGTCCTGGTCCGGTCGGGACACGCCGCACTCGGCCGCCACGTTCTCCGCGGTTTCCCCCATCGCGTCGGTGCCGTAGCGCTCGGCCAGCCTCGGGTTGACGAACCGCCAGCCGATGGTGGTGTCGAAGATTTTCGGCTCCCGGCCGAACGCGGTCTCGGACTTGGCCAGCACGAACGGCGCCCGGCTCATGCTCTCCACCCCGCCGGCCACCACCAGGTCCGCCTCGCCCAGCCGCACCGCGCGGGCCGCGGTGACCACCGCGTCCAGCCCCGACCCGCACAGTCGGTTCACGGTGCTGCCCGGCACCGAGTCGGGCAACCCGGCCAGCAGCGCGGCCATCCGGGCCACGTTCCGGTTGTCCTCGCCGGCCTGGTTGGCGCAGCCGAGCACCACGTCGTCCACGGCGTCCCAGTCGACCGTGGGCAGCCGTTCCCGCAGCGCGACGATCACGTGCGCGGCCAGGTCATCCGGGCGGACCGGCGCCAGCGCGCCGCCATACCGCCCGATCGGCGTGCGGACCCCGTCGACCAGAAATGCCTCACTCACCGTGCACCATCCTGCGTGTCAGTGGTCGTGGCTCGCCCAGGCTCGCTCATGTCTCCGCCTCCTCGGGGACCAACCGTCGCCCGATCGTGTGGCACCGGCCACGGAACTCGGCGATCACCTCCGAGCCCCGCCGCACGGTCACGTCGTACACCCCGTTGCGGCCGTAGCGCACCCGCTCGGTGGCGGTCGCCTCCAGATCGTCGCCCAGCCGGGCCGGGGCGACGAAGATGACCACGGCCTCGGCGGCCACGGCCGCCTCGCCGTAGGTGTTGCAGGCCAGCGCGAACGCGGTGTCGGCCAGCAGGAACAGGTAGCCGCCGTGGGCGATGCCGTGGCCGTTGACCATCCGCTCGTCCACGGCCATCCGGGCCACCGCCCCGCCGGGCTCGACCCGGTCCACGCTGATACCCAACCGTCGGGACGCCTCGTCGGCGGCGTACATGGCCTCGGCGCAGCGGCGGGCGAGCCCGGCGGTGTCGCGCCCGTCATCGGTCATGCCCGCCTCCCGTGCTTCGGTGCTCCCGTGGGTGCCCTGGGCTGTCCTGGCCGCGTCGTGCCGACGGTACCGCCCCTGGCAGCCGACCGAACGTTCGGTTACTCTACGCTTCGGCCCTGCTCGGCACCGGCCATGGGGAGCAGCGGCACGGCAGCACCGGCGGCGGTGGCGAAGCGAACCAGGGGACAGCCATGAGCACTGTGATCAGCCAGTTCACCGAACGTCACCGGGCCACCCTGGACTCGGCCCTGGCCGCGATCGTCAGCCGCGGGTTCTGGACCCCCTATCCCGAGTCGGCGCGGGCCTACGGCGAGGACGCCGACGCGGCCGGGCGGGCCGCGTTCGAGAAGTACCTGAACGCCCCGTTCCCGCTGGAGCAGCCCGGCACCGACGGGCGGGCCGGCGACGAGCGCTCGCCGTACGGGTTCGACCTGGGGGTGCGCTACCCGCACGCCGACACCGACGCGCTGCTCGCCGCCATGGGCGCGGCCATGCCGGCCTGGCGGGACGCCGGGCCGGACGTCCGCGCCGCGGTCTGCCTGGAGATCCTGCACCGGCTCAACCAGCGGTCCGCCGAGATCGGCCACGCGGTGATGCACACCACCGGCCAGGCGCCGGGCATGGCGTTCCAGGCCGGTGGCCCGCACGCCCAGGACCGCGGCCTGGAGGCGGTGGCCTACGCCCACGCCGAGATGACCCGGCACCCGGCCGAGGCCACCTGGGTCAAGCCGCAGGGCCGCCGGCCGCCGCTGCGGATGGTCAAGCGGTACACGGCCGTGCCGCGCGGTGTCGCCCTGGTGGTGGGCTGCAACACCTTCCCGACCTGGAACGGCTATCCCGGGCTGTTCGCCAGCCTGGTCACCGGCAACCCGGTGGTGGTCAAGCCGCACCCGCGGGCGGTGCTGCCGCTGGCCATCACGGTCGCGGTGGCCCGCGAGGTGCTGGCCGAGGCCGGGTTCTCCCCGGATCTGGTCACCCTGGCCGCCGAAGCCCCCGGCGAGGGGCTGGCCAAGACCCTCGCACTGCGGCCCGAGGTGCGGCTGATCGACTACACCGGTTCCACCGCGTTCGGTGAGTGGTTGGAGGACAACGCCCGCCAGGCCCAGGTCTACGCCGAGAAGGCCGGCGTGAACACGGTGGTGATCGACTCCACCGACGACTATCAGGGCATGCTGGCAAACCTGGCGTTCTCGCTGTCGCTGTACAGCGGGCAGATGTGCACCACCCCGCAGAACCTGCTGGTGCCGCGCGAGGGCATCCACACCGACGCCGGGCACCGGTCGGTCGCCGAGTTCGGCGCCGATCTGGCCGGGGCGATCGACGGGCTGCTCTCCGACGTGCGGCGGGCCACCGGCATCCTCGGCGCGATCGTGAACGACGGCGTGGCCGACCGGTTGGAGGCCGCCCGGGGGTTGGGCGCCACGGTGCTGGACTCCCGGGCGGTGGAGCACCCGCAGTACCCCGACGCGATGGTCCGCACCCCGCTGCTGGTGCGGCTGGACGCCGACGGGGACGGGGCCAGCTACGCCGCGGAGTGCTTCGGCCCGGTCACGTTCCTGGTCGTCACCGCGGACACCGCCGCCTCGCTGGACCTGCTCGTCCGGACCACCCGGGAGCGCGGCGCGCTCACCGCGTCGGTGTACTCCACCGACGCCTCGGTGCTGGCCGCGGCCGAGTCGGCCGCGCTGGACGGCGGGGTGGCGCTGTCGTGCAACCTGACCGGCGGGGTGTACGTGAACCAGTCGGCGGCGTTCTCCGACTACCACGCCACCGGCGCCAACCCGGCGGCCAACGCGACCCTGTCCGACGGGGCGTTCGTGTCGGGCCGGTTCCGCTTCGTCCAATCCCGCCACCACATCCCCGCCGAAGCCGCCGCCGACGCCTCGTAGGGCGCCCGTACCGGTTGCTCGGCCGGCCGGGTGCGCTCGAGCTCCTGAGTAATGGTGATATCGCGAGATGTCAGGAGGGGTGAATGGCGAGCATTCTCATCCGTGATATCTCCGACGACGACCTCGCGCGTATCGAGGCGCACGCCACCCGACTGGGGTTGTCCCGCACCGAGTACGTGCGGCGCCGGCTCCACCAGGACGCGCTCCGCGCGGCCACCCGGGTGACGGTGAGCGACCCGGCTCGACTCGGCACACTGTGCGCCGACGTCCTGGGTGACATCGCGCGGGGACCACGCGACACACCGCACGCAACATCACCACCGATGTCGTCATCGACGAGTTGCGCCATTACGGACTTCCCATCGTCGGGCTGACGTGGCTGGAGGTGGTACCGGTGGTGGTGACCTGCGGGAACTCGACGCCTTGGTCACGCAGCCGCGGCGACCGTTGGACCGCGAGCACCTTCGGCTGCTGCCGAGCCACCCACGCCGCCTCGTCTACAGCAGCGGCCCGGTACCCCACCGGCCCACCATGCCGCGCGACATCGCCCAAGGCCACCCGCCGCCTCGACAGGCCCTTCACCATCCTCGGCATCACCTTTGATCGTGAAAGGGCCGTGTAGCGGATGTAGAGCGGGCGCCCGTCCTGCTGCGCAACGATCTGCATGTGTGGGACGTCGTGCTGGTGAAGGCTCCCCGGTGGATGGCACGGGTGGCGTTGGCGCTGCTCGAAGCGAATGGAGTGGGACGCGCGTGAAGGATGTCCTCATCGCGGCGATGGCGGGGCTGTTGGCCTCGATCCTGTGTACGCCGGTGGTGATCAAGTACTTCCGCCGGTACGGCCTTGGTCAGGAGATTCGCGACGACGGGCCGGAGTCGCATCTGGCCAAACGGGGTACGCCAACGATGGGCGGCGTGGTCATCATCGTCGCCACCCTGGCCGGCTACAGCGCCGCGCACCTGTTCATGTTGGGCGATCCAAAGCAGTCGCCTACGGCGTCCGGAATGTTGATCCTCTACCTGATGACCGGTCTGGGATTGGTCGGATTCGTGGACGACTTCACCAAGATCCGTCGGCAGCGCAGTCTGGGTCTGAACAAGACGGCCAAACTGGTCGGGCAGTTGGTGGTGGGGATTAGTTTCGCCTATCTGGCGCTGCGGTTCAGGAACGGTTCGGACTTGACGCCGGTGTCTACCCACCTGTCATTTGTTCGGGATATCGGGGAAATCAACTTCTTCACCGTCGGGTTCCTGATCTTTGCCTACCTGTTCATCAGCGGGTTCTCCAACGCCACGAACTTCACCGACGGTCTGGACGGGCTGCTGGCGGGCAGCGCGGTGATGGTGTTCGGGGTTTACGTCGTGATCAGCTTCTACGAGTTCCGCAACACCTGCGGGTCGACGACCGGGGCCGGCTGCTACCAGGTACGCGACCCGTTGGACATCGCGTTGATTGCGGCGGCCGCGGCGGGCGCCTGCGCCGGATTCTTGTGGTGGAACGCCCATCCGGCCATGATCATGATGGGCGACACCGGCTCGCTGGCCATCGGCGGGCTGGTGTCGGCGATCGCGATGATGACCAAGACCGAGCTGCTGCTGATCGTGTTGGGCGGTCTGTGGGCGGTGCAGATGCTGTCGGTGGTGCTGCAAATCGGCTCGTTTCGACTGTTCCATCGACGGGTGGTCAGGATGGCCCCGGTGCACCACCATTTTGAGCTCGGTGGCTGGTCGGAAACCACGGTCCTCATCCGGTTCTGGATTGTGTCCGGTTTCGGGGCGGCGCTTGGCCTGGGATTGTTCTACGCCGAGTTCCTTTCCCACGGGCCGCCGGGCTAAGATGTCGCGTAACCGTGGGGTGAGTTGGCCCGTTGATGTGTGTGTAGCGGGTGATACTGCCTCTGGGTCGGAGTGGATCGGAGGGTTCACCGGGTTGACCCTCAGGCAGTTCAGGAACCTGGTGCGGCAGGTGTGTCGCCGTACCGGTCCGGTGGTTGAGGTTGGTCGGCCGTGGAAGCTAGTAGCCGAATTATCGAGTGGTGACCCAACGTCGGGCTTGCGGGGTGTCTGCGGCGTGCCTACTCAAGGAGTAGTTGCCACAGGTGGTTGTCCATAGCCTGGAAGGACTCCTTGGGCGCCCCGGGCCGGTAGTATGGCCGTAATTAACAAAATCAGATTCTGTGGGTCTGACATGGGGGCTAGGGTTACTGGATGTAGGGTTACTGGATCACTGTCGCGGAGTTCCTGATTCCGGGGGCCGACCTGCGATCGGCATGGCTGGGCCAGGGTCCGGATGCTCGGCGGCTGCTTGTCGAACTGGCCGTCCTGGAGCGCGATCGTCTCGACCGCGCTGGTCCATGACCTGATCGATCGAGACGAGGCCCGGTCGTTGCGGCTGACGACCCGGTGCGGGGCGAGTTCCTGGCGGTGTGCGGGACCGAGCCGG
>DASULA010000300.1:0-7306 GCA_036278435.1 Mycobacteriales bacterium | reverse complement strand
CGGGTGCTGCGCAGGTTCTCCCTCGACGAACTTCCCCAGTTGGTCAACGTACTGTCTGGCAACATGTCCCTGGTCGGGCCGCGTCCGCCGCTGCCCGCCGAGGTCGCTCTCTACGCCGACGACGTGCGCCGCCGGCTGCTGGTCAAGCCCGGCCTGACCGGGCTGTGGCAGATCAGCGGTCGCAGTGACCTGACCTGGGAGGAGTCGGTCCGGCTGGACCTGCGTTACGTGGAGAACTGGTCCCTCGCCCTGGACGTCATGATCCTCTGGAAGACGGTCTTCGCCGTGGCCGGAGGGTCTGGCGCCTACTAGCGCCGCACAGACACACGGACAACAGAACATCGGGGTCGGGCGCCCGGCCCCGGGTGGAAAGAAGGTCGTCGTGACCCCCCTGACCCTGGCACAGCGAGCTCGCGGCGCGGGCCGGAGGGGCCGCCCGACATGGCGCCGTCTCACCGCGGCGGTGGCTTCCCTGCTGGCGGTGGCGGTGGTGCCGGTCGCGGTCGCCCTGCCGGCCACGCCCGCGCTGGCCGCCAGCCCGTGCACGCCGCCGGTCGCCAACCCGGTGGCCTGCGAGAACACCCTGCCCGGCACCCCGGAGGACCAGTGGCGGGTGGACGCCTCAGATCCCAGCATCGTCGGGTTCAGCACCGACATCAGCACCAACGTCGGCGGCCGGGTCGACTTCAAGGTCTCCACCGACGCGGCGTCCTGGCGGATCGACATCTACCGACTGGGCTGGTACGGCGGTGACGGCGCCCGCCTGGTGGACACGGTCACCCCGCTGGTCAGCGGGGTGCGGACCCAGCCGGACTGCCTGTCCGACTCGGCGACCGGGCTGAACGACTGCGGCAACTGGAGTGTGTCGGCCAGTTGGCAGGTGCCGGCCACGGCGGTGTCCGGCCTCTACTACGGGGTGCTGCGCCGGGCCGACACCGGCGGGGAGAACGAGATCTTCTTCGTGGTCCGCAACGACGCCAGCCACTCCGACCTGTACTTCCAGACCTCCGACGAGACCTGGCAGGCGTACAACAAGTACGGCGGCAACAGCCTCTACACCGGCACCGGCCCGGGCGCCAACGGCGCCGGATTCATGGTGAGCTACAACCGGCCGCTGTCCGGTTCCGGCGCGGAGAACCTGCCGTTCAACGCCGAGGTTCCGATGATCCGGTTCCTGGAGCGCAACGGCTACGACATCAGCTATGAGTCCGGCGTGGACAGTGACCGGTTCGGGTCGTTGATCGGCCAGCACCGGGTGTTCCTGTCGGTCGGCCACGACGAGTACTGGTCGGCCGGGCAGCGGTCCGCGGTGGAGGCGGCCCGCGCGGCCGGGGTGAACCTGGCCTTCTTCAGCGGCAACGAGATGTTCTGGAAGACCCGGTGGTTGCCCTCCACCGACACCTCGGCGACGGCGTATCGCACCATGGTCTGCTACAAGGAGACCCGGTTCGACGCCAAGATCGATCCGACCTCGACCTGGACCGGGAGCTGGCGGGACACCCGGTTCGCCGCCCAGTCCGACGGCAACCAGCCGGAGAACGCGCTGATCGGGCAGATGTTCCTGGTCAACGGGTACCGCAGCGACGCCATGACCGTGCCGGCCGCCTACGGCAAGATGCGGCTGTGGCGGGACACCCCACTGGCCTCGATGCCGGCCGGGGACGTCTACAGCTTCCAACCCGGCACGCTGGGCTACGAGTGGGACTCGCAGTTCGACAACGGCCTGCAACCACCCGGGGTGGCCGCGCTGTCGTCTACCACGGTGGATATCCCCACCGGCGCCTACATTTTGCGCAACGAGGGCGACGACTATAGCCCGGGAACCGCCACCCACACGCTCACTCTGTACCGGGACCAGACCGGCCACGGACTGGTGTTCGCCGCCGGCACCGTGCAGTGGGCCTGGGGACTGGACGACTATCACTCCTTCGCCACCCCCACGCCCACCTCGGACATACGCATCCAGCAGGCCACCGTCAACCTGTTCGCAGACATGGGGGCGCAACCGGCCAGCCTGGTGTCCACGCTGGTGCCGGCCACGGCCAGCACCGACACGGCGGCGCCGGCGGTCACCGTGTCCACCCCGTCGCCGGCCACCCCCACGGTCGGCTCGCCGGTCACCTTCGGCGGCGCGGTGACCGACGCGGCCGGCCAGGTCGCCGGCGTGGAGGTGTCGGTCGGCGGCGGCGCCTGGCATCCGGCCACCTGGCAGCCGGGTTCGACCGTGTGGAGCTACTCCTACCTGCCCAGCACCTCCGGGACGCTCACCGTGCGGGTGCGGGCCGTGGACGACAGCGCCAACCTGTCCGCCCCGGCCAGCCAGACCGACACAATCGTGCCCCGGACCTGCCCCTGTAGCGTGTTCTCCGCCGACACCGTGCCCGCCTCGCCGGCACTGCCCGACACCGGCTCTTTCGAGCTGGGCGTGAAGTGGCAGTCGAGTGTGGACGGTTACGTGAGCGGCGTCCGGTTCTACAAGGGCACCGGCAACACCGGCACCCACACCGGGACGCTGTGGAGCGCCGACGGCACGCTGCTGGCCACCGGCACGTTCGCCAACGAGACCGCGACCGGTTGGCAGACGCTGTCCTTCGGCCAGCCGGTACACGTCACCGCGAACACCACCTACGTGGCGTCCTACCACACCTCGGTCGGGCACTACGCGGCCGACATCGGGTACTTCGCCGACCGCGGCGTGCTCAACGAGCCGCTGTCCGAACCGCAGAGCAGCACGGCCAGCCCCAACGGGGTGTTCCGGTCCGGCGCGTCGGGCTTCCCCAGCAGCACGTTCAAGGACACCAACTACTACGTCGACGTGGTGTTCGACACCACGCCGCCGCCGGACAACCGGCCGCCCCAGGTCGCGGCCACCTCGCCAGCGGCCGGCGCGGGTGGGGCCGAACTGGACGCGCCGGTGACCGTGACGTTCGACGAACCGGTCGACCCGGCCAGCGTCGCTTTCACCGTCACCGATGCCACCGGGCCGGTCGCCGGCACCGTCGCGCTGAACGCCGCCGGATCCACCGCCAACTTCACCCCGTCGGCCCCGCTGGCCGCCGGGGCCACCTACACCGCGTCGGTGCTGGCCGCCGATCCCGCGCACAACGCCATGCCCGCGCCGGTGAGCTGGCAGTTCACCACCGGCATACCCCGCTCGTCGGTCTGCCCGTGTTCGGTGTGGGACGACTTCACCGTGCCCGACACGGTCAACACGCCCGACGCCAACGCGATCGAGGTCGGCACCAAGGTGCGGTTCGACACCAAGGGTTTCGTCACCGGGGTGCGGTTCTACAAGGGTTCGCAGAACACCGGCACGCACACCGGCTCGCTGTGGTCGTCGACCGGCACCCGGTTGGCCACCGGCACGTTCACCTCCGAGACGTCCAGCGGCTGGCAGACGCTGACCTTCGCCGAACCGGTCAGCGTGCAGGCCAACACCACCTACGTCGTGTCGTACCACACCGACACCGGCTTCTACTCCTCCAGCCGCGGTTACTTCGGCGCTCAGGAGGCGTCGTTCGGCGCGGTCCACGCGCTGCGCAGCGGCGTGGACGGGTCCAACGGGGTGTTCCGGTACGGCGCCGGTGGCTTCCCCGCGTCCAGCTTCTCCTCCACCAACTACTGGGTGGACGTGCTGTTCACCAACTCGCTGTCCGGTGACATCACCCCGCCGACGGTCACCTCGGCCAGTCCGGCCGACGGGGCCACCGGGGTGAGCACGTCACCGTCGCCGGCGGCCACGTTCGACGAGGCGTTGGACCCGGAGACCGTGCGGGGTTCGCTGCGGGACCGTGGCGGCGCGGCCGTGGCGGTCACGGTGTCCTACGACGCGACCGCGCACACGGTCACCCTGGCCCCGACCGCGCCACTGCCAGCCGGTGAACGGTTCACCGCCAGCGTGACCGCCGCGGATGCCAGCGACAACGTGATGTCCGCGCCGTTCACCTGGGCGTTCACCACCAGCACCGTGCGGACCTGCCCGTGCACGCTGTTCAGCACGGCCAGCGTGCCGACGGTCGCCTCGTCCACCGACACCACCGCGCTGGACCTTGGTGTGCGGTTCACCTCCGACACCGCCGAACAGGTGACCGGCGTGCGGTTCTACAAGGGCGCCGGCAACACCGGCACCCACACCGGGTCGCTGTGGAGCGCCGACGGCACGCTGCTGGCCACCGGCACGTTCGGCGGTGAGACCGCGACCGGGTGGCAGACGCTGACCTTCGCCGCGCCGGTACCGATCGCCGCCGGTCAGGTGTACGTGGCCTCCTACACCACCACCACCGGTGGCTACGCGGTGGACAACACCTACTTCGAGCAGGGCGAGGCGACCAGCGTGCCGCTGCACGCGCCGGCCACCGGGGTGGGGTCGCCCAACGGCGTGTACGCCGTGGGCATCGGGTTCCCCACCAGCACCTACCGCGGCTCCAACTACTGGGTCGACGTGCTGGTGTCCCCGGCAACCGCCACGCCGGCCGGCGAGGCCGCCACGCTGGTCGGCCAGTCGGAGACGCAGTCGCCGGCCTCGGCGCCCAGCGCCGGCCCGACTGCACCCGCGCCGGCCCGCCAGCCGACCGAACCGGTACCGCCGGTGGCCGTACTGCCGGCGAACCGGCGCCCGAGCAGCGTGCCGCGGCCGACCCGGCGGGGCCGACAGTGAGGGTTCCGACGGCGGGTCGGCGCCGGCCACCAGGGCCGCACAACCGAACCGCCACCGCGCGGGCAGGTCGAGGGGGATGTAGATGAGTGAACCGATCGGACTGGCCGTGGTCGGCGCCGGCTACTGGGGACCGAACCTGGTCCGCAACGCGCAGGCCACGCCGGGTCTGCGGTTGGAGTACCTGTGCGACCTCGACGAGCGGCGGGCCCGCGCCGTGCTGGGCGACTACAGCACAGTGCGGGTGTCGGCCAGCCTGGATCAGGTACTCGCCGACCCCGCGGTACGGGCGGTCGCGGTGGCCACCCCGGCCGCTACCCACACCGACGTGGCGATGGCCGCGCTGCGCGCCGGGCGGCACGTGCTGGTGGAGAAACCGCTGGCTTCCAGCCACGCCGACGGTGTCCGGTTGGTCGACGCCGCGGCCGAACGCGGCCTGGTGCTGATGCTCGACCACACCTACTGCTACACCCCGACAGTGCGGTACCTGCGGGATTTGGTGCGGGGTGGGCGGATCGGCGCGTTGCAGTACCTGGACTCGGTGCGGATCAACCTCGGTCTGGTGCAGTCCGACGTGGACGTGCTGTGGGACCTGGCCCCGCACGACCTGTCCATCCTGGACACGATTCTGCCCGACGAGGTGTGGCCGGTGGCGGTGGCCGCGCACGGATCGGATCCGATCGGCGCCGGCCGGGCCTGCGTGGCGCACCTGTCGGTGCGGCTGTCCAATGGGGCGATGGCGCACGCGCACGTGAACTGGCTGTCCCCGACGAAGATCCGCACCATGGTGGTGGGCGGCTCGCGGCGCACCGCCGTCTGGGACGACCTGAACCCGACCCAGCGGCTGGCGGTGTACGACCGGGGGGTGGAACGCACCGATCCGGTGGCCCTGGCCAGCGACACCCGTCGGCAGGCGCTGGTGTCCTACCGGCTGGGCGACATGGTCGCCCCGGCGCTGCCCGAGACCGAGGCGCTGCGCGCGGTGATGGCCGAGTTCGCCGATGCGATCACCGGGGGCCGGCCGGCGTTCACCGACGGGCTGTCCGGATTGCGGGTACTGGCCATGCTGGAGGCCGCCTCGGCCAGCCTGGGCGGCGGCGGGGTGTTCGTGCCGGTGGCCCGAACGGTGGGGCCGGCGGCCGGCACCCTGGCCGCCGCGGGCGCGGGGGTGGGACGGTGACCGGCGTCGGGCAGCCACTGACCGGGCAGCGGATCCTGGTCACCGGGGGCGCCGGCACGATCGGGTCGGCCGTTGTGGACGAGTTGGTGCGGGCCGATGCCGCCCGGGTGGTGGTGCTGGACAACCTGACCCGCGGGCGGACGGCGAACCTGGCCTGGGCGATCGGCCGGGGTGGCGACCGGGTCCGGATGGTGCACGGCGACATCGGCGACGTCCGGCTGGTGCGTGACCTCGTCCGCGACTCCGACGTGGTGTTCCATCTGGCCGCGATCCGGATCACCCAGTGCGCCGAGGAACCGCGGCTGGCCCTGGAATGCCTGGTGGACGGCACGTTCACCGTGCTCGAACAGGCCGCCGAGGCCGGCGTCGGCAAGGTGGTGGCCTCCTCGTCGGCGTCGGTCTACGGGCTGGCCGAGACGTTCCCCACCACCGAAGCGCACCACCCGTACAACAACGACACGTTCTACGGCGCGGCCAAGGCGTTCAACGAGGGCATGTTGCGCAGCTTCCACGCCATGTCCGGACTGGACTACGTGGCGTTGCGCTACTTCAACGTGTACGGGCCCAGGATGGACATCCACGGCCTGTACACCGAGGTGCTGATCCGCTGGATGGAGCGGATCGCCGCCGGTGAGCCGCCGCTGGTGCTCGGTGACGGGCAGCAGACCATGGATTTCGTGCACGTGGCCGATATCGCCCGGGCGAACGTGCTGGCTGCCCGCGCCGAGGTCACCGATCGGGTGTACAACATCGCCAGCGGCACCGAGACGTCGCTGCTGGAACTCGCCCACGGCCTGCTGGCGGCGATGGGCGCGGACTCCCTGGGTGTGCAGCACGGTCCGGCCCGTGCGGTCAACGGCGTGACCCGGAGGTTGGCCGACATTACCGCGGCCGGGCGCGAACTGGGCTGGACGCCGCGGATCGGGCTGGCCGACGGACTGTCCGATCTGGTCGCCTGGTGGACGGCCGAACGGGCTGCCGTGCCGACATGACGGCCACCGAACCGGTCCTGGTGTTCGTGGCCGGCACGCCGTGGGACGGGGTGCCCGGTTCCGACCGCCACCTGGCCACCGCGCTGGGCCGGCACATCCGGGTGTTGTGGGTGGACCCGCCGGTGTCCCCGGTCACCCCGGCGCGGTACCTGCACGGCCGGCGGCGCCGGGTGACGCCGCGGTTGTGCCGGGATCCCGACGGCCCGGTCCGGCTCACCCCGGTTGGCCTGCCCGGCCAGTCCCGGTCGGGCCTGCGGGTGGGAACCTGGCGGTTGGTGCGGGCGCAGGTCCGGTGGGCGCTCGGGCGAGTCGGCATGCGGCCGCACGCGGTGCTGGCCGCCTCGCTGGACGACGTGCTCGGCGGCTGGGGTCCCGACGTGCTGGACGTGCTCTACGGCACCGACGACTACGTGGCCGGAGCCGCTCTGATGCACCAGGACCCGGCCCGGCTGCGGCGGGACGAACGCCGGCAGCTCGACC
>DASULA010000299.1:0-26948 GCA_036278435.1 Mycobacteriales bacterium | reverse complement strand
GGTCGCGACCACCGGGTGGCCGCGACCCCACCCGACACCGCGCTGGAGCCCCTGCTGGTCCGCTCCCACGATCTGCTCGAACGCACCGGCAAGTCCATCGCCGAACTCGCCGACCTCTACCACTCCAGTGACGCCCGCCGCGGCGTGCACGAACTGGTCCAGGTCGTGGTGGGCGCCGACGCGGTACGCCAGCGCTTCGAACAGCTCCAGCACGGCGCGCACTCGGAGGTCCTGATCTTCGTCCGCCCGCCACGGGTGCTGACCGAGACGAACCAGACCGAACTGCGGCTGCTCCGTCAGGGCGTGCGGTTCCGCTCTCTCTACGACCGCGCGGCACTGCGGGTCCCCGGCGCCATGGACGAGATCCTGCTGTACCAGTCCGAAGGGGAACAGTCGCGCACGGTCGAGACATTGCCGATGAAACTGGCCGTCGCCGACCGTTCACTCGGCCTGGTTCCACTGTCCACCCGGGACTCCGCAATGGAACCCGGTGCGGTGGTCGTGCACCCCTCGGCCATGCTCGACGGCATGGTCACGCTGTTCGAGTCGCTGTGGCAGCACGCCGTCCCGCTGGACAGCGGGGCAGACGGCCAGGAACGCCGGCCGCGCCGCCCACCCCTGGCCGAGCAGGACTCCCGCATCCTCGGCCTGCTGCTGGCCGGCCAGACCGACGAGGCGGTTGCCCGCCAACTCGGCCTGAGCCTGCGGACGGTGCAGCGCCGGGTGCAGCGGCTGATGTCCTCGGCCCGGGTGACCACCCGGTTGCAGCTCGGCTGGTACGCGCACAAGCAGGGGTGGCTCTGACCACCCTGGCGGGGCGCAGCCGAGCGGGTACTCAGGCGGGCACAGTCAGGCCGGCCCGCTCGGGCCGGCCCGTTCAGGCAAAGGCGGTGCCCGGCGGCGGTAGTTCCTCGGCCGCCTCGCACGGTCTGGCCGCGAGCAGGCCGACCAGGTAGGGATCGAGGTAGAACGCCTCGACCGCACGGTTCTCATATGCCTCGACCCGGTCGGCCAGGGTGCCCGGTCCGGTGTCGTCCTCGGCAGGTGACGTGTCCATCGGGCGACGGTAGGCGACCGGGCGACCGGAGGGGGTTCCGCGCTGTGCACCGTGGGTGGGACACCTCTCGTGCCCCGGCCGGAACGACCCGGCACCCGGCAGTCAGGCCAGATGGTCCACCACGTTGTGGACGAGCACCCGCCATCCGCCGTCGACGTGGTGCAGCACGCTCAGGCAGGCGTTTCCCAGGCTACCCGGGGGCGTGACCACAGCGCCGCCGGAGACCGCCGTGAGCAGTCCGCTGATCACTCCGCCGTGGGTCACCACCAGCATCCGGGCGCCGCGATGCCGGCCCACCCAGGACAGCAGCGCCGCCAACGACCGGTCCCGCACGGCGTCCCGGTCCTCCTCTCCGGGCACCACCCCGTCGGGGAACCGGGCCGCGATCTGCGCCCGGGTCAGGCCGGAGGCGGCGCCGTAGTCGCGCTCGGCCAGCTCGGGCACCGCCACCAGCAGCGGCACGGCCGCGAGCCCGCCGACGATCCGGGCGGTCTGGACGGCCCGCCGCAACGGGCTGGTCAGCATCAGGTCCCACCGGCCGCCGCGCAGCGCCCGGCCGCTGAGCCGGGCCTGCTCCCGCCCGCGCGCGTTGAGCGGGACGTCCTCCCGGCCCTGCAACCGGCCGGCGAGGTTCCAGTCGGTCTCACCGTGGCGCACCAGGCAGACTGTGGTCACGTCCGGATGGCTGGCTCCGACGACATGGTCGAGCCCGGATGGCGTGGCCAGGCTGGCGCGCATGGTGTCATCATGGGTCATTGTTTTGCCACGTTTGATGGGGATGTGAGTGGAGTGACGCTCTCCACACAGCGCAGCACAGCACACATCCCTCCCCACGGCCACCCCGCGCCGGGGCGCACCTGGAACGGCGCCGGGGTGGACTGCGAGGCCGTCGGAACACCGTCCGTGGCCGGTAGGGTCCGCGGACCGGTCGCCGCGCCGACGGTGACGCGAGGAGGTCTGGATGGTCGAACAGTCCGGGGTAGTCGAACCTCCGGCGCGGCCCCGGCGGCAGCGCAGCCCGAAGGGGCAGGGAGATCGGCTGCGGGAGGAGATCCTGCAGGCGACCGAACGGCTGCTGGAACGACTCGGGAACGAGGCCGCGCTGTCGCTGCGCGCGATAGCGCGGGAGGTCGGCATCGCCGCTCCGAGCATCTACCTGCACTTCGCCGACAGAACCGAACTCGTCTGGGCCGCACTGGCGGTCAAGTACGCCCACGTGGCCGAGTCACTGGGCCGCGCCGACACCGCGGCCGGCGCCGATCCGCTGACCAGGCTGCGCGCCCAGGCCCACGCCTACTGCCAGTTCGGCATGGACTTTCCCAACCACTACCGACTGATGTACGGGACGACGCTGGACCCGGTGGCGCCAGAGCGGCTCCGTGAACATCCGGCCAGGCTCGTGCTCAGGCCGCTCGGGGACGCGCTGCGCCGGTGTGACCGCGGCGGGGCGCGGTTGCGTATCCCGGCCGACCGGGCCGTGGTCGTGCTGTGGAGCGGTCTGCACGGGATCATCTCGCTGTGGCGGACCATGCCCGACCCGAGGCAGGCCGGCCGGGTGTTCGCGCTGGCCGACGACCTGATCGTCCTGCTGCTGCGACTGCCGATGAACCCGTCCGGCGACTGAGCGGCCGTTAGTGCCGCGGCCGGTGACGTTCGCCCGCTCGCGTGCCCTGAGGTTTTCTCGCGAAAACCTGCAACGGTAACCGGTTACGCGTGAGGTTTTCTTGCGAAAACCTCACACCTGCGGGGCGGTTGGGGGGCACCGGCGCGGCCAGGCTGTTCACCGGATCGGGTGACGGTCGCGCCGCAGATTTCCTAACGTATGTTAGCTAACGTTCAGTAAGAGTGATGTCGCTGAACGTCCGCGGCGGCGAGCGGCAGCGACGCGCATAGCAACCCGACGTGCACGCGGCAGGAGGATCGGCATGAGCCAGCCCCAACCGACGGCGACCTTCCCGGTGGAACGGACCTGCCCGTTCGACCCGGCCACCGAGTACACCCGGCGGCGACAGGAGGATCCGGTGTCCCGGATCCGGCTGTGGAACGGTCAGGATGCCTGGCTGGTGACCCGGTACGACGACGTGCGAAGCGTGCTCCGCGACCCCGATCTGAGCGCCGACATGTCCTCGCCGGGATTCCCGCTGATCCGGCCCGCGATGCAACGCGAGAGGGCGGTCCGGACCTTCATCAGGATGGACCCACCCGAACACACCTACTTCCGGCGGATGCTCACCAGGGAGTTCATGGTCAAGCGGGTGGACGCGATGCGCCCGATGATCGAACGGGTGGTCGACGAGCGGCTGGACGACCTGGCCTCCCGACGCCCGCCGGCCGACCTGGTCGAGGTGCTGGCGCTGCCGGTGCCCTCGATGGTGATCTGCGACCTGCTCGGCGTGCCCTACGCCGACCATGCGTTCTTCCAGGAGCGAAGCCAGGTCGTCCTCAGGCGGGACTGCACCCCGGAGCAGGCACGGGCCACCTCCGACGAGCTCAGGGACTACCTGGGACGGCTGGTGGCCGCCAACGAGGAGCACCCCGGCGACAACCTGATCGGCCGGCTGGTCACCGACCGGGAGCGACCCGGCGAGTTGACCCGCGAGGACGTGGTCACGATGGCGCTGCTGCTGCTGGTGGCCGGGCACGAGACGACCGCGAACATGATCGGTCTGAGCACCCTGGCCCTGCTGGAGAATCCGGCCGAGCTGCAACGGCTGCGCGCCAACCCGTCGCTGGTGCCCGCGGCGGTCGAGGAGTTGTTGCGCTACTGCACCATCGTTCAGTTCGGGCTGCCGCGGGCCACCCTGCGGGACGTACGGATTGGCGGGCAGACGATACCGGCCGGCGACGGGGTGATCGCGTTGCTGTCCACGGCCAACCGGGATCCCGGGGAGTTCGACGATCCCACCCGGCTGGACCTCGGGCGCCAGGGCCGCCGGCACATCGCGTTCGGGTACGGCGTGCACCAGTGCCTCGGCCAGACCCTGGCCCGGGCCGAACTCCAGATCGTGCTGACCAGGTTGTTCGACCGTTTCGGCACGCTGCGACTGGCCGTGCCCGCCGATGCGGTACCCCTTCGGCACGACATGATCATCTTCGGTACGCACGAGCTGCCGGTGACGTGGTGAGGGTTGCGGGTCCCGGCGGGTGTGATGGTCAGTACGGTGGTCAGTGACGCTGCCGGGGTCGGAAACCCGGCGAATGACGCTGGTCACCGCACCAGAATCACCACATCCCAGTCGCCAATCACCAGAGCCGGCGTAGGAGAGGGGTCATGATGCGGGTCAGTGTCGACCAGGAGCGCTGCTGCGGATCCGGGAACTGCGTGCTCACCGTTCCCGAGGTGTTCGACCAGCGCGACTCCGACGGCATCGTGTTGTTGCGGCAGCCACATCCCGATCCGGAGTTGCGCGACCGGGTGCGGGATGCGGCGTGGACATGCCCGTCAGAAGCTATCCAGTTCGAGGATGAGGACAGGTAGGGACCGAGTAAGGACGTGCGCCGGGCGGGCCGCGCCCACTGGCCGCCGGCCGGCGCCTGTGCCGCGCCCGGCGACGCCGGACGCGGCACAGGCCCGTCCCGGAACGAATCCGGCCACCACCGGCGGAGCTTCTCAGGAACTCCGGTCGGCGAGATACCGATCCATCACGTTCGCCGGAACGCGGCCCCGGTCGCTGACCTTGATTCCCTTCTTGGCGGCCCACACCCGGACGTCCCGCGGATTGGGCCGGGTCTCGGTCGACTTCCCCCGGCGGCCGGCCGCGGCGGCCGGGCCTTTGGTGGCGGTCCGCCCGGTGACCCGGCGTCCGGACGCCACATATGGTTGGAGGGTCGCTGCCAGCTCGTCCTGCTCCTTACCGGTCAGGTCGATCTCATAGGTGGAGCCGCTGAAACCGAAGGTCACCGCGGACGCACCTTCCTTGCCGGACAGGTCGCTGTAGGTGATGACCTGTACCTTCTGAGCCATCTCGGGTCCTTTCCTTGATTACGCGTTTGACGTCGCTGCGTGATCGTGTTGTGGGTGGACAGTGACGGGGAAGCCCGGGGATACGTCACCGTTGGTCCGACCCGCGAATATCTGGGTACCGCCACCGGCGTCGAACGCTCCAGAACGTCGCCATTCCCCACGGGCTTGATCGGTGCCTACCATCACTGTTGCGCCGATCATATGCGGAGTGAAACAGAATGAACAAGTAGGCGCGGTCGCAGCCGGTCGGCACCGGGCAAAAACGGGCGGGATCCTCGCGGACCGCGATTGCGTACGGTTACCCCTTGTTCGCCTCGGATCCATGAACCCACGGTGCCGTGAATGGATCGATCCGGATGGGACATCTCTCCGGTTGATGGCATCAGCGTGGAGTAACTGTCCTTCTGCTCGGCAACCCGACCGGGTTCCGAGGCGATCGCCCGGCACAACGGCCGCCAACGAAATCCACCCGAACCGCAATGCGCGGCCACCGTGACCCGCCGCGGCGGGCAATGCCGCGTCGCCGGACCACGCTCACTGTCCGCTGTGGACAGGAGCCTACCGTCGCGGTCGGCCGGCCCGTTCCGGGCCGGCGCTCCCAGCGGTGAGTACCGGCGGCCGGTCGCACGAGGAGCCACCGCGCGCCATCCCGGGCGCCGGGCCGCGCAGCCGCGTCACGTGCCCCCAAACGCCACCTTCCACGGCAAAGGAACGAATGACATCATGACCTGGAATAAAAAACGCCTGTGGGTATCCGCTGCCGGACGACCACCGACCAGCGCCGGCACGGTATCGCGGCTCCCAACCGGCCGACGACACCGATGACACCCGATCGACATGCCCGGAGATCGGCCGGTGGCCCGGGCCACGGGCGCGCGGGCGTACCGCCGACAACTGAATTAGGTCTCCGGGCGGGGTGCCAGCGCCAGAACTGGCGGAAACCCGACTACCGGCACCCGCACCCGCACCGGCACCGGCACCGGCAGGCAGCCGCTACCGCGACTCGCGCACCACGATCCGGTCGAGTTCGTGTGCGCCGATGTCGGTGAACGCCGGTGAACCCGGCGGACCGGCATGCCGATCCCGCGGATGGGCATTGCGCCGCTCCCCCGGCGGCCGGCCGAACCGCGGGCCCGGCTGGGTGGAGCCGCATGCGGGCGTTCCCGGATCCGGGCCGGTGATCGACGGGATCCAGGGTCTGCCGCCAGAATGGGCTCCCCCAGTTGGACTCGAACCAACAACCCTGCGATTAACAGTCGCATGCTCTGCCAATTGAGCTATGGGGGACCGGATGCGGGTGAACCGCACCGAGTGGTCAGCGTACAGCACCGCGGGCCGTCGGCGCTCGCCGGTGCCGACACCCGTTCCCCACCCGGGGGCCGGCCGGTGTACTTTGCCGCCAGCGCTCGCATTCCACGGCCCGCGCCCGGGCCGTACCACCGGTTCGCCGGTCCGGGTGCCCACCGGGTGGTTCAGGCGGGGTAATCCAGGGAAGGCGGGTAAGAGGACATGATGCCCCGCTCCGGCGGGGCGCGCGACGCGGGAGGCGGGCATGACGTACAAGATCACTTTCCTGGCCGGGCTCGGACTCGGGTACGTGCTGGGAACCCGGGCCGGCCGGCAGCGGTACGAGTCGATCATGCGGACCGCGCACAGGGTGGCCGAGCACCCCACCGTGCAGAGCACCGCGGGCGTCCTACAGGCCCAGGCCGGGGGCGTGCTGAGCTCGGTTCGGGAACGGTTGGGCGGCGCGGGCCACCAGCCGGACGGCGAATCCAGGTGGTGGGAGTACGAGGAGGCGTCGACCGGCGAGGAACGGGCCTGAGCGTATTCGCGCACCCCGTTCCGGCCGAACCACGGATTCGGACCGGGCCTGGCATCGTCGGGTCGGACTACAGGCCGGTGGCATCCCGGGCTTCGGCGAGCAGTTCGTCGGCCCGGATCCGGGCCAGCGGATCCTCCGGGTCGGCCCCGCCGTCGAAGATCAGATACCAGGTCAGCCCGTCCCGCCCAGCCACCCGCCGGCCGACCACGTACACGCCGCCGGACGGATCGAGGTGGTGGTGGGCGCGGTAGCCGATGCTGTGCTCGACCCGCTGGCGCACCGTGAAGGGCACCCGGCGGGGCTCAGTCAGCCGGTACCGCGCCGGCGGCGACTCCACCATCACCCTGGCGCCCCGCCCGGTCAGCCCCGTCTCCTCCGGCCGTACCGTCTGCTCCGGCCGTACCGCCTCGACCGCCTCGACCAGCGTGAGCACGCCGTCCCGCCAGGTCGCCCGCACGATCTGGTGCCAGCCCAGCGGCCGCTCGGTCCGGTCGGGCAGCCACAGGCCACACCGGGTGGCCAGCACGATCCCGCCACCCTCCAGGGTCGCCCAGGCCAGCAGCCGGTCGTCGGCGGGCACGCCGCGCAGCGCCTCGCGGGGCGGCCGGTCGCCAGCCAGCGACCGGAGCCAGCCGGGCAGTTCGGGCATCAGGTCTCGCCCATAGCCTGTTCGCGCAGTCCCCGCTTGAACTGCTCCAGCGCGATCAGCTCGCCGAACAACCTGGTGTGCTCGTCGGGCTGTTCCAGCGGGTTGATCCGCTGGAGCCGGCCCTTGAGGTCGGCGACCTGCCGGGCCAGCGCCATCTCGCGCAACCGGGCCAGCATCTCGGCGACGTAGCGGGCATCGGCCTCGACGGCAGTGCGGAGCCGCTCCACGGCCAGTTCGGCGACCATGGAGCGCAGCAGCAGGTCACCCAGGCCGTCGGTGATCCGCTCCACCCAGGCCGGACCACCAGGAGCGGCGGCGACCCCGCCGGCCTCGGCGATCGCGTGCCGGATGGCCCGGTAGGCGGGATGGGTGAAGGTGTCCTCGTCGGCCGCGTCGAACAGCGGACCGGCCAGCACCGGCACCTGCACGGCCAGTTTGAGCGCCTCGCGCTCCACCCGCAGCCGCGGATCCTCCGGGTCGGGGCGGCCGTCGGCGCGGCCACCCGCCGACCGCTCGGCACCACCGGCCGGCCGGGACGCCGTCGCCGGCCGGCCACCCCCGGAACGGTCGGCGCGCACCAGTTCGGCGACCCGGGCCAGCACCGGCTCGACCTCCATGCCCAGGTCACCGGCCAGCCGCCGGGCGTACTCCGGGCGCAGCGAGCGGTCCTTGATCCGCGCGACCAGCGGGGCGGCCCGGTCCAGCGCCCGCACCCGACCCTCGGCGGTGTCCAGGTCGTAGCGGGACAGCACCGCCCGCAGCGCGAAGGCGAACAGCGGCTGGCGGCGGGCGACCAGATCCCGCACCGCCGCATCCCCCCTGGCCTGACGCAGCTCGCACGGGTCCAGGCCACCCGGTTCGACCGCCACGAACGTCTGCATGACGAACCGCTGGTCGTCGGCGAACGCGCGCAGCGCGGCCCGCTGGCCGGCCTCGTCACCGTCGAAGGTGAAGATGACCTCGCCGCCGAACTCGTCGGAGTCCATCAGCAACCGGCGCAGCACACCGATGTGCTCGGCGCCGAGCGCGGTGCCGCAGGTGGCCACCGCGGTGGGCACCCCGGCCAGGTGGCAGGCCATCACGTCGGTGTATCCCTCGACCACCACGGCCTGGTGCCGACGGGCGATGTCGCGGCGGGCCAGGTCCATGCCGTAGAGCACCTGGCCCTTCTTGTAGACCGGGGTCTCCGGGGTGTTGAGGTACTTGGCCTCGATCGGGTCGTCGTCGAACAGCCGGCGGGCACCGAAACCGAGCACGTCACCGGAGGTGTCCCGGATCGGCCAGAGCAGTCGGCGGTGGAACCGGTCGATGACGCCACCACGGCGGGACTCCCGGGACAGCCCGACGGTGATCAGCTCCCGCTGGCTGAACCCGCGGCCGAGCAGGTGGCGGGTCAGCGCGTCCCAGCCAGCCGGGGCGAACCCGCAGCCGAACCGGGCCACCGCGTCGGAGTCGAACCCGCGCCCGGTCAGGTACTCCCGGGCCGGGCCGGCCTCTACGCCGGCCAACTGGCCGGCGTAGAACTCCTGCGCGGCGGCGTTGGCCTCCAGCAGCCGGGACCGCTCGCCGCGCTGGCGGATCGGCGCGGACCCGCCCTCGACGTAGCGGAGTTGGACACCGGCGCGGGCGGCCAGTCGCTCGACCGCCTCGGTGAACCCGACGCCGTCCACCTTCTCCACGAACCGGATGACGTCGCCGCCCTCGCCGCAGCCGAAGCAGTACCACAGCCCGCGCGCCGGAGTGACGTGGAACGACGGGGAGCGTTCGTCGTGGAACGGGCACAGCCCCTTCATCGAGCCGCCGCCGGCGTTGCGCAGCGCCACCTGCTCGCCGACTACCTCCTCGACCGGCGACCGCTCGCGGACCAGCGCGATGTCCTCATCGCGGATCCGCCCAGCCACGCCGGGCAGTCTATGCGCACCCCCGGACCACCGCGTCTCCCACCTACGATTGGCCTACCGAGACCCAATAGACTAGAATTCGGACCATGAAGACGCTACCGCTGACCGAGGTCAAGGCGCACCTGTCCGAGCTCGTGGACGAAGTGCACAAAACGCATGAAAGAATCATTGTGACACGGAACGGACGAGACACCGCGCTGCTCATCTCCACTGAGGACATGGAGTCAATCGAGGCAACCATGGAGCTGTTCGCCGACCCCGAGGCCCAGGCAAGGGTCGCTCGCTCGGACGCCGAGTTCGAGCGAGGTGACTTCTACACCCTCGACGAGGTCATCGCACGGTTCGAGCGCCGGCGACACGATCGGTGAGCGTGAGCAACTGGTCCCTTGCTGTGTCTGGTTCAGCAGAACGGCAACTGTCAGACCTGCTTCCCGAAGCAGTCGCCGCAGCATGCATCGAGTTCATGCAAGGCCCGTTAGTCGAGAATCCTTACCGCGTCGGTGCGCCCCTGCGCAAGCCGTTCGACGGTCAGTGGCGCGCCAGACGCGGCACCTACCGCATCAGATACCGGATCGATGAACGGAAGCACACCGTACGGGTCGTCGACATCGAGCATCGGCGCGATGCGTACCGAGCATAACGCTCGACAAGAACCGGTTCTCGGCTCGTTCCAGCGGGACCGTGGCCCGGCGCTCGCTGAGTGCGCCGGGCCACGTCAGGGTGTTGCTCCTCAGGGCAGGTCGGTCAGGGGGATGTTCGGGTCGGTGAGCTTGGCCGGGTCGACCTGCGCGCCGGTGCGGATGATCCGCTGGATCTCGTCGGAGACGTCCCACACGTTGACGTTCATGCCGGCCACCACCCGGCCGCCGGCCAGCCAGAACGCGACGTACTCGCCGCTGGCCGGGTCGCCGCGGAATACCACCTGGTCGTAGTTGCCGGCCGAGGTGTAACCGGCGTACTCCATGCCCATGTCGTACTGGTCGGTGAAGAAGTACGGCACCGGGTCGTAGGTCACGTCCTGGCCGAGCATCGCCTTGGCCGCGGCCGGGCCCCCGGCCAGCGCGTTCGCCCAGTGCTCCACCCGGATGTGCTGGCCCAGCCGTGGGTTGAACGAGTTGGCCACGTCACCGGCGGCGAACACGTCCGGGTCGGACGTGCGCAGCGAGGCGTCCACCTTGATCCCGTTGTCCACGTCCAGTCCGGCCGCCTCGGCCAGTTCGACCGCCGGGGTGATGCCCACACCGACCACCACCGCGTCGGCCGGCAGCTCGGTGCCGTCGTCCAGCACGACCGCGCTGACCCGCCCGTCGGTGCCGCGGAACTCCCGCAGGCCGGTGCTCAACCGCAGGTCGACACCCTTGGCGCGGTGCAGGTTGGCGAAGAGCGTCGCGACCTCGTCGCCGAGCACCCGCTGCAACGGCAGCGCGGCCACCTCCACCACGGTCACCTCGGCACCCCTCCCCCGGGCCGAGGCGGCCACCTCCAGACCGATCCACCCGGCGCCGATGATCACCACGCGGGCGCCGTCGTGCAGTTCGGCACTGATCCGCTCGCAGTCGGGCAGGTAGCGCAGGTAGAGCACGTTGTCCAGGTCGGCGCCGGGCAGGTTCAGCCGGCGCGGCACCGAACCGGTGGTCAGCAGCAGCCTGTCGTAGCCCAGCCGCTCGCCACTGTCGAGTTCCACCTGGTGGGCGGTCCGGTCGATCGCGGTGACCCGGGTGCCCAGCCGCAGTTCCACCTTGTGCTCGTCGTACCAGCCGGCCTCGTGCACGTGCACCGACTCGCGTTCGTCGTTGCCCAGCAGGTAGCCCTTGGACAGCGGGGGACGCTCATAGGGGCGGTCGGGTTCGGCGCCGATGAGGACCACCCGCCCGTCGAACCCCTCCTCCCGAAGCGTCTCAGCCGCCTTGGCACCGGCGAGACTGGCTCCGACGATGACGAACGTCCGGTCGTCGCTCATGTACTCCTCCATTGACGTGTCCGACTCATATTCCGCTGAGGGTTCGCGAGCGTGGGCTCACCCGTCTGCTTCTGCCTGTGACCAGCCCCCCGAGGCGATCACAATATTCCCGGCACGGACACCACCGACCCACCCGCCGCACCGGTGAGCCTGGCATGCCACTCGACCGCGGACGAGTCGGTGAGCCTGGCCACCTGGTCGACCAGCACGCGCAGCCGGGCCGGATCGTCGGCGGCGTCCCGCCAGGCCGGGCGCAGCGCCGGGTCCAGGTGGTCCGGGGCGTGCCGGGTCAGCGCGTCGACCAGTTCGGTCAGCAGTTCCCGCTGCCGCCGCTGCATCGCGGCCACCCCCTCCCGTGCCATCACGTACCGGGCCGCCAGGCCCTTGAGCAGCGCGCACTCCGCGGCGGCGCGGGCCGGCACGACCAGGTCGGCGGCGTACCTGGCCAGCGGTCCGGGACCGGCCGCCACGCGGGTCGCGCTCACCGCCGCGGCGCAGAACCGGCCGGTCAGCTCGCTGGTGGCCCGTTTGAGCGCGACCTGGGCCCGGCCGCCGCCGTCGTAACCCACCACGCCACGCAACACCGGCAGGTTCAGCAGATCGGTGAGCACCGCATCCAGTTCCACCGGCGGCGCGGACAGGAACAGCCTCGCGGTCAACCCGCACAGCTCGGCGCGTTCGTCCGGATCGGCCAGCCGGTCCGGACGGACGTGTCCAGAGTGGATGCCGTCCTCGACGTCGTGCACCGAGTAGGCCACGTCGTCGGCCCAGTCCATGACCTGGGCCTCCAGGCAACGACGGCCCGGCGGGGCGCCGGAACGCACCCAGTCGAACGCGGCCAGGTCGTCGTCGTACACCCCGAACTTGGCCCCGGGCGGCTGCGTGCCCCGGGTCGCCGACCGGGTCCACGGGTACTTGACCGTCGCGTCGAGCACGGCCCGGGTGAGGTTCAGGCCGGCGGGATGGTCGGCGTCGGTGAGCACCTTGGGTTCCAGCCGGGTGAGCACCCGCAGCGTCTGCGCGTTGCCCTCGAAGCCGCCGCAGGGGCCGGCCACCAGGTCCAGCGCCGCCTCGCCGTTGTGCCCGAACGGCGGGTGCCCGAGGTCGTGCGCGAGGCAAGCGGCGTCGACCAGGTCGGGGTCGCAGCCCAGCGCCGCGCCCATCTCGCGGCCGATCTGGGCCACCTCCAGGGAGTGGGTGAGCCGGGTGCGCGGGAAGTCGTGCGCACCGGCCAGTTCGACCTGGGTGGTGGCGGCCAGCCGGCGCAGCCCGAACGAGTGCAGCACCCGGGCCCGGTCCCGCTCGAACTCCGACCGTTCGAACGGCGCCGAACCGGCGAGGTAGCCGACCTTCGCCGGCTCGACGACCCGCCGCGCCAGGTCATGCCCGTGGTACGAGAACCGCATTCACGGGGTATACCAACCCTCCACGCAAATCCACCAACGAACCGCCCACGGCGACCCACGCGACAACGGCGCCGCCTGAGGTTTTCTCGCGAAAACCTGCCCTTGTAACCGGTTACTGGTGAGGTTTTCGCGAGAAAACCTCACGTTGCTGGGTGTCGGCGGATTCGGATGAGCCTGGCGATCGGGGTAGGTCCACGCCAAGGGCCTCTGCCAGGTTGCGCCGCACCGAGTCCGAGGGCACCCGAGCGTCGCGTTCCACCATCGACAGATAGGCCTTGCTGAGATACGCGCGTCGCGCCAGATCCGACAGCGACAGGCCCTGTCCCAGCCGGACGGCCCTGATGAAGGCACCGAGAGTCTGCACCAGACCACACCCGTTCCCCACACCCGAGGGAGCGACGCACCTCGGACCATTCGACATCGTGCACCCGATGCTACCCACAGCAACGCCCAAAAGACGTCGAACCAAACTTAACTATTAAATCACCATACCGCCGTACATCAGCGATTGTCAGACGGCGGCGGCGCAACGCCGGGGTCGACTCCGGCCCACCGGCCGGCGACCCCTCGCGCCCTACACCGCGTTCGGGCCGGCTTCGGAGCTGCGGTGGAACAGGCGGTAGAACAGGTACGCGGCGGTCTCCCTGGCGATGTACCGCAGTTCGGTACCCCGGGTCCGCACGGCCGGGCCGGCCCGGGTCGGGGACGTCGTGGCGTCCAGGCCAACATCCCGGGCCATCCGCAGCGAGCGCAGCGAGTGCCACGGGTCGGTGACGATGACCACGCTGCGCCAGTCACGTTTGACGAACACCCGGGCCACCGCCCGGACGCTCTGCAACGTGTCGTTGCCCTCCTCGACCGCGACCAGGTTCGGCTCCGGCACGCCGTGCTCGGCCAGCCAGCGCACGCCGCTGCCGGCCTCGGTGAACCGGTCACCGGGTTGGTTGCCGCCCACCGTCACGATCCGGGGCGCCACCCCCTCGCGCCACAGCTCCAGCGCGTGCTCCAACCGGAACAGCAGCACCTCCGAGGGCCGTCCGTCGAACTGGGAGGCGCCGAGCACCAGGATCGCGTCCGAACGCGGCCGATGGTCCTGCCGGGCCACCTGCCAGACCCGCAACGCGGTGCCCCCGACCACCAGCAGGGCGGCCAGCGCGACCGCGCCGACCGCCCTGCTGGCAACCGAGACGGTCCTCGTCAACGGCTGCCTGACGCCTTGTCCGCCACCGCCGCCCGGCCGGCCTCCAGCCGGGCCACCGGGATCCGGAACGGCGAGCAGGACACGTAGTCCAGCCCCACCTCGTGGAAGAAGTGCACCGACTCCGGATCGCCACCGTGCTCGCCGCAGATGCCCAGGTGCAGGTCCGGCCGGGCGGCCCGGCCCTCGGCCACGGCGATCCGCACCAGCCGGCCGACCCCCTCGCGGTCCAGCGACTCGAACGGTGACGCCCCGAAGATGCCCAGCTCCAGATATCGGCTGAAGAACGAGGCCTCCACGTCGTCGCGGGAGAAGCCCCAGCCCATCTGGGTCAGGTCGTTGGTGCCGAAGGAGAAGAACTCGGCCGCCCCGGCGATCTGGCCGGCGGTGAGCGCCGCCCGGGGCACCTCGATCATGGTGCCGACCAGCGCCGGAACGTCCACCCCGGACTCCTCGGCCACCCGGGCCAGCACGGCCCGGGTCTCCTCGGCGATGATCTCCAGTTCCTGCACGGCGCCGACCAGCGGGATCATGATCTCCGGCCGCGGGTCACCGCCGTCCTTGCGGCGCTGCGCGGCCGCCTCGGCGATCGCCTTGACCTGCATGCCGAACAGCCCGGGGATGACCAGGCCGAGCCGCACCCCGCGCAGGCCGAGCATCGGGTTGGTTTCGTGCAGCCGCCGCACCGCGTCGAGCAGCTTCTCGTCGTGCGTCTGGCCGCCGTCGTCCCGCGTCCCGCCGGTCCCCCCGTTGGCCTCGGCGAGTGCCACCCGCACCGACAGTTCGGTCAGGTCGGGCAGGAACTCGTGCAGCGGTGGGTCGATCAGCCGCACGGTCACCGGCAGGCCGTCCATGGCCCGGAAGATCCCGAGGAAGTCCTCCCGCTGCAACGGCTCCAGCGCGTCCAGCGCGGACTGCCGCTGCGCGTCGGTCTCGGCCAGGATCAGGTCCTCGACGAGCTGGCGGCGCTCGCCCAGGAACATGTGCTCGGTGCGGCACAGGCCGATGCCGGTCGCACCGAACCGGCGGGCCCGCTCGGCGTCCTCGGGGGTGTCGGCGTTGGCCCGCACCTTCAGCCGGCGGGCGGAGTCGGCGTGTGCGACCAGCCGGTGCACGGCCGCGACCAGCGGATCCACGTCGGCCCCCTCGGCGGGCAGGGTGCCCTCGAAGTACTGCACCACCGGCGAGGGCTGCACCGGCACCTCGCCGAGGTAGATGGTGCCGGTGGTGCCGTCGATGGAGATCACGTCGCCCTCGGCGACGGTGACCCCGCCGGGCGCGGTGAACCGGCGGGCCCGCACGTCCACGTCGAGTTCCTCGGCACCACAGACGCACGTCTTGCCCATGCCCCGGGCCACCACGGCGGCGTGCGAGGTCTTGCCGCCGCGCGAGGTGAGGATGCCCTGCGCGGCGATCATGCCGCCCAGGTCGTCGGGGTTGGTCTCCCGACGGACCAGGATGACCTGCTCACCGGCGGCGGCCAGCTCGGCGGCGCGCACCGAGTCGAACACGGCCCGGCCCACCGCGGCACCGGGCGAGGCGTTCATGCCCCGGCCGATCTGCCGCCTGTCGGCCTTCTCGTCGAAGGTCGGGAACATCAGTTGGGCGAGCTGGGCGCCGGTGACCCGGTCGATCGCCTCGTCGGTGTCGATCAGGCCCTCGTCGACGAGCTGGGTGGCGATCACGAACGCCGCCGCGGCGGTGCGCTTGCCGACCCGGGTCTGGAGCATCCACAGCTTGTTGCGCTCGATGGTGAACTCGATGTCGCACAGGTCCTTGTAGTGGCTCTCCAGCGTCGACATGATCGACAGGAGTTCGTCGTAGGCCGGCTTGTCGATCCGTTCGAGCTGTTCCAGCGGGATCGTGTTGCGGATGCCGGCGACCACGTCCTCGCCCTGCGCGTTCTGCAGGTAGTCGCCGTAGATGCCCTGCGCGCCGGTGGCCGGGTCGCGGGTGAACGCCACCCCGGTGCCGGAATCCATGCCCAGATTGCCGAACACCATCGCCACCACGTTGACCGCGGTGCCCAGGTCGGCCGGGATACGTTCCTGCCGCCGGTAGAGGATCGCCCGGGGCGCGTTCCAGGAGTTGAACACCGCCCGGACGGCCAGGTCCATCTGCTCGCGCGGGTCCTGCGGGAAGTCACGCCCGGCCCGGTCCCGAACGATCTGCTTGAACGTCTCGACCAGGGCCCGCAGGTCGGCGGCGTCCAGATCCAGGTCGGAGGCCGGCCGGTCGCCACCCCTGGCCCTCTTCGCCTCGTCGATGGCCGTCTCGAACAGGTCGCCGTCGATGTCCAGCACGGTCCGGCCGAACATCTGGATGAGCCGGCGGTAGGAGTCCCAGGCGAACCGCTCGTTCCCCGACTGGGTAACCAGCCCGGCCACCGACTGGTCGGTGAGCCCGATGTTCAGGACGGTCTCCATCATTCCGGGCATGGAGAACTTCGCCCCGGAGCGCACCGACACCAGCAGCGGGTCGGCCGGGTCGCCGAGCCGCTTGCCCATGGCCGTCTCCAGGTGGCGAAGGCGTTCGCCGACCTGCCCGGCCAGTTCGTCGGGCTCCCGGCCGGTGCGCAGGTAGACCTTGCACGCCTCGGTGGTGATGGTGAAGCCCGGCGGTACGGGCAGGCCCAGGTTGGTCATCTCGGCGAGGTTCGCGCCCTTGCCGCCGAGCAGATCCTTCAGGTCCTTGTTGCCCTCGGTGAAGTCATAGACGAACTTGTTGACTCTTCCCTTCCTGAGGGGAAGGGATTCCTGCTTCACCAATGGATGCCTCCTCGCGTCAGGAGCGAGGTGGTCTCACTCCGTCTCCACAGGCGAGCACCGCCAGCCCGGCGGCTCGCAGAGTTCGCGACGCGTTCACGTCGCGGTCGTGCACCACACCGCGCCCCGGGCAGGTCCACTCGCGGACGCGCAGCGGCAGCGACTCGATGATGGTCCCGCAGTCCGAACAGGCCTTCGATGATGGGAACCACCGGTCCACGACTACCAGATTCCGGCTGTACCAGGCGGCCTTGTACTCCAACATCGCCCGTAACTGTCGCCACGCCACGTCGGAGATCGCGCGGGGCAGGGTGTGGTTCTTGACCATGTTGCGCACGGTCAAATCCTCGATGACCACCGTTTGGTTCCCGCGGATGATCCTCGTGGACAGTTTGTGCAGAAAGTCCCGGCGCCGGTCGGCGATCCGACCATGCACCCGGGCACGCTGGGCGCGGGCCAGCCGTTCTCGGTCGGCGCGCTCGTGGGGGTTGGTGACCTTCTCCCCCGTAGACAAAGTGATCAGGGACGTGATCCTGGTGTCGACGCCCACCACATCGGTCGGTGGGCCGTCGTACACATACCGCACGCACCCGAACGTCTTGGACAGTTGCTCGGCCTGCTGCTCGGCCTGCTCCGGGGTCGGGTAGAAGCGGTACCGGTACGCCCGCTTCACCATCTGACTTCCCATACCTGACAGGACGTCGAACTGTTCTGTCAGAACCGAATCGATACGCCACCCCCGGCCCGAAGACCAGAGCCTGCACGCTACGCCTCGCGGTCACGCAGCTAGCACCTTTCCCGTGAGGAAGACCCCCACGCGTGCGGGGACGACCGGTCGATCCACGACCGCTGGGCATCGGCCAGGAACCGACCGTAGCGCGAAGACCACGGGGCGCCTGCCGCACGCGGTCACCCTCACCACACTGTGAGGGCTGTCACCTTACGCGGCGCGGGACGGCGCGGCGCAGCCGGGCCGACCGACGCGGTCGTGGCCGACGGGAAGATCGCGCCGGCGCACCGGTATCGGGAGGAACCGGTGCGCCGGCCGCTGGCCCACGCGCTCGCCGTTCGGGGTCCGCGGAATACCTCCAGGGGCGTGGGAAACACACCCGACGTGGCTTCAGCGCACTCGTAGACTTCGCAGCCGTCCACCGCAATCGACGTGGCGTGGCACCAGGATCAACGACTGACCCGGCAACCGGGTTACGCCGACACGCCCGTCGAACGCCCCATCCGGCGATCCGCGGGACATCGCGCCCCGCACGGCAACCGTCAGCGAACGCCGCCGGTCACCGACGGCTAACAGCCGGCCAGGCGTTCGGCCAGGTAGCCGCGGACCTGGTCCAGCGCGACCCGTTCCTGCGACATCGAGTCGCGTTCCCGCACGGTCACCGCCTGGTCGGCGAGGGTGTCGAAGTCGACCGTCACGCAGTACGGTGTGCCGATCTCGTCCTGCCGGCGGTACCGGCGGCCGATCGCGCCGGCGTCGTCGAACTCCACGTTCCAGTCCCGGCGCAACAGCGCGGCCAGGTCACGCGCCTTGGGCGACAGATCCGCGTTGCGCGACAACGGGAGCACCGCGGCCTTCACCGGCGCCAGCCGGGCGTCCAGCCGCATCACCGTGCGCTTCTCCAGCTTGCCCTTGGCGTTGGGCGCGGTGTCCTCGCCGTAGGCGTCGAGCATGAAGGCCAGCATCGCCCGGTTCACCCCGACCGCCGGCTCCACCACGTACGGCGTCCAGCGGGTGCCCTTCTCCTGGTCGAAGTAGGACAGGTCAACGCCGGAGGCCCGGGAGTGGGTGGTCAGGTCGAAGTCGGTCCGGTTGGCCACGCCCTCCAGTTCGTGGAACTCCTGCCCGCCGAAGTTGAACCGGTACTCGATGTCCACGGTGCGCTTGGAGTAGTGCGACAGCTTCTCTCTGGGGTGCTCGTAGAAGCGCAGGTTCTCCTTGCGCAACCCCAGCTCGATGTACCAGCGAGTCCGCTCGTCGATCCAGTACTGGTGCCACTCCTCGTCCGTGCCCGGCTCGACGAAGTACTCCATCTCCATCTGCTCGAACTCGCGGGTGCGAAAGATGAAGTTGCCGGGAGTGACCTCGTTGCGGAATGACTTCCCGATCTGTCCGATGCCGAACGGCGGCTTGCGCCGGGAGGACTGGAGCACGTTGCCGAACGTCACGAAGATCCCCTGCGCCGTCTCCGGCCGCAGGTAGGCCAGGCCGGAGGCATCCTCGACCGGGCCCAGGTAGGTCTTGAGCATGCCGTTGAACATCCGCGGCTCGGTGAACGCGCCCTTGGTGCCGCAGTTCGGGCAGTTCACGTCGGCCAGGCCACCCACCGGCGGCCGGCCGTGCTTGGCCTCATAGGCCTCCTCCAGGTGGTCGGCCCGGAACCGCTTGTGGCACGACTGGCACTCGGTCAGCGGGTCGACGAAGGCGTCGGTGTGTCCGGAGGCCACCCACACCTCCGGCGCCAGGATCACCGAGGAGTCCAGCCCCACCACGTCCTCGCGCCCCTGCACCATGAACTTCCACCACTGGCGCTTGACGTTCTCCTTGAGTTCCACGCCCAGCGGGCCGTAGTCCCAGGCGGACCGCTGCCCGCCGTAGATCTCGCTGCTGGGATAGACGAAGCCGCGCCGCTTGCTCAGACTGACAAGTGCGTCGATGTGGTCGGGGGGGGTGGCCATGTGCTGTGCTCCATCCGGCTGGCGGTCGGTGGTGGGTGCCGGCACAGGGTACTCACGACTCTGGCCGACCCGCGGTCCCGGCCCGCCCGGAAGCCGCGGGATCGGTCAGTATCGCCTAGCTGATCCGGTCGGTGGTACCGGATTATCCGGCTGTCCGGTTATCCGCCGGTGCCGAAGATGCCGGTGGTGTCGACGTCGGGCACGGTGAAGTCACACACCAGGAACTGCCCGTGTTCCTTGACCACCACCGTGTCCACCTCGACCTGCTGGGACTGGCTGCCCTCGGTGACCTTCAGTTTCGCCGGCACGATCGTCTGGCCATCCTTGGTGGTGGAGTTGCCGACGGTGAACGAGTCGAGCGTCTCCCGCGGGTCGGAGAAGCCCGCGGTGCCCCTGATCTCGTCCCGGTGGGCGGCGCACACGACCTTCCTGGCCGCGGCCGGGTCGTTGTCCTTGGCCGCCTGCCAGAACGCCCGGGTGGCCGCCTCGGGCGAGGACGTGACACCACCGCCGCGGAGCACCAGGAACAGCACCACGCCGAGTGCCACCACGATCGCCGCCGCCCCGCCGAGCAGGAACGCGAGCTTGCCGCGCCCCTTCTGGTAGGGCGGCGTGCCGTACGGCGGCTGACCCCCGTACTGCCCGTAGGGCGGCGGGGCTCCGTAGCCGGGCTGCCCATAGGGCTGGCCGTACGGCTGCTGGCCGTACGGTTGCTGCCCATAGGGCTGGCCATACGGTTGCTGGCCGTAAGGCTGCTGGCTCTCGTAAGGCTGCTGGCCGTAGGAGGGCTGACCGTACTGTGGCGGGGGCGGCTGCGGTCCCGGCGGCTGGGCCGGCTGACCGTACGGCTGCTGGCCGGGGTATGACTGTTCGGTCGGCTGAGCGTACGGGAACTGCCCGCCGTGCTGCTGGGTCGGGTCCGGTGACCCGACGGGAGGCGGGTCGTCGGGATTCGGATTCCACTCCGGAGGCGTGGTCACGGGATGTCCTTTCCTGCCCCGGCGCGGTACGGGGAGGCATCGGTCGGCGCGACGTCGCGACGTCGTCAGCAGCCACGACCTGTCGACGCGAACGGTCGTGCGATGGTTCCAGACGGCAGTCGCCCGGTCGATCACTGCCGGTCACCGGGACGCGCGGCGGGTCAGGTGCCACGGACCGCTTCTTACCGGCTATTTTCCCCCGTTGGCCCGAATTGGTGAACCCGCCGCGGAACACCGATCGTGAGGCGATGGCGCGGACCGGCGCGGCGGTACGGCTTCGGCCGAAGCCTCGCCCTCAACCTCCCTCAACCCGGGGCGGGCAGGACGACCGGCTCGGCGGTGCCGAACCGGCGGTCTCGGTTCGCATACGTCTGGCAGGCAGCCCACAGGTGCCGCCGGTCGAAGTCGGGCCAGAGCGTGTCGACGAAGTTCAGCTCGGCGTAGGAGGACTGCCAGAGCAGGAAGTTGCTGGTGCGTTGCTCGCCGGACGACCGAATGAACAGGTCCACATCCGGCATATCAGGGATATAAAGGTACCGATGGATCGTGCGTTCGGTGATCCTGTCCGGGCGCAACCGGCCGGCCCGCACGTCTTCGGCCATCGCCGCCATCGCGTCGGCGATCTCCCAGCGCCCCCCGTAGTTCACGCACATCACCAGGTTGACCACGTCGTTGCCCCGGGTGCGCTGCTCGGCCTGCTGCAACCGCCGGACCACGTTGCGCCACAGCCGGGGCTGGCGCCCGCACCAGCGCACTCGCACGCCCAGGGCGTCCATGTCCTCCAGCCGGCGCTGGAACACCCCCTCGACGAATCGCATCAGGAAGCGCACCTCGTCCGGCGAGCGCCGCCAGTTCTCGGTGGAGAAGGCGTACGCCGACAGCCACCGCACGCCCAGCTCGATCGCACCCTCCACGCAGTCGAACAGCGCGTCCTCACCGGCCTCGTGCCCGCTGGTGCGGGGCAGCCCGCGGGCCTTGGCCCACCGGCCGTTGCCGTCCATCACCACCGCGACGTGGCTCGGCACCAGGTCGGCCGGAATGTCCGGTGGGGCCGCTCCGGACGGGTGCGGCCTCGGCCGCTGGTACGACCGCCGGCCTGACCCGCGGCTGGCCTGCTCCGACCGTCTCACCGTGACTCCCGGGGCACCGGTTCCACGGGTGTGGAATCCGCTCGCCCCGACTCTACGGCCGCCCGCGGCAGCCCGCCGGACGGGGACCGCGGGTGTGCCGGACGGTCCCGTTCGACCAGTGGAAGCGAGCGCAGCCCGCGCTCCAGGTGCCACTGGAGGTGGGCGGCGAGCAGGCCGCTGGCCTCCTGACGCGCGGCCGGCTGGCTGGCGTCGGCGACCGCCCACTGGCCGGCGAGCAGCGCCTGGAGCAGGTCGAAGGTCTCCGGCGCGGGCAGCACCGACCCGCGCGGGCGGCAGTCGGAGCACACCGCTCCCCCCACCGGCACCGAGAACGCCCGGTGCGGCCCGGGCGCGGCGCACTGCGCGCACTCGGTCAGCGCCGGCTGCCAGCCGGCCACCGCCATCGACCGGACCAGGAACGCGTCGAGTACCAGGCGCGGTTCGTGCTCGCCGGCGACCAGGGTGCGCAGCGCCCCGAGGACGAGCAGGTACAGCCGCAGCGACGGCTCCCGTTCCTCGCCGGTGAGCCGCTCGGCGGTCTCCAGCACGGCGCTGCCCGCGGTGTAGCCGGGGTAGTCGGCGACCAGGTCCGCACCGTAGGCGGTGATGCTCTCGGCCTGGGTGACGATGTCCAGGTTGCGGCCGGTCCACAGTTGCACGTCCACGTGGCTGAACGGCTCCAGCCGGGCACCGAACTTCGATGTGGTGCGCCGCACTCCCTTGGCCACCGCCCGCACCCGCCCGTACCGGCGGGTGAGCAGGGTGACGATGCGGTCGGCCTCGCCCAGCTTGTGCAGGCGCAGCACGACGGCCTCGTCCCGGTACAGGCTCACCGCGCCATCCTGCCATCCGGGGGTCAGAAGCCACCGCAAACCAGACGCTGTTGGACCGGTCAGGCCCCCACTTTCTGAAACGTGACCGAATGGTGGCTGAAATGCTGTTGGTCGAGGCATCCGAATCGCGTAGGCAGGTTGGGTGCTGGTGAACCCCCTGCTCCCGCCGGACGCGGGTGCCCCCGACGTGGCCGGATGCCGACGTCTGCTGGGGGCGGTGCTGGCCTACGACCTACCGGGTGACCCGCCGCCCGCCGCCGAGGACACCGTGGCCATGCTGCGGCCCCGCTGGCCGTCCGAACGGGCCGCGTTCTGGACCGCCGAGGAGCACGGTGAGGTGGTCGGGCTGGCCAGGCTCTACCTGCCCGGCCGGGAGAACTCCCATGTCGGCGAGTTGCACCTGGCCGTGCACCCGGCCTACCGACGGCGTGGCGCGGGTACCTGGCTGCTCACCGACGCGGTGCGGGTGCTGCTGGCCGAGCGGCGCACCATCCTGGTCGCCGATGTCGCCGAGGGCACCGACGGGATGCGGTTCGTGCACGCCCGGGGCCTGCGGGTGGAGTTGCGCGAGGCCCGCTCGCTGCTGGACCTGATGTCGGTGAACGGCCCGAGGCTGGACGCCCTGGCCGAGGAGGAGCATCCGTCCTACCGGCTGGCCGCCTGGGTCGACGGCGCTCCGGACGACCTGCTGCCGTCCTACGGGCTGGCCAAGCGGGCGATGCGGGACGCCCCGGTGGGCACCCTGGGGGTGGAGCCGACCGAGTGGGACTCCACCCTGGTCCGCCAGCAGGAGGAGTCCGACCGGCGGGCCGGCCGGGAGTACCGGGTGGTGGCCGCGCTGCACGAGCCGACCGGTGAGGTGGCCGGGTTGACCGAGGTGACGATCTCGCGCTGGACACCGCGCCGGGCCTGCCAGCAGGACACCACGGTGGTGCCCGCGCATCGGGGGCACGGGCTGACCGTGTGGATGCGGGCGGAGATGGTGCGCTGGCTGCGCGCGGAGCGTGCCGATGTGACCGAGATCGTGACCTGGACGGCCGAGGAGGACCTGCGGATGCGGCAGGTCGACGAGGGCTTCGGCTACAAGCTGGACCGCTGGTGGGCCCGTTGCCACGCCGACGTGCCCACCCTGGCCCGCCGTCTGGGCATCCAGAACTGACCCCGCCGGCTGCCGTGCCGGCCGCCACCGGGCCGGTCGGAAAACCGGTTCGACGCCGGTGGGACGCTCGGATATACAGGCCCCGTGGACGTCCTGCGGATCACCCGTGACGCCGCCACCGAGGCGGACCTGCGGTCCCTGCGGGCGTGCCTGGCCGCGGTCCGCCGGGCCGACCTGCCGGCCGATCCGCCGCCGGGACACGTCGAGGTGGCCGAGCGGCTGCACCCGGCCGCCGACCGCGAACCGCGTACCTGGCTGGCTCGCGGCGATGCCGGCGGCCAGACGGCCGGTGTGGTCACGGTGTGGCTGTTCACCGACGAGAACTCGCACCTGTCCAAGGTGGACCTACAGGTGCGTCCGGATCATCGACGACACGGTCTCGGCCGCCGGCTGCTCGCGGTGGCCACGGCCGAGGCACGGGCGCACGGCCGGCAGCGGACCTACGCGTGGGTGAGCAACGGTTCACCCGGTGAGTCGTTCGCGGTCAACGCCGGCGCTCGGCCTGTGCTCGACTCGACCCGCCGGATCCTGCGCGTCGCCGAGGTGGACTGGTCCACTCTGGATGGTTGTGCCGCCGGAGCGGAGTCCCGGGCCGGTGGCTACCGCCTGGTCCGCTGGGTGGGCGGCTGCCCAGCGGAGTTGCTGCAACCCTTCGCCCGGTTGATGGCGGCGATGAACGACGCGCCGATCGGCGAATCCGGCCTGCGCGCGGTCGGGTGGACCGGCGCCAGGGTCCGCCGCGGCGAGGCGTACCTGACCGCGCTGGGTCTGCGCGGGTACGTGCTGGCCGCGGCCGAGCCGAACACCGGCGAGTTGGCCGGGATGACCGCGGTGCACGTGTCGCCGGACTCGCCGCGGGCCGCGCAGGCCGAGACCACCGTGTTCCGGCCGCACCGGGGGCGCGGCCTGGGCCTGTGGCTCAAGGCGAACATGCTGCGCTGGCTGTCCGCGGCCGAACCAGGCGTCACCGAGTACCAGACGTTCAACGCCGACGACAACCGGCACATGGTCGCGGTCAACACGCGGCTGGGCTACCGGCTAGAGGACACCATGCGGATGTGGCGGCTGGGGGCGGGGTGACCCGACATTGCCCAGCCGCGGGGCCGCCGCCCGCCCAGCCAGGCTCGACGGGTTCATCCACTCGGGCGGGCGAGCAGGTCGTGGATCAGGTGGTCGGCCGTCCAGGTCCGCCACTGCCCGACGGTCCACCGGCACTCACCGGTCAGCACGAGGAAGAGTTCCGGCGCGAGTAGCGCGACCGTGACGTCGGTGGCCCGGCCGCGGGTCACCCCACGCCGGAGCGCCCCCATGCCGACCAGGATGGAGACGAACTCGCCGTGGGCGACGCGTCGCTGTTCGCTGTTGACCGCCCACTGCGCGGCCATCTCCGGATCGCTGGACGCGGCGGCGCGGACCACGGCCAGGACGGGGGCGACCCTGGTCAGGATGGCCGCGCTCTGCCTGGTCCAGCCCCGGATCGCCACGGCGGGGTCGCGGGCCCTCCTCAGGTCGGCGAAGGCGGGCCGGTCCAGCAGGGCGACCGGCTCGGTGTCTCCGACCGAGGCCACGTCCACGACGTGCTTGAGCAGGTTGCTCTTTTTTCCGTAGTGGAAGTACACCGTCTGGACGGCTACGCCGGAGGCGTCGGCGATGTCCTGGAACGTCGTGCCGGTGTAGCCCCGGGCGATGAACAACCCGTGGGCGGCCTCGACGATGCGGCCCCGGGTCCGGTCCGAGCGCCGCCGGGGTTTCTCGACACTCGCCACGATGTTAGGTTAACACTCTAGAGTCAGACTCCAATTTTGGTCGATCGGGAGGGGACGATGGCTGGGTTGGACGGGTTCCACCATGTCAAGATCCCGGTGTCGGATCTGACCCGGAGCATCGCCTGGTACGGCCGCGTGCTCGACCTTCGGGTGGCGATCAGGTTCGTCGAGTCCGGGGTGCTGCGCGGGGTGGCCATACGCGACCCCGCCGGCACCCTCATGCTCGCGCTGCGGGAGGACGCCGATCGGGCCACCCGACTGGCGGGTTTCGACCCGCTGGCGCTCGGGGTGTCCACGCTGGCGGAGTTGGGGTCCTGGGCGAGCCGTCTGGATGGCCTGGGCGTGGCGCACTCGGGGATCGTCGAGGGCAGCGCCGGGTGGCTGATCGGCGGTCTGACCGATCCCGACGGAATGGAGGTCCGCCTTTACACCCGCCAGCCGCGGGTCTGACCAGCGGACCCGCCGCCGGGCACCAGCACCGAACCTTCCACCGAACGGGGCATCGCTGTGACCACTCTCAACCTGCCGGCCGGGGCCGGCCTCCGGCACACGTTCCTGGGCAGCACCGTGACAGTCAAGGCCGCCGGGTCTGACACCGGTGGTGCACTGACCCTGATCGAGCAGGAGTGCCCGCCCGGGTTCGCCACCCCCTGGCACCGACACCGCGATGATGACGAGGCGTTCTACATCCTGTCCGGGGGCATGCGGGTGTTCTGCGGCGAGGAAGCCTGGCAGGCCGGGCCGGGCGCGTTCGTTCTGCTGCCACGCGACCGTCCGCACGCCTTCGCCGTGGCCGGGGCCGTCTCGCTGCGGTTGTTGCAGTTCACCTGGCCGGCCGGATTCGAGCACTTCGCCGCGGACGTCGCCGGGTTGCCGGCCGGGCCGCCGGACCCGGCCCGGCTGGCCGATCTGGCCGCCGACCGCGGTTACCAGATCGTTGGTCCCCCGCCGGCCTGAGTCGACCGCAACGCAACCAGGCCGGGTGCCCGCGGGTCGGATCGGCGCCAAACCGGGGCCGGTCGACTGGTTCGGCCGATTTGAGGTTAGGCTTGCCTAATGCTCAGTCTGCGCGGGGTCGAGAAGAGCTTCCCGGTCAGGGGCGGGACGGTGCGAGCGCTGCGGGATGTGGACCTGGAGATCGGGTCCGGCGGGCTGACCGCGATCCTCGGCGCGTCGGGTTCGGGTAAGACCACCCTGCTGCGGGTGGTTGCCGGATTCGACCGCCCGGAGCGCGGGCGGGTCGCTCTGGACGGTGTCGCCCTGGTCGGCGACGGGGTCTGCGTCCGTCCGGAGCGCCGAGGTATCGGCATCGTCCCGCAGGACGGTGCGCTGTTTCCGCATGTCGACGTGGCCGGCAACATCGCCTTCGGACTGCGGGGGCGCCCCGGTGGCCGGCCGGGGATCCGACGGCGGTCCCGGGCCGAGCGGGTCGGCGAGCTGCTGGAGATGGTGGGGCTCGCCGGGTACCAGCGGCGCCGCCCCGACGAGCTGTCCGGCGGCCAGCAGCAGCGGGTGGCGCTGGCCCGGGCGCTGGCGCCCGAGCCCCGGGTCGTGCTGCTCGACGAGCCGTTCTCGGCCATCGACGCGGCGTTGCGGACCGAGCTGGGGGTGGAGGTCCGCGATTTGCTCCGGCGCCTGGAGACCACCGCCGTGCTGGTCACCCACGA
>DASULA010000298.1:0-9409 GCA_036278435.1 Mycobacteriales bacterium | reverse complement strand
CGGCCGCGGCCACCGCGGCACCGGACGTTCCCCCGCCGGCACAAGCACCGGCGGCACCGGTGCGGGCGGCCGGCGTCGGAGAGCCCGCGGCGCAGCCGGCCACCCGTCCCGCGCCCCGCGCGGAGGGTGGGCGCAGGGCGCCGGCCAAACGGCAGGTGCCGAGGTTGACGGTGCAGTTGCACTACGACGAGCGTGGCTGGACCGTGGAGGCGAGCCGGGGTTCGCGGGCACTGATCAAGGCCACCGCGGTGTCGCCGGCGGCGGCGTTGCGGGTCGCGCGGTTCCTGGACAACGAGCAGGTGAGCCAGGCCATCGCCGACATCGCCCAGACCGAGCGGGACGAGGCCGAGCGCCGGGCCACCGAACTGCGCACCCAACTTGCCGAGGTCGAGGCCGTACTGGCCGGCTACGGCGACGTCTGAGCGGAACCACCCGCGCCCGGGAGGCGGTTCGGCGGGCGTGGAACAGCCGATCTCCGGGTACGCACAGGTACCAGGAGGTGCTGAGATGCGGGCAGCGGTGGGAGACCGGCTTCACGTCCACGGACACGTGGTCGGACAGGTTGGGCGGGAGGGCAGGATCGTCGAGGTACGGGGACCGGCGGGCGAGCCGCCGTACCTGGTCCGGTTCGACGACGGGCGGGAGGTCCTGGTGTGTCCGGGGCCAGATGCCGTTGTGGACCGCTCCACTGCGGCGCGGTAACGTTCCGCCGGCCCGCCCAGGGGCGCCTCTCGGCGTGTGGTCGCTCACGGCGACTCGATCGGGACCGGGGCCATGGTGCGGGCCGGCGTGGGCTCCATACAACTACAGGTTGACTGCGGGCGTTCGCGCTACGGATGATTAACCAGTCATGGTGAGATTTGTCATTGATTACGGTCTTTTTCGCTTTCATCCGTGTACGGGGAGCGACGTATCTGACGGCGACCTACCGCCCTTCGGGTGACGTCGTCTTGGGCGAGGAGCCATCGGGGCGTTGATTCCGTACTCTGGGTCGGGTGCGGAGGCGACAAGCACCTCCCGGCTCGACGCCAGCCTGACAGGGCGGGCCCGGGCCGCCCGGAAGCACCGCTGGGAAGTGTCCATGAGCGAACCGGAGCCACCATCGCCGCGAGCGGTCCGGGTGGCCGACATCGAGCGGTTGTCCGCCGCGGCATCCCACGGCGAGCCGCTGGCCCGGCTGGAACTCGCGCATGCCACCGCGGCCGCGCTGGTCGAGGCTGGGCGCGACCCGGACGGGGCGCACACCGGCCAGCTCGTCACCCTCGCCGACACCGTCGGCCTGGACACCCTTGCCGAGTTGTGGCAGGACGCCGACGAGGACACGTTGCCGGGCGTGCTGTGGGTGTTGTACCTGCTGCGGAGTTGGTGCCAGGTCCAGGGCGAGGCGGTGTCCCACTTCTACCGCGCCGGCCGGGCCATGGCGCCGGTGGACGAGGTGGTCGCCGGGGTGAGTGAGGACGCCGACGCACCGGCCACGCACCGGTTCGCCGACGCCATCCTGGCCGGCGCCTACCGAGGCGACTTCGCGGTGGCACTGGAACGCGCCGCCGCGTTCTTCCGGATCGTCGCGATCGGCCGGCGTGAGGTGGACGCGGGCGCCGAGGACAGCGGTTCGGGATCGGGTCAGCCGGCCGACGAGATGGCCGAACGCAACGAGCGGTGCGCCCACGCCCTGGCCCGGGCGGCTCGGGCGTGGCGGGCCGGCCGGCTGCGGTAACCACGGGCCGCGGACCGCCGGCCGCCTGGGTGGGTGGTGCCGCGGTGTGACCGGTCCGAGTGAACCGTCAGCCAGACGGGGTACACACACCATGTGGGCATGCTTCGCATCGGCACCGCGTCGTGGACCGACCGCACCCTGCTCGCCTCCGGATGGTATCCACCCGAGGTGGACACGCCGGGCGCGCGCCTGTCGTACTACGCCGCGCGGTTCCCGCTGGTCGAGGTCGACTCGACGTACTACTCCCCGCCGAACGAGCGGAACAGCCGGCTGTGGGCCGAACGCACGCCGGACGGGTTCACGTTCAACGTCAAGGCGTTCTCGCTGCTCACCGGGCACCCGACCCGGCCGGGTACCCTCTACCAGGACCTCCGCCCGCGGACCGAGAAGCGCAGCATCTACCCGCACGACCTCGACGAGCGGACCCGGGATGCGGTGTGGGAGCGGTTCCTGTCGGCGCTGGCGCCGTTGCACGAGGCTGGCCGGCTGGGCGCGGTCCTGTTCCAGTTCCCGCCCTGGTTCCCGATCGGACGGGCCAACAAGCACTACATCCTGGAGTGCGTTCGGCGGGCCGCGCCCTACCGGGTCTGCGTGGAGTTCCGCAACAAGTCCTGGCTGAGTGAGGACAATCGGGCCGAGACGCTGGACTTCCTCACGTCCTACGCCGTTCCGTACGTGTCCGTCGACATGCCTCAGGGGTATCCGAGTTCGGTGCCGCCGGTGCTGGCAGCCACCGCCGACCTGGCCGTGCTGCGGTTCCACGGGCACAGCGACAGGTGGTCCAGCGGTGACATCCACGAGCGGTTCGGATACCTGTACTCCGAACGGGAGGTGGCCGAGTGGGCGCCCCGGGTCGCCGACCTGGCCGAGCGGGCGGAGTCGACCCACGTGCTGTGGAACAACTGCTACTCCGACTATGCCCAGACGAACGCGCGGCAACTGGCTGACCTGCTGTCCATGCCCTGGCCATCGCAGCCATCGCAGCAGCCGCCACAGCCGGCGTCCCCGCCGGCGGAATCCGCACGGCCGTCACCGGAGCCGGCCTGAGCCGGCCCGGCACCGACGGCCGAGGAACCCCGGGCCATATTCACGCGGTCGGTCCAGCGGGCGGTTCGGCGGTCAGTCCAGCCGCACCCCGAACTCGGGCAACCCGACCTGCTCGCAGGTGTGGTTCAGCACACCGACATCGTCGACGAAGCCGTGCGGGCTGTCCACGTCGGGCTGCTCGTCGCGGTTGAGCACGAAGTATTCCACTGCGCCGCGGACGGCCAGCCGGCCGGCGGCGTCGAGTTGGTCCGCCGAGTCGAGCAACGATTCCAGCGAGTCGCCGATGCGGACGGCGAGCCCCAGGTCGATGAGCGGGTTGTCCAGCGACTCGCGGGTGAGTTCCTCGATTCGCCGGCGCACCTTCTCCCGCAGGTCCCGCACACCGTGGGCGGGCAGCGGTTCGGTGAAACCGGAGTCATCCATGCGGTGGAGCATAGGGCCGGAGACCGGCCGGTGGGGGTGCCCCAGCCCCCAGTGGGCCCGGTATGGCCACACAGTATGTCCACACCCGCAGACAGGACCGGATGGTTGTCCACAGGCCCGGTTGGTCATCCACAGATCGCGTTGCGGGCCTCGCGTGCCGAGCCCGCGGGCCGGATCGTCGGGGCATGACCGATCACGCCCTGACCCCACACGCCAACCGCCCACCGCTGCGTCCAGGCAGCCTGACCGACCTGGTCGAACTGGTGCCGTACCTGCTCGGGTTCCATCCCCGCGACAGCCTGGTGCTGGTCGCACTGCGCGGCCCGCATCGCCGCGTCGGCGTCACCATGCGGGTCGATCTGCCCGAGGCCCGTCGGTGCGCGGGGCTGCCCGCTGTGCTGGCCGGCCACGTACGCCGGGACGGTGCCACCGAGGCGCTCGCCCTGGTCTATGCCGGTGTCGGCGTGGACGGCGATCCACCCGCCGGCCTGCCCGATCCGCCGTTGGTGCGGGCGGTGGCCTCCGGGCTCGCCGATGCCGGGCTGACCCTCGTGGACGCGCTCTACGTTGGCGCCGGCAGGTGGTGGTCCTATGCCTGTGACCGGACCGGATGCTGTCCCCCCGAGGGTCGCGCGCTACCCGCGGCGGATGGCCGGACCTCGCCCGCGGTAGCCACGGCGACCTACGCCGGCCTGGTCGCGCTGCCCGACCGACGGGCACTGGAACAGACCCTGGAACGGTCCAATCCGGTGTCGGACCAGGCGGTCGCGCGGGCCGAGGCCGACCTGGCGACCGCGACCGGCGCCGCCGGAGCGGGCGGGACCGGCTCGGGTGCGGATCGGGACGGGAGGCAACGCTGGCGCCGGCAGGTCCTCGGCGAGATCGCCGGGGCGGTGGATGAGCACATCGCCGCGGCGCGGGCCGGGCTTCCCGAGGAGTGGGTGGCCCGCTTCCTCGTGGCGCTGCGTGACGAGGAGGTACGGGACGAGTGCTGTGACTGGGTTGAGGGCGATCGTGGCGAGCGGGCGTTGGCCCTGTGGAGGCACCTGGCCGCCCGGGCCACATCGCCCTACGACGTCACACCCCTTGCGTTGGTGGCCTGGTCGGCGTGGCACACCGGTGCCGGGCCGCTCGCCCGGATCGCGGTCGACCGGGTGTTGGCCCGCGATCCCGGATGCCGGCTGGCGATACTGCTGGACCAGGCGCTGGAGCGAGGAATCAACCCGGCAACTGTGCGTGGCCGGCCGCGCGGGCGCCGCCGGCAGACCCGTCGGCATCCCCCGCCGGGGTGGAACAGGCCGGGCCCGTGACTCGCCTCGCCTGTGACCCGCCGTGACCCGCCCACGACCCCGTGGACGACCACCGGGCGGTGTCCGGCCTGGCTGGGTTGTCGGCTCGGGGCGACGGCGCGGGTGTGGCGGATGGTCGAGGTTCCGGTCGAATCCACGGGATGGTCAACGCCACCCATCGGGACCAGATGGTGCCGTCGGGGCATTGTGGGGCCGTTGAAAACGTTGTTCCGACGCCGTTTGTGCCACCAGACCAATGAGCTACTGCACGTTGCCGCATCGACGGGCTAGTCTCACCACGAGTCCGAACTGGCCCCGTCATCTATATTTTCCTCAACCGGGGTCATCCATGCACCCGACCCGTGACCGTGGGCGGGAAACGAGGCGGCGGTAGGGAACCAGGGCCGAACAGGGCGAAAAAGGAATCGTGATGCCGAGCTTGTCGTCCGTGACCGGACACCAGGGGCAAGCGCCGGGCGCCGTTTCGGGACGCCCATGACGTTGCGCTTTCCTACCGCCAGCGGCGACGCGGTGATCCCGCTCGGGCGGTTCGCGCTGCCCGGGCCGCGCCACGGGGCCGATGATTTCGCCGGAACGTCTCCGGATCGTGGATTGCTTGAGCAGGAACTGAAACGGATCCGTGACGACGAGCACCTACTGTGCATGCTCCTGGAGTTGACATACCACCATCAGGCCAGCGGCGCTGCCGACCGCGCGGCACTGGCCGCCGAGCACGCGGTGCTGGTCGCCGACCGGATGGACGACCGGGTGTGGGGTGGCCGGGCGCTGTGCGCGCGCGGTATGGCGCGACGGGCGCAGCGTGACTACAAGGCCGCGTTGGACGACGGGGTCGCCGCGATGCGGGTGCTGGAGCGGCACGGGGCGGGTGGCGATCGTGCCTGGTCGCAGGTGTCCCTGGGGGTGCTGCACCACGAACTCGGCGAGGACGTCGGGGCGATCACCTACCTCACCGAGGGACTGGGTAGTGGCCGCAAGGACGGTAACTACCGGCTGGAGGCCGCCGCCCTGCAGGCGCTGGGCCAGATCTCCGCGCGGAGCGGGAAGTACGACCGCGCCTGCGAGTACGGCGTGCGCGCGCTGGGTTTGCGCCGTACGTACGGCGGGACCACCGAGATCGTCCAGTCGCTGGCGTTACTGGCCGAGGCGTCGCTGCGCCAGTCACGGGACGCCGACGAAATCTGCGTGGCACTGCCGCTGCTCGTCTCCGCCCGCGAGCACCTCGACGAGGCGCTCGCCCTGGTTTGGCGGTACGGCAACCGGAACTTCGAGGCCACGCTGCTGTCCGACCTCGGCGAGGTGCTGATCGGTGTCGGCCAGCCGGAGTCGGTTGTGGCGTTGGTCGAGTCGGTCCTGCCCGAGCTGGACAACGTCGACAACCAGGCCGGGCTGTGCCGACTGCTGGCCACGCTCGGCACCGGCTACACGGTGCTCGGTGAGGACGCCGAGGCGCTGGCCGCACTCGACCGCGCGCTGGCGGTCGCCGAGGAGTCCCAGGTATCGGCGCTGGCCCAGCCGCTGCACCGCGACCTGGCGCGGGTGCACGAACGACTCGGGGACCTGGGGGCCGCACTGGCCCACCACAAGGCCTACCACCAGGCGCTGCGCCGCAGCGAGATCGCCCGCACCGCCGAACAGTCCCGGCTACACGCGGTCCGGTTGGAGATCGAGGAGTCCCGCCGCGAGGCTGACCGGCTGCGCGAGGAGGCGGTGAACCTGCGCACCAAAATCCAGGGGCTGCAACTGCGCAGCCGGCAACTCGACGCGCTGGCCCGCGAGGACTGGCTCACCGGGGTCGCCAACCGGCGCACCCTCGACCAGTGGCTGGCCGAGGCCCTCACCCTGGCCCGCAACCATCTGCGCCCGCTCGCGGTCGCGCTGGCCGACATCGACCACTTCAAACAGATCAACGACACGCACTCCCACCAGGTCGGTGACGTAGTGCTCCGGGAGACCGCCCGCATCCTGTGCCGGCACGTGCGCCGGTCGGACCTGGTGGCCCGCTACGGTGGGGAGGAGTTCGTGTTGGCCTTCCCGGACGCGACCGTGGTGCAGGCGGTCACCGTGTGCGAACGGATCCGGCTGGACGTGGCCCGGCACGAGTGGTCCCGCCTCTCCCCGGACCTGCGGGTGACGATCAGCATCGGCGTCGCCGACGGCACCCATTCGATCAACGCCGAGGACGCGCTGGCCGGCGCGGACGCCAGGATGTACCGCGCGAAACGCGATGGTCGCAACGGGGTGCATCCGACCCCGTACTCTCAGGACACGTGAGGGAGGAGTTCGACCAACTGGCTCGGGCCTACGCCGGTGCGGAGCACGACACGCAGCGGTTGGAGGCCGCGGTCGCCCTGGCGGTGGCGCTGGCCGAGGCGGGTGAGCTGAGTCGCGCCCGCGACGCCGCGCGCGGGGCCAAGCGCTACGCCCTGGTGCTCGGCGACCAGCGGAGCAGGGCCATCGCGTTACTGGCCACCGGCGCGGTCCGGCGGCACGACGATGACTACCTGGGCGCGTTGGAATGCCTGCATGACGCGCGGTACCACGCCGAGGGCTGTGGCGACGTGCGGCTGCTGGCCAGGGTTCTCACCGCGGTGTCGGGGGCGCACTACGAGTTGGGCCAGTACGCGCACGCCATCGAGGAACTCACCGTCGCGCTCGGCCTGGCCTTCGAGGTCGAGGACGAACGGGTCGAGTCCGACGTCTACCGGGCCCTGGCCGGGGTGTACTCCCGGCTGGAGGATCCGGTCCGTGCCGACGGGTATGCCCGTCGCGCGCTGTTCATCGCCCGTCGGCGCTGCGAGGACCGGCCGATGGCCGAGTCGCTGGTCCTGCTCGGCAACGTGGCCGCGCGCGAGCAGGAGCGGTTGTTCTACGCCAACCAGCCCGGTGACGCCGTCGCCGGGCAGCGGGCGCTGGCGTGGTACGCCGAGGCCAGGCCGTTGGCCCGCCGGCTGGAGGACCAGACGCTGGAGTTCCGGCTGGTCAACAACACCGCCCGGGTCATGCTGTACCTGGATCGGCCGCACGACGCGGCCCGGTTGCTGGCCGCGTACCTGAGCGGCAGCCACGACCTGCGCCCGCACCAGATCGCGGTGCTGCGGTTCGGCATGGGTGAGGCCACGCTGGCGACCGATCCGCAGGCGGCGCTGGTGATCCTGCTCGAAGCGGTGAAGCTGGCCGAGGCGCACCGCGCGGTCAACCACATCCCCAAGATGCACCTGGCCATCGCTAACGCCTACGAGCGGCTCGGCGAGACCGCCAACGCGCTGGCGCACCACAAGGCATACCACCAGGTGGAGCGGTTGGTACGGGGCGAGACGCCGCGGGCCAAGGCCACGCTGGCCGCGATCCAGCTTGAGGCACAGGAGATCCGGTATGCCTCGGACCGGCTGCGTCGGGCCAGCGACGCCATGACCGACCATCTGGAGTCGTTGCAGAGTCAGGCCGACAAGCTCGACGATCGGGTGCGCCGGGACGTGCTGACCGAGTTGGCGAACAGGCGTGCGTTCGACGAGTGGCTGGACCGGTTGTTCGGTACCGGGTCCGGCCCGGTGGTGAGCGTGGCGCTGCTGGACATCGACGAGTTCAAGGTGATCAACGACACGCATTCACACCTGGTGGGCGACGAGGTGCTGCGTCGGGTGGCCCGGATACTGGAGGCTGCGGTCCGACTCAGTGACATGGCCGCCCGTTACGGCGGCGAGGAGTTCGGGCTGGTGCTGCCCAACACCCCGTTGGACGAGGCTGCCGCGGTGTGTGAGCGGGTCCGCCGCGCGGTGGCCGAGGCGGACTGGGCGTTGGTGCGGCCGGGGCTGCGGGTGACGGTGTCCGCCGGGGTGTCCCAGGAATGCCGGCCGGAACTGGCCCTGAGCGTGGCAGACCAGCGCCTCTACGCCGCCAAGCGCGGTGGCCGGAACCGGGTCATCGCCGGGTGAGACGCCCGACCCGCCCGGCGGGTGCGCCTCCGGGCGGGTCGGGATGCGGCGGTCGGGTGGGACTGTCAGAGCAGTTCGGGCCGCTCCCACTTCTGGTCGAGCACGTGCTGGGCCAAGAACGCGTGCACGGTCTGGTACCAGACCCGCGCGTGCCCGGGGCTGAGCACCCAGTGGTTCTCGTCGGGGAAGTACAAGAACTTGGCTTCCACGTCGTGGCGCATCAGGTCGAACCACAGCCGGAGCGCCTCGCCGATCGGTACCCGGTAGTCCCGGTCACCGTGCACCACCAGCATCGGGGTGCTGATCTGCCCGACGAACCGGTGCGGCGAGTTGGCCTGGTAGCGCTCGGGCCGGTGCAGCGGGTCGCCGAACTCCCGCTCCCAGTAGGCGGACGCGTCGGTGGTGCCGAGGAACTGGTCCAGCGACCAGAGACTGGCGTGGGTGACGATCGCCCGGAACCGGTCGGTGTGGGTGGCCACCCAGTTGGACATGTAGCCGCCGAACGAGCCGCCCATGGCCGCGGTGCGGGTCGCGTCGACGTCCGCGCGGGCGCACACCGCGTCGGTGATAGCCATCAGGTCGGTGAACGGCCGGTCCCCCCAGTTTCCCCAGCCACGTCCGACGAAGTCCCGTCCATAGCCGACGGACAGCGCCGGGTCGGGCAGCGCGACGGCGTAGCCGCGGGCGGCCATCAGCCAGGGGTTCCACCGCCAGGACCATGCGTTCCAGCTACTGAGCGGGCCGCCGTGGATCCACAGCAGCAGCGGCGCCGGGTCGTCGGCCGAGGCTCCGTCGGGCAGCACCAGCGTGTAGTGCACCGGCACACCGTCGTCGGCGGCGGCCTGCGCGTGCACCACGCGTCCCGGCAGCGTGCCGACCTCGCCGGGGGAGGGCAGCGTGGCCGGCTCCTGGTCGGCGGCGGTCGGGTCGAGGCGCACCGGCAGGGAGGGGGAGTCGACGGCCGAACGCAGGGCGTAGAC
>DASULA010000297.1:0-6742 GCA_036278435.1 Mycobacteriales bacterium | reverse complement strand
CCCGGAGGCACTGGACTGGCTGGGCGACCTGGCCGACCGCTACGACCGGGCCGGGCACCGGGTGGCCGGCCGGTGCGTGCGGGTTGAACTGACCGCCACGGACGGGCAGCGGGCGGTCGCGGCGCTCCAGTCCACCCCCTTCCCGGGCGGCGGGGAACCGCCGGACGCCTGGGTGCCACAGTCCAGCGGGCTGCTGGACCTGGTCCGGGCCCGGCCGGGCAGCGCGGCCGTGTTGCCGGCGCGGGCACCGTCGATCGCCTCGTCGCCGCTGGTCCTGGCCGCGCCGCCGGACGCCATCACCTCGCTGCGGCTGGACCAGAACACCCCGCCCACCCTGGCTGACTTCCTGCGGCTGGCCACGGACCCGAAGGGATGGGGCAGCATGGGCCACCCCGAGTGGGGCCCGGTGCGGTTCTCCCTGGTCGACCCGGCCGTCAGCACGGTGGGCACCAGCATGCTGGTCGCGCTGGCCGGGGCGAGCACCGGCGTGGCCACCGACCAGGTGACCGCGGCGACGTTCGGCCGGACCGAGGCGCAGGCCGGTCTGCTCGGGTTCGTCCGGGCCACCGCAGTGCGGGCGAAGAGCGTCAAGGACCTGCTCGGACTGATCGGTTCGGCCGACAGCCCCGGTGCGGTGATCCGGTCGTTGGGGTTCGTCGCGCTCACCGAGCGGGACGTGTGGACCTACGACGCCGGTTCGCCGGCCATCCCGTTGCAGGCGGTGTACCCGCTGGGTGGCGCGCTGGCCGCCGACTATCCGTTCGTCATCCCCACCGGACGGTGGGTGAGCCGGTTCGACCGCCTGGCCGCGACGGACTTCCGCGACTGGCTGACCGGCCCGACCGCACGGCGGGAACTGGCCGGCTTCGGGCTGCGCCCGCCGGACGGCTCGGGCGCGGCGTTGCCGGCCGACGGGCAGGGCATCAACCCGGCCCCGCTCACCCCGGCGCCGGCGGTCCACCCGGACGCGCCGCGGATCGCCCGCGGGTCGTGGCAGTTGCTCACCAGGCGGGTGCTCACGCTGGCCGTGATCGACGTGTCCGGGTCGATGGGCGCGGTGGTGCCGGGCACCGACTCCACCCGGCTGGAACTGGCCTCGCAGGCCGCCCGCAACGCACTGCGGTTCTACGGGGACCAGGACTACGTCGGGCTGTGGGAGTTCTCCACCGGCCTGGCCGGCGGCGCGGACTACCAGGAACTGGTGCCACTCGGCCCGGCCGCCGGCACCGTGGGCAAGGTGACCCGGCGCCAGGCCCTGGACAACGCCTACCGCGCGCTGCGGCCGGAGAACAGCACCGGCCTGTACGACACGGTGCTGGCCGCCTACACCGCGGCCCAGCACGCCTACCGGCCGGACTTCGTGAACACGGTGGTGGTGCTGACCGACGGCAGCAACGAGGACTCGGACAGCATCTCGCTGTCCACCCTGCTGTCCGCGCTGACCCGGGCGCAGGACCCGGCCCGGCCGGTGCACATCATCACCATCGCCTATGGCGACCGGGCCGACGCCGCCGTGCTCGGCCAGATCGCCAAGGCCACCGGCGGGCTGTCCTTCTCCACCCCCGACCCGCGCGACATCGGTTCGGTCTTCCTCACCGCCCTGACCTCACTGGCTGACTAGCGCGGTGGCGACGAACCTTCCCGATGTTCCCCCGGCGGGCACCGCTGGTGAGGTTTTCTCGCGAAAACCTCACGTGTAACCGGTTACCAACGTAGGTTTTCTCGCGAAAACCTCAGGTCAGACCAGGCCGGTCGGGTTGCGGAGCAGGAACCACAGGGCGACGACCGCGCCGGCCGCCATCGCCGGGGTCAGCAGCAGGGTCTCCAGCCTGTTGCCGGTGTGGGAGATCATCGGGATGCCGAACCGGTGGCCGACCGGCCACAGCAGCGGGCAGCCCCGCTCGGTCAGGCAGTCGCCAACCAGGTGGATCAGGCAGCCGGCGGCCACCAGGTACGGCATCCAGTCCGGCAGGTTCGGGATCCACCGGTCCACCACCAGGGTGCCCACCGCCGACTCGACCACCACCACACCCCAGGAGTGGATGCCCTCCCCTGGCGGGCACAGGTGCAGCGCGCGGGAGGCCAGCCCGAGCAGGACGAACACCATCGCGAGCACGAAGTAGCGGCCGAGGTAGCGTTCCCCGGCCCAGGTGCCAACCCCCATCAGCCCGGCGAACAGGAACGAGTGGGTGCCGTGCCGGTGGCCGCCGGAGACGAAGTTCACCACCCGGGTGAGCAGCCGGGAGACTGGTCCGAGGAAGTGCGCGATCGTCCCCTCGGGATGGTCCAGATCGGGCAGCAGCGCGGCCCCGGCGCACAGCACGGTGCCGGCCAGCACCTCGCCCGGCCGTAACCGCACGTCGGTCAGCCTGGACAGCACGGTGGGCGCGAGCAGGGACCAGCCGAGGGCGCCGCTGGTGGCGTGTGAATGGCCGAGCACGCTGAAAAGCTATCAGGCACAAACGCCAACCTTCGCCGTAAGCCGGGACACACCAGGTTTGGTCCGGTAACCGGATGTGGGCGCCGTGTGTGCGAGGATGCCCGCCGTGTCGTTCTATGCCGACCTGCACGTCCATTCCAAGTACTCCAGAGCCTGTAGTCGGGACTGCGACCTGGAACACCTGACCTGGTGGGCCCGGCGCAAGGGGATCTCGCTGGTCGGCACCGGCGACTTCACCCACCCCGCCTGGAACGACCACCTGCACCAGATGCTGGTGCCGGCCGAGCCCGGCCTGTTCCGGCTGCGCGACGACGTCGCCAGCGCGGTGGACCGCACCGTGCCGGCCAGTTGCGACCGGCCGGTCCGGTTCATGTTGTCGGTGGAGATCTCCACCATCTACAAGCGCGACGACCGCACCCGCAAGGTGCACCACCTGATCTACCTGCCCGACCTGGACGCGGTGGCCCGGTTCAACCGGGCGCTGGGCCGGATCGGCAACCTGGGTTCGGACGGCCGGCCGATCCTGGGCCTGGACTCCCGCGACCTGCTGGAGATCACCCTTGAGGCCAGCCCGGACGGCTACCTGGTGCCGGCGCACATCTGGACACCGTGGTTCTCCGCGCTGGGCTCCAAGTCCGGCTTCGACGCCATCGCCGACTGCTACGCCGACCTGGCCGGGCACATCTTCGCGCTGGAGACCGGGCTGTCCTCCGACCCGCCGATGAACTGGCGGGTGTCCAGCCTGGACTCCTACCGGCTGGTCTCCAACTCCGACGCGCACTCCCCGCCGATGCTGGGCCGGGAGGCGACGGCGTTCGGCACGGACCTGGACTACTTCGCCGTCCGAGACGCGCTGCGCACCGGCGAGGGCTACCGCGGCTCGCTGGAGTTCTTCCCCGAGGAGGGCAAGTACCACCTCGACGGGCACCGCAAATGCGAGGTGCGGCTGGAACCGGGCCAGACCCGGGAACACGGCGGGCGCTGCCCGAGCTGCTCCCGCCCGCTCACCGTGGGCGTGCTGCACCGGGTGGAGGCGCTGGCCGACCGGCCCGACGGCGCCCGCCCGGAGCACGCCGCCCCGTTCCGCAACCTGGTGCCGCTGCCCGAGATGGTCGGCGAGATCCTCGGGGTCGGGCCGAAGAGCAAGCGGGTGGACGGCCAGGTGTCCGGGCTGGTGGCCCGGTTGGGCCCGGAGCTGACCATCCTGACCGAGACGCCGGTGGCCGAGATCGAGCGGGCCGGCGGTCCGCTGCTGGCCGAGGCGGTGGCCCGGCTGCGGCGCGGCGAGGTGGTCCGGGACGCCGGCTACGACGGGGAGTACGGCCGGATCAGGCTGTTCCGGCCGGACGAGCTGGGCCGCCCGTCGCGGGGCAGCACACTGTTCGACGTCGAGCCGACCGGGCCCGCACCAGCCGCCGTCACGCCGGTCCGGCCGGCGCCGGCGAGCCCACCGCCGACCGCCACCGGGGTGACCGCGGTGGACCGGCCGGGCGTCGCCGCGGCGCCGGCGGCGGGCGGCCCGGCCGAGCCACTGCTCACCGGTATGGAACTCATCGGCGCCGGACTGCTGGACCGGCTCGACCCGGACCAGCGGGCCGCGGCGTCGGTGACCGACGGCCCGTTGCTGATCGTGGCCGGCCCAGGCACCGGCAAGACCCGCACCCTGACCCACCGCATCGCGCACCTGGTGGCTGACCGCGGCGTCCCGCCCGAGCGGTGTCTGGCGATCACGTTCACCCGGCGGGCCGCCGACGAGCTGCGCGACCGGCTGGACGCGCTGGCACCCGGGCACTCCGATCGGATCACGGTCGCCACGTTCCACGGACTGGGCCTGGCGATCCTGCGCGAGGTGGGCGAGCTGGCCGGGCTGACCGCGGACTTCCGGGTGGCCGACGAGGCCGAGCGGCTGGCCCTGCTCGGTGAGGTCACCGGCTCGCCGGCCGAGGCCCGCCGGGTGCTCGCCGCGGTGTCGCGCCACCGCCGGTCCCAGTCCGAGACGCCCCCGGGCACCGCCGAGAACGCCGAGACGGCCGACCTGGTTGCCCGCTACACCAAGGCGCTGCGGGCCCGCGATCTGGTGGACTTCGACGACCTGGTGGCCCTGCCGGTGGCGTTGCTCACCGAACACCCGGACCTGGCCGACCGGTACCGCCAGCGCTGGGGCTGGGTGTCGGTGGACGAGTACCAGGACACCGACGAGACCCAGTACCGGCTGTTGCGGCTGCTGGTGCCCACCGGCGGCAACCTGTGCGCGATCGGCGACCCGGACCAGGCCATCTACCGCTTCCGCGGCGCCGACGTGGGGTTCTTCCTGCGGTTCGGCACGGACTACCCGACCGCGACCAGGGTGTCGCTGACCCGCAACTACCGGTCCACTCCGGCGATCGTGGCCGCCGCCGTGCAGGCCATCGCGCCCGGCTCGCTGGTGCCCGACCGGGTGCTCGAACCGGTACGCCGGGACGCCGACGCCGCGCGGATCGGCGTGCACGAGGCGAGCACCGAGCAGGCCGAGGCGGAGTTCGTGGCCCGCACCGTCGACCAGCTCCTCGGCGGCTCGTCGTTCCACTCGCTGGACAGCGGTCGGGTGGACGGGCGCGGCGGCGCCGGTGCCGCGTCATCGTTCGCCGACGTGGCCGTGCTGTACCGCACCGACGCGCAGGCGCGGGCGGTCGCCGACGCGCTGACCCGGGCCGGCATGCCGTTCCAGAAGCGGTCCCACGACCGGCTGGCCGACCGTCCCGGGGTGCGGGCCATCCTGGCCGAACTCCGGTTCGCCGAACGGCCGGGCGGCCAGCCGCCGCCGGAGGGTGTCGGGCCGGTGCTGGACCGGGTCCGCCGGATCGCCCGCGCGCTGATCGGCCGACTGCCCACCTACGCGGCCAACGCCGACGAGCAGGCGGCGGAGTTCCACGCCGCGGTGGAACTGCTCGCGCCGCTGGCCGAGGGCTGTGGCACGGACACCGCGCGGTTCGCCGCCGAGCTGGCGCTGGGCGCGGAGGTGGACACCTGGGACCCGCGCGCGGACCGGATCTCGCTGCTCACCCTGCACGCGGCCAAGGGGCTGGAGTTCCCGGCCGTGTTCGTGGTCGGCTGCTCCGACGGCCTGCTGCCGCTGCGGCTGCCCGGTCGGGAGCCCGACGCCGAGTCGGTGGCCGAGGAGCGCCGGCTGCTGTTCGTCGGGATGACCCGGGCCCGGGAGTATCTGTGCCTGTGCCACGCCCGCCAGCGGGCCCGGTTGGGCGTCACCCGGGAGACCGCTGTGTCGCCGTTCCTGGCCGCCATCGACCCGGCCCTGTGCGAACGGCTGGGCGAGAGCGCGCCCCGCCGACCCCGGGCAACCCAGATGACCCTGCTCTGACCGAGCGATCCGGTGGCCGACCAGTAGCCGAGGCGGTCGCCGACGCGGTCAGCGGATGTGGGCCAGGTCCAGCAGGTAGCGCGGGCGCGGGCGGGCACTGGTGGCCGCCGGGACGGGCAGCGCCGCGCAGGCGCTCTCGATCGCCTCGGTCACCGTGGCGGCCGGGGCCAGCCGCCGGTTCGCCGCCGACGGCGGGCACACCCACACCGACCCGATGGCCGGCCCGAACCGGCTCGGCGGCGCCAGCAGGAAGTCCCCCGACCCACGGTGCCCGACGCCCCGCGGAACGGGAAAGTCCGAAGAGGACCGTCCACTCGGGCTGGACAGGAACTGCCAGCGCCCGTCCGGGGTGCGTGCCACCGGGCCGACCGGACAACCGCTGACCCGGATCAGGTTCAGCGCCAGCGGCCCGACCCGGCCGGGCACGTCGAGCACGTCGAAGCTCAGCCCGACCGGCAACACGATGCCGTGCGGACGGCTGGACCACCACCAGTCCACCGCCGCGGCCCGACTGGTGGCCTGCCCGGCCCAGTCCGGGTCGATCGGGTGCGCCCCCGGAGCCGGACAGGCCGGCCGGAGGCACGAGCACCGGTGGGACCGCACCGGGACGCCGCGATCCGCGCGCCGTCCGGCCAACAGGTACGCGCCGGGCGCCACCGCCCACCCACGCTCGACGTACCCCGACGCGGCCTGCCGCAGCGCCCGCTGGACGCGGCGACTGGTCCATGCTCGCAACCCGAACACCTCCCTAACGCCTCTCGAACACGATCCGTACGCATTAGTAACGCGACGTGATCGCAGAAGTCACGGGTTGGTTCGCCCCGGCGGCGTGTTGGGTCCGGTCCGGTCGCCGCTCCCCGGCCGGGTCAACGCACCACCGGGACCCCCACGCGAACCGGTGCGGAACGACTCACCTGGGCGGTGGGGCGCCCCACAGTCGGTGG
>DASULA010000296.1:0-14892 GCA_036278435.1 Mycobacteriales bacterium | reverse complement strand
AGTGGTCATTGACAATACACAGGAGCCACTCGAACATGAGATCGGGACGGCACACCGCCGGCGTGCCGTCCTCCTGGCTGGGCGATGGCGGGTGCGATCACCCTCGCCGGGGACGGAACGCGGGGGCGGCAGCTCCCGCCGGTTCGCCGCGGCCGGCTTCGGAGAATCCGTCGTGAGGAGTCACCGCCATGTCCCAGCCAAGCTCGGCCGGAAGGACAGCCCTGGTCATCGGGTGCGGGATCGCCGGCCCCGTGCTGGCGATGTTCCTGCGGCGGGCCGGGGTCGATCCGGTTGTCTATGAGGCACAGGAGTCCCCGAGCGACTGCGCCGGCTCGTTCCTGATGGTCACGCCGAACGGGCTGAACGTGCTGCGCACGCTGGGCGTGCTGGACGAACTGGTGCCGCACGGGCTGCCGTGTGGGGGAATCGCCATGTGGAGCAGCCGCGGCCGACGGCTGGGCCAGGTGCGACACGATCTCGCCGGCCACGACAGTCACAACGGGACCGGCGGTTCCGACCACGCCGGCGTGGGCAGCCTGATGATCAAGCGTGGCCTGCTGCACAAGGTGCTGCGGGAGGAGGCGGTCCGCCGGGGCGTCCCGGTCGAGTTCGGCCGTAGGCTGGCCGACGTCGATCCGGTCGGCGACCGGCGGGTGGTGGCCCGGTTCGAGGACGGTTCGGTGGCCCAGGCCGACTGCCTGATCGGCTGCGACGGCGTGTACTCCCGAACCCGGCGGATCATCGACCCGCAGGCTCCCGGGGCCAGCTACATCGGCCGGGTCAACGCCGGGGGCTTCCTGTCCGCACCCGGGCTGGCCCCGACGCCGAACCTGCTCAACCTGACCCTGGGGCACAAAGCCTTCTTCGGGCACCTGATCCGCCCGTCCGGCGAGGTCTACTGGTTCAGCGACATCGGCTACCCGGGCCAGCCCACCCGGCGGGAACTGGACGCGGTCGACCGGGACGTGTGGAAGCGCAGGCTGGCCGAGTTGCACCGCGACGACCCGGCGCCGATCCCCGACATCATCGCCGGGCTCACCGGCGAGTTCGGCGTCTACCCGCTCTACGACGTGCCCGCCCTGCCGACCTGGCACCGTGGCCCGATCACCCTGATCGGAGACGCCGCGCACGCCACCTCCCCGTATGGCGGCCAGGGCGCCTCGATGGCCATGGAGAGTGCCATCGTGCTGGCCAAGTGCCTGCGGGACGTGCCCGACCCGGCCCGCGCGTTCGCCGTCTACCAGCGGCTGCGCAAGGCGCGTGCGGAGAAGCTGGTCCGGCTGGCCAGGCGCAACGGCCGGCACAACAAGATCACCAGTCCGCTGGCGGTGAACGTTCGCGACATGGTCATGCCGATCGTGCTGAAGGCCACCGCCAACGCCCGCTCCCGTTCCTGGGTGTACTCCTACACCGTCGACTGGGACACCAAGGTGGCCTGACTCCGACCCCCGCCCGACCGGCCCACCCGGGTCACCCCCGGCCACCCCGGCCACCGAACCCCCCGCGCACCGGCGCCGATCGCCCGCACGGGGGGTTCGGTCATTTCCAGATCCGGATCACCTGTTCGGGGCGCCGATCGGGCCGCTTCGGCCGACACGGACGACATTGTGGCAATCACCCGACCGTTTCGGGTTCGCTAACCGGTCGGCGCACCGGCGCCGGTGCGAGCCCCTCCCACTCACGCGTCCAGGTGACCCCGGGCCGGGTTCACCTCGATCCCGAGGGTCACCACCCGTGGATCGCCCCGGGCCGGCCGATCCCCCGGCCGCACCGACACCCGTCGGGTTCGAGATGCCGCACCGTCAACTACGTGGTCCACTTTGGACTACACGAGGACATTCGATGTCCACAGTGGATCTTGAAATCGAATCGACCCCTTCCCTCACGGCGGTCGAGCACCCACCGAACGCCGAGTCAGGCGCCACAACACAACGAAGGGATCGGCAATGAGACTCACCCACACCTCTGCCCTCCGCGGTTTCGCCGTGTTCACCGCGGGCGCCGCCATGTTCGCCTCGGCAATGCTGGCCGGAGCGGGCGTGGCCAACGCATCCGATGTCACCTCGCCGGCCCAGGCCGCACCGCTGGCCGCGGCCGCTGCCCATCCGGGTCTCAACGAGCAGAACGGCGACCACCACTGCTGGCGACACCACAAGCACGGCAAGAAGAGTTGGGGCGACAAGAAGAACGGCAAGGACAGCAAGGACAGCAGGAACGGCAAGGACAGCAAGAGCGACATGAGTTGGGGCGACAAGAAGAACGGCAACGACGACAAGAGCAAGCGCGACAGCGAGCACGGCAAGTGGGGCAGCGAGCACTCCGACGGGCAGGACGGCTCAATGGACCCGCGGAGCCGCCAGGACTCGGGCTCTGACTGCCATATGCCCACCGGCAGCGTGGAGTCCGGATTCGGCGGAGCCGCGCTCAGCGGCTCGCAGTCGCCGGCAACCACGATCTCGCTCGGCGCGCTGTCAGCGCTGATGCTCGGCTCGGGCGTGTGGTCGCTGTACCGGTCCCGCCGCCGGAACCGCGTCCGGCCCGCGACGAGGTAGCCGCATTCGCCGGGGTGCGGCGGCCCCACCGCCGCACCCCGGCACCACCGGGCGATCTGAGAACCCCGGTGTCGGCGGGGGTCCCGCCGGCAGCCCGACAGACGTGATCGGTCGAGCCACCAGCCAGCACCTGGAAGGGGAACGCCATGTCACGGCGCGAACGGCACCCGGTTCCCGACGGTGTTCCCGACCCGACCCGGCCGCAGGCACCGGCCCGCCGGGTCCGGCGAAGGGCCGCCCGACGCACCCTGCTCGGCGGGCTGGGGGTGCTGCTCATTGGCGGTGCGGCGGCCCTGGGCACGTCCGTGGTGTCATCCGTACTTGGCTCGGCGAACGCACCCCGGACGGCGTCCATCCCGGTTCCCGCCTCGACCCCGCAGGCGGTTCCGCCCCCGCCGCTGCCCGCGCACAGCGCCCCGGCCGGGCTGGCCCGCTCCGAACCGGTCCGGATCACCCTGCCCCGGGTGGGCATCGACACCATGCTGGCCAAGGTGGGCCTGAACGCCGACGGCACCCTGAAGGTCCCCCCGAACGACCACGTCGCTGGTTGGTACAGCGACGGGCCGGCCCCGGGTGACGCCGGCGGCCCGCCCGCGGTGATCGCCGGGCACGTCGATTCCTACCTCGGGCCCGCGGTGTTCTTCAACCTTCGGCAGGTACGCCCGCACGACAAGGTGCTGGTCCGCCGCGCCGACGGCAGTACCGCGGTGTTCGTGGTGTATCGGGTGGCCCAGTTCGACAAGAAGAAGTTCCCGGCCGCCGAGGTCTACGCGCCCGGCCCCCGGGCGGAACTGCGACTGATCACCTGCACCGGCACGTTCGACTACGGCGCCCGCAGCTACCTGAGCGACTTCGTCGTCTACGCCGCCCTGCAACCCCCGACACCCGCCGGCACGCCAACCCCCCAAGCGACACCAGCGACACCCACCCCGGCGACCGACCGCGTGCCCCAGTAGCTGACCCCCAACGCTCACCGGCCGAGCACGCCAGAGGTTTTCGCAAGAAAACCTCACCATGTGACCGGTTACCTGTGTGGTTTTCGCGAGAAAACCTCAACTTGGGCCCGGCGATCCACCGGACGGTGTCCGGATCACCAACAAACCCTGTCCCGGACCGGGCGACCGGTCATCTCGGGCTGCCGCGCGGCCGGATTCGGTCAGCTCTCGACAAACCAACCGGATTCGGTCGGCCACGCGACAGTCCTCAGTGAGATGCGGTGGTGGCAATGGAACGTTCACCCGGCGGCGTCACCCGGCGCCGCGCACTGGTCCTACTGGGCGGGGCCGGGCTGCCACTGCTCGGCGGCGCGAGCGGCCGGGCCGAGCGGAACGCGGCCCGAAGCCGACCGGCGGCCCCGATGCTGCGCCAGTACTACATCAGCGCGGACCCGGTCACCTGGAACTACACGCCGCAGGGACGCGACCTGATCACCGGCCAGCCGTTCACGGCCCGGCAGGCCGCCCTCACCCTGCCCGGCCCGAACCGAATCGGCGCGGTCTACGAGAAGTCGCAGTACCGCCGTTACACCGGCCCGACGTTCGACACCCGGCGCCCGCCAGCCCCCGACGAGGGGTACCTGGGCATCCTCGGACCGGTGATCAGGGCCCAGGTCGGGGACACCGTCGAGGTGATGTTCCGCAACAACACCCCGTTCCCGGCGTCCATGCATCCGCACGGGCTGTTCTACGCCAAGGCCGACGAGGGTTCCTACCGCTACGACGGGTTGTCCGGAGTGGACAGCCTGGGCAGCGTGGCCGGCCCCGGCGAGGTCCGCACCTACACCTGGGAGGTGCCCGAGCGGGCCGGGCCCGGCCCGGACGACCCGTCGTCGGTGGTGTGGATGTACCACGACCACGGCACGGCCATGGGCGTGCCGGGAACCCAGGCCGGGCTGGTCGGCCCGATCGTGGTGAGCCGGCGCGGCACGGCCGGCCGGGACGGGCGGCCGACCGACGTGGACCGGGAGGTGTTCTCGCTGTTCACCGAGTTCGACGAGAACCACAGCCCCTACCTGGCCCGCAACCTGGCCCGGTTCGCGCCCGGCCAGCGGATCGACACGTCCGACCCGGCCTTCCAGCAGAGCAACCAGAAGGCGTCCATCAACGGCTACCTGTTCGGCAACGGCCCGATCGGCACGACCGACACCAGGCCGGCGCTGCGGCTCCGGCTGGGTGAGCGGGTGCGGTGGTACGTGTTCGCCCTGGGCAGCGAGGACGACCTGCACACCCCGCACTGGCACGGCAACACCGTCCGGGTGGCCGGCCGGCGCACCGACGTGGTGAGCCTGCTGCCGGCCAGCATGGTCACCGCGGACATGCGCCCGGACGACCCGGGAATCTGGCTGCTGCACTGCCACGTGGACTCGCACATGATGGCCGGCATGGCCACCCGCTACCAGGTCACCTGAGTCCCCGAGCCACCTCAGCCACCCCAGCCCCCCGGGTCACCTGAACCGGCCCGTGCCGGGCGGGCCGGGCTCAGGGCTTGCGGCCCACCCCGCCGAACCCCCAGACGCACGCTGGCTCGCCCGGTCCGGAGTCGGGCCGCCAGTCCGCGACCTGGACCACACCGGGGTCGACCAGGTCGAACCCGGCGAACAGGTCGGTGATCTGCGCCCGGGTGCGGGGCACGGCCGGGTTGGACGTGTTCTCGTAAACGCGCCGGAGCGCCGCCAGCTCCTCGGCCGGCACCCCCTCCTGGCTGCCATGCGAGATGACCAGGAAGCTGCCCGGCGGCACCGCCGACCGGTAGCCGGAGACGATCTCGGTCAGATCGCCACCGATGAAGTGCAGCACCGCGACCAGCAGGACCGCCACCGGCCGGCCGAAGTCGAGCAGCCCGCGGACCACCGGGTCGGCCAGCACCTCTCCCGGCCCGCGCAGGTCGGCCGCCAGCACCGCCGCGTCCGGGTTGGCGGCCAGGATGGACCGGCTGTGTGCCACCGCGATCGGGTCGGAGTCGACGTAGACCACCCGGGCCCCCGGACACGCCCGCTGGGCGATCTCGTGCACACAGCCCACCGTGGGGATGCCGGACCCCAGGTCGAGGAACTGGTCCACACCCTCGGCCACCAGGAACCGGACCGTGCGCCGCAGGAACGAGCGGTTCGCCCGGGCCCCTGCGGCCGCGTTGGGAAAACCCCGGAGCAGCGCCGCGGCGGCCTCCCGATCCACCGCGAAGTTGTGCGAGCCACCGAGCAGGTGGTCATAGATCCTGGCCGAGCTGGGCCGGTCCATGTCCAGGTGTGTGCCGACGGCCTCGTCCATCATCGGTCTCCTCATCATTGCGCGGTGTGGCGAGTCGGTGTGGCGAGTCGGTGCCGTTGGCCTGCGGTCTGCCCTCCCTGACTATCACGTCGGTCGGTCCCCGCACACCGCTGTCCAGCAACCCACGCCGTTCCACTCGGCGGGCCGCGGTGTCACGGTGGATCCGGACGGCTGTGGCGGTAGGGGGCATTAGGATCACGGGACGGAGCAGACCCCGTTCCCGACCACGAGTGAGGCGACCGAGTGGCTGACCAGCGACCCGGGCCGTCGGCGTTCCTGCACCCGATACCGCGCGGGTGGGTGGCCGCCAGAGCCAGCGTCGGCGGTCCGAACTACGACGAATTCGTCGACGACGACCAGATCGTCGCGGCGCTGGCGCGACGACCGGACTCGGTGGTCGCCCTGGACCACCCGCAGCACACCGGCCCGGCCCGGCGGGCCGGGTTGGACTTCTTGGCCAGCCTGCCGCTGGCCGCGCGCCAGCTCGCCGCGATGCAGGAGGCCGGTGCCTACGCGCCGGTCACCGACGGGCTGTTCGCCTACCAGATGCGCGAGGCCGGCGGCCACACGGTGCGGGCGCTGGTCGGCCTGGTCCGGTCCACGGAGTTCTCCAGCAGCCCGGACGAACCAGGACGGATTATCCGTAACGAGGAAGTCTTCCCCGCCAAGATCGAGGAACGGCGACGGCACATCGAGGCCCTCGGATACCTGATCAGCCCGGTGCTGCTGCTGCCCGGCCGGGCAACCCCGGACGCCCCGAACGCCCAGGACGCCTACGACGACCTGCTGAACGAGCTGTTCGATGCGCTGCCCGCCGCGCCGCTGGTGGCCGACACCGACGAGCGCGGGGTGACCCACTCGCTGTGGCCGGTCGACGGCGTTACCGACGGCACCGCCGGGCGGATCGGGCGGGTGCTGGACGGCACTTCCTTCCTGGTCGCCGACGGCAACCACCGAAGCCTGGCCACCCAGCTCGCCGGTTCGCCGTGGTGCCTGGTGGTGGTGGCCTCGGCGGGCGGGCTACGGATCGAGCCGTACCACCGGCTGCTGCGGGTCCCCGATCTGGACGCCGACGCCGTGCCGGACCGGCTCGCGGCGGTGGGGATCGACCTGACCCGGGTCACCGAGCCCGGAGACGACCCGGCGGCCGGCGGCAACCACCTCTACCTCGGCGACGGGGTCTGGTACCAGATGGACTGGCCCGCCCTGGTTAGCGCCGCCACCGCCACCGCCACCGCCGCGGCCGGAGCCGACGTGGCCGGGGCGCTGCCGCACAGCATCGTGGAGCGGCACGTGTTCGGCGCCGCGCTGCACCTGGACCCGTCGGCCGGCGCGATCGACTACGTCGGCGGGTGGGACCGGCGCGGGTACCTGGTCGGTGAGGTGGACGCCGGGCGGGCCACCGCCGCGCTGCTGCTGCGACCGGTGACCATCGGGGAGTTCACCGCCGTCAACGCGGCCCGCCAGCAGATGCCGCGCAAGAGCACCTGGTTCATGCCCAAGGCGCGCGCCGGCCTGGTGCTGGCGCGCACCGCCGCCGGCTGACCCTCGGCGGCGTTTCCGCACCGCACGGACGGCCCGATCATGCCCTTATCGCACCGCAGGCCGCTGGGGTCCAGCGGCATCACCGTGTCCGACCTGTCGATCGGGTCGTGGCTGACGTTCGAACACCTGCCCCGCGACACCGGGGTGGCCATCCTGCGCCGGGCCCGCGAGTGCGGCATCGACTTCTTCGACGACGCCCGGTACGACGACCGGACCGGCCGGGCGCCGATCCGGACCGGCTACTCCGAGGTGGTCTTCGGCGAGATCTTCCGGGCCGCCGGCATCGCCCGGGACGAGGTGGTGGTGGCGAACAAGGCGTGGCTGGAGTTCTGGCCGGATCAGGACATCGGCGCGGAGGTGGGCGGGTCGCTGGGCCGGCTGGGGTTTGACTACCTGGACCTGGTGTACTGCGCGCCGCCGCCGGCCGGACTGCCGGTGGCCGACCTGGTCGAGGCGTTCGGGCGGCTGCTGGCCGCCGGCCGGGTGCGCGCCTGGGGCGTGCTGAACTGGACCGCCGGCCAGCTCGCCGAGGCCGGGCGGGCCTGTGCCGGGCTCGGTGTGGCCGGGCCGGCGGCAGCCCAGTTGCCCTACAGCCTCGTCCAGCGCGCCTCGGTGGAAAATCCGGAGGTGGCCGGTGTGCTGCGGGCGGAGCGGATCGGCGTGGTGGCGTCCTACGTGCTGGCCGGCGGCGCGCTGACCGGCAAGTACTCCGGCGGCGGGGCGGTCGGCGGCCGGATCGCCGCACGGGTGGACGATCCGGGAGTGCGGGCCGCGCTCGACGCCGGGGCCGCCCTGGGTGACCTCGGCGCGCGGATCGGCGCGGATCCGGCCGCGCTGGCGATCGCGTTCGTGCTGGCCAACCCGGATGTGTGCAGCGCCCTGCTCGGCGCCACCAGCCCGGCCCAGGTCACCGCCAACACCCGCGCCCACCAGGTGCTGTCCACCCTGGACGATGACACCCTGGCCGCCCTCCGCCGCATCGGCGCGCCCGGGTAACCGCCGGAGGGGCCGGTCGGTGGCCGGCGGGTCCGCGTCCCTCCACACGGTCCCGCCGGCCGTCCGGGCCCGGTCCGCCGTGTCGACCCCAGCGTGGGTGGGCGGCGGACCGGGACGTTCACCGGGCGCGGTGCCGACCCGCCGGGCGGCTCTGAGCGCGGCGCGGTGGACGAGACGGGCGGCGGCGCCGGGGCGGACGGGCGGCGGCGGTGATCAGCAACGCGCCACCGGCACCACCCACCGCGATACCACCCAACGCGGCCAGCAGCGCGGTCGCCGTCGGCGGGCAGCCGGCGGTCACGCCGGGGTCCACCGCACCGGCACGGCCGTACGCAACTCGGCCACCAACACCCGCCGGGTCGGACACGGGTACCCGGTCCGCCGCCACCACAACCACCGACCCGCACGGCAGTACCGGCACCGCCCGGACCGGTCCGGCTCGTGCATCGCCGCCAACGACATCACCGTCCGGGACACCGCCACCGGATCGGCCCCGGCCAACAACTGGTACACCTCACCGGCCACCGGTGCGGTCACCGCCCGACCCCCGGCGGATCCGAGTCCTCCCACCGCGACGCCAACAACTCACCCAACCCGGCATCCGCCGTCCCATCCGGACAGTCCGCCGGATCGCTGGCACCCGGCAACTCCACCACCCCGGCCGCCTCCACCGCGACCCGATAGTCATCCCCGTCCAACCAACCCCGCTGCACCTGATCAAACACACGATCACCCCTCGGCACCGCGTCGGTGCGGTGCGTGATGAGGCGAAGGTACGAGCCAACCGGACGGCGGGATTGCGTGCTGCGCAAGACAGCTACGAAACACCCAGACGGGTGGCCATCCGTCGAAGCTCGAGGCCACCTGCCGCCGCGCGGGTTCGGCGCAGCAGCACCGCCACCGTGTCCCGCACGTAGGGATTGGCCCTGGTTCGCTGCGGGGCGAGGTCTTCTGCCTTGCGGAGCGCAGCCAGAGACTGGTGCTCGTGGCCGCGGATCTGAGCGTGTGCTCGGCCGACATCGATCAGGTGGGCGGCCCGCCGGGATGTGGTCGGCATCGCCTTGGCGTCGAACCGGTCGGCGATCTCCACAGCGCGCCCGCCGTCGCCGGCTTCGACCGCGAGGGAAACCCGCCACATCTCGACATTCGCGGGTCCGAAGGAGTGCCAGAAAGCGTTGCCCTGTCCGGTGCGCTGGGCGACCCGGGTCGCCTCTGCTATCGGCTCGGCCGCGTCGTCGAGCCTCCGGTCACCAACCGCGCCGAACGCCACCGAAAGGCAGTGCATCCCGTACACCTGCAACCCGTCGCCGCTGTCGGTAGGCGCCGCGTCGGCGGCGGCCTCGGCGACCCGGCCGCCGCGTGCGAAGGCGCCTGCGGCGAACAGCGCGTGCGCCCGGGCGAAATGTGCGTCGGCGATGACGAGAGAGTCACCCAGCCGCCGCGCGGCGGCCAAGCCGCGCTCGGCGGCGATCCACGACAGGTCCGCATGCCCGGTGTCCTTGGCATGCAGGGCGGCGGACTGGCACGCTTGGGTCACCAGCCGTAGCACCCCGTCCCGGTCGGATCCGTGCACGGCGGCGTGCAGGTCGATCAACAATCCGGGAAGCCGGGCGCCGACCGCGACGTAGTCGCACGCCTGCCGCAGATCGGCGACCTGGGTCGTCATGGCGCGCAGTTCGGACAGCGGCCGGATAGGCACCGCCATATCCGCAGTGTCTAGGTCGGTACCGAGCAGGGCCACCCGCAGTGCGGGGATACGGGTCTGCGCGCCAAGCTGTTCCGGGTCGGTGACGTGCACCGGCGAACCGGTAAGTACCCCCAGTTCGACGCCGAGCGCATTGGCGATCCTGGTCAGGGTCGACCTCCGGTCACAGCGTTCCAGTCCACGTTCCATCTTGGACAGATGGCCCACGCTGATGCCGGCCTGGCCGGCGATCACCGCGAGGCTCTTGCCGTGGCGGAGCCGCTCGGTGCGGATGCGTTGGCCAATGGTGTGATCGGGCATGGGACACCTCTCGACACGCGGCGAGCGGGTTAGAAGTCGAGGCTACCGCGAGGGGTGGTCAGTCCAGGAGGTCGTGCAGGACGAGGGTCTGGTCACGGTTCGGGCCGACGCCGACCGCGCTGACCCGGGCACCGCAGCGTTCCTCGACCGCGCGCACGTAGGCGCGGGCGTTGGCCGGCAGGTCGTCGAACGTGCGGGCGTCGCCGATCTGCTCCCACCAGCCGTCGAAGTACTCGAACACCGGGGTGGCGTGGTGGAACGCGGTCTGGGTCATCGGCATGTCCTCACACCGGTGGCCGTCCACCTCGTAGGCCACGCACAGCGGCACCCGTTCCAGTCCGGACAGCACGTCCAGCTTGGTGAGGAAGAAGTCGGTGACGCCGTTCACCCGGGCCGAGTGGCGGGCCACCACCGCGTCGAACCAGCCGCAGCGGCGGGCGCGCCCGGTGGTCACGCCGTACTCCGCGCCGGCCTTGCGCAGGAAGTCACCGGCGTCGCCGTCCAGCTCGGTGGGGAACGGCCCGGAGCCGACCCGGGTGGTGTACGCCTTGACCACGCCGATCACCCGGGAGATCCAGCGCGGGCCGATGCCGCTGCCGGCCACCGCCCCGCCCGCGGTCGGCGAGGAGGACGTGACGAACGGGTAGGTGCCGTGGTCCACGTCCAGCAGGGTCGCCTGCGAGCCCTCCAGCAGCACGTTCCCACCCCGCTCCAACGCCCCGGCCAGTAGCAGCCGGGTGTCGGTGATCATCGGGGCCAGCACCTCGGCGTAACCGGAGTACTCCTGGAAGACCGCTTCGATGTCGATGGCCCTGCGGTTGTAGACCTTGACCAGCACCTGGTTCTTCTCCCGCAGCACCAGTTCCAGCTTGGCCCGGAAGATGCCCGGGTCGAGCAGGTCCTGCACCCGGATTCCGGTGCGGGCGACCTTGTCGGCGTAGGCCGGGCCGATGCCCCGGCCGGTGGTGCCGATCTTGGCCTTGCCCAGGTACCGCTCGGTGACCCGGTCCAGGGCCCGGTGGTACGGCATGATCAGGTGCGCGTCGGCGGAGATCACCAGGCGGGAGGTGTCCACGCCGCGCTCGCGCAGGCCGGCCAGCTCGTCGATCAGCACGCCGGGGTCGACCACCACGCCGTTGCCAATCACCGGCACGCAGTCCGGGGTGAGGATGCCGGCCGGGATCAGATGCAGGGCGTAGGACTCGCCGTCCGGGGTGACCACGGTGTGGCCGGCGTTGTTCCCGCCCTGGTATCGGACGACGTAGTCCACTCGACCGGCCAGCAGATCGGTGGCCTTGCCCTTACCCTCGTCGCCCCACTGGGCACCGACGAGCACGAGTGCGGGCATTGGGAGACTCCCGTGGGAAGACGATACGGCCCTGGGTGCAAGGGCACCCGTGTCTCCGCGGTGGCCTCTTGCCATGAAAGGGTAACGAACGTGCGCCTCCTGCTCGCCGTGGGCCTCGACGAAACAGCGACGAGTCGGGCATTCGACCTGCTGCGGGATGCCGGCCCGGCCCGGCTGCGCACCGTGCCCGCCGCCCCGTCCCGGTCCGACCTGGACGGCGCTCTGGACACCCTGGGCGCTGCCGGCGAGGACACTCTGGTGATCGCGGCCGGCGATGCCGGGCTGAACACGGTGGTCACCCGGCTGCTGCGCCGGGGCGGGTCGGCCGACCTGCCGGTGGCGGTGCTGCCGGCCGGAGGTTCGGCGGTGGGCCGCTGGCTCGGCCTGCCCGCCGGCACCGACGCGGCCGTGGGCGTGGCGCTGACCGGCACGCCGACCCGGTGCGGCCTGGTTCGCGACGACCACGGCGGGGTGCTGCTGGCCTCGGCCACCCTCACCCCGTGGCAGGGCCGGCGGTTCGGCACTCGCGCGTACCTGGACGACACCGAGATCGCCAACCGGATGATCCGGGAGTTGGCCGTCCGGCCGGGCGACGGCTGCCTGCACGCCACCGTGACCGCCGGCCGGTTGGCCGGCCCGTCCCGGTCACGGGCCGGCCGGGCGGTCACGGTGAGCTGCGAACCGGCCCGGCTGGTCGTCGACGGCGGGCCGCATCCGCGCCCGCAGACCCGCCGCACCTGGTGGTACCAGCCCGACCTGTGGCAGGTCGTGCTGCCGGGCTGAGCGTCGGTCGGCCCGGATACGCGATTATGCGCGCCGACCGGTTTCTGGCTTGCCTGCTGTGTCAGGGTCCGCGACTGTTGCCCGGTGGCAGCGATCACCGGACGGCTTGTCGTCATCCTGACGGTCAGCGACCCGGAGCGCAGCGCGGCCTGGTACGGCGAACTTCTCGGTGCCGAGGAGACCGGGCGTTACGTCCACCCGGACGGCCGGGTCGGCCAGGTCTGCCTGACCGAGCGGCAAAGCGGCCTGGAGATCTGCCTGGTCGGCCATGCCTCCAATCCGGGCGAGGCGTTCAGCGAGTACCGCAGTGGCCTGGACCACCTTGAGTTCCTCGTCCCGAGCCGGGACGACCTGGACGCCTGGGCCACCCGACTCGACACGCTGGCAATCGACCACTCGGGGGTGAAGCAGCCCTCGTACACGTCGAACGCGATGATCACGTTCCGGGACCCGGACAACATCCAGCTCGAATTCTTCTGGCGGTCACCGCCGCCCTGACCGCCAGGCTCCGGCTGTTCGCCGGTCAGGGCAGCCAGGAGACGTGGCCGTGCAGGGCGGCGTAGCCGACGAACGCGACCGTGTCCAGCAGGGTGTGCGCCAGGACCAGCGGTAGCACCCGGCCGCTGCGCTGGAAGTACCGGGCGAAGATCAGGCCCATCACCAGGTTGCCGGCGAACCCGCTGAAACCCTGGTAGAGGTGGTAGCTGCCGCGCAGCGTCGAGGAGACCAGCACGGCCGGCCACGGCCGCAACCCCAGTTGCCGCAGCCGGGTGAGCAGGTAGCCGGTGACCACCACCTCCTCCAGCAGGCCGTTCTGCGCGGCGGACAGGATCAGCACCGGGATCCGCCACCACACCGCCGGCAGCCCCTCGGCCACCACCTGGGCGGACAGCCCGAGCGCGTGCGAGACCAGGTACAGGGCCAGCCCGGGGACACCGATGACCGCGGCCAGCGCCATCCCCCGGATCGCGTCGCCGGACCGGCGCCGGGTGTCCAGGCCGAGCGAGACCGGCACCCGGTCGCGGGACAGCAGGTGCACGGCCAGCAGCGCTGGCACCACCCCGGCCAGGATGCCAACCAGTTGGAACGACAGGTCCAGCCACGGCCGGCCGGGGGCGGCCGAGCCGTTCAGCACCGCATGGTCGGCGGCCAGCGCCTTCGGACCGGTCAGCGCGCCGACAAGGGACACCGCCGCGGAGATCGCGGAGATACCCAGCGACACGCCGAGCACCAGCAACACCTCGACGCCCAGCACGCGGCGCGGTGGCGCCGCCGGCTCGACCAGGTCCACCTGCGCCTGCGCCACACCAGCCTCCGTTCCGACCCGCCCTTTCGAGCATGCCCGTTCGGAAGCGCCCGGTTGCCCTGGTTGGCCGAACCGGTATCCGGCCCGTGACCTGGTCGGGCCGGCGGTCAGCCGTCCAGTTCGGCGGCGGCGGTCGGGTCGGCGTCGGCCAGGAACTGCGCGCAGCGGTCGGCCTCGTCCACCTCGCCGATCACCCCGGCGGCCCGGCCGAGCGCGTGCAGGCAGCGCAGGAAACCCTGGTTCGGCTCGTGCCACCAGGGCACCGGCCCGAACCCCTTCCAGCCGTTGCGGCGCAGCGCGTCCAGCCCGCGGTGGTATCCCACCCGGGCGTAGGCGTACGACTCGACCATGCTGCCGGCCGCGAACGCCCGGTCGGCCAGCTCGGCCCACGGCAGGCTGACCGCGGGGTAGCGTGCGGCGACCTCGGCCGGCTCGGTGCCGGCGGCGAGCAGTTCGTCCACCGCGACCGCGGCGGGCAGCAGTGTGGCCGACGGTTCGGGCATCAGGTTCTGGTGAGTCACAACGACGTCCTTTGAGTCATGGTGGCATCCTGCCGCTCCGGGTCGGCTGAGCGGTCGGCTGGGTCGGCTGGCGGTCGGCCGGCAGTCAGCCGGCCAGGGAGGTGCCCGCCGACAACAGGTCCTCGCACGCGGTCACCACCCGCTCGGCCATGCCGGTCTCGGCCAGCTTCAGGTAGGAGCGCGGGTCGTAGGCCTTCTTGTTGCCGACGTCGCCGTCCACCTTGAGCACGCCGTCGTAGTTGGCGAACATGTGACCGGCCAGCGGCCGGGTGAACGCGTACTGGGTGTCGGTGTCGACGTTCATCTTGACCACGCCGTAGGACACCGCCTCGGCGATCTCCTCCGGGGACGACCCGGACCCGCCGTGGAACACCAGCGAGAACGGCTTGGAACCCGCGGGCAGACCCAGCCTGCCGGCCAGCGCCTGCTGGCCGGCCTTGAGGACCTCCGGCCGGAGCTTGACGTTGCCCGGCTTATAAACCCCGTGCACGTTGCCGAAGGTGGCCGCCACGATGTAGTTGTCCTCGTGCGGGACGCCCAGCGCGTCCACGGTGGCCAGGAAGTCCTCCG
>DASULA010000295.1:0-2289 GCA_036278435.1 Mycobacteriales bacterium | reverse complement strand
GCAAGATCTCGGCCTGGGTGGCGATCATCTCGGTACCCACCGCAGTCGCCGGCATATACGGCATGAACTTCACCGACATGCCGGAACTGCACTGGAGATTCGGGTACCCGCTGGTGATGGGTTTGGTGCTGATCGCCTGCGTGGCATTGCATCGCGGTTTCCGCCGCAACGGCTGGCTCTGACCGGCGGTCCCCGGTGCCGCCCGGTGCCATGTCGGGGCGTGTTCCCGGAACGGAAAGTGGGCACACCGGCCGCGCCGGTAATGTCCTTCCGGTGCATACCAAAGTCCGATCGCCGGATCCCGGGCCGGCGACCGCGGTCCGGCTCGGCCGGGTCGCCCGGTCCTGGCGGCTGGCCGCGACGGCTCTGGTGCTGGCGCTGCTGTTCGCCGGCACGTTGTGGGGCTCAGACTCCGACTTCCCACTCGGACCGTTCCGGATGTACTCCACCCGCGACAGCCCGAACGCGCCGGTGGCCACCACCCAGATCGAGGCCACCACCGCCGCCGGGGGTCGGGTGAGCATCAGCGGGCCGGAGACCGGCCTGCGCCGGGCCGAGGTCGAGGGGCAGTTGGGCCGGTTCGTCGGTGACCCGGCCCTGCTCGAATCGCTCGCCGCGGCCTACCAACGGCACCATCCCGGCAGCGTCCTGACCCAGGTGGAGGTGGTCCGGCGGGACTACTCGCTGCGGCGGGGCCGGGCCACCGGCGCGGTACGGACCACGGTGTTGGCCGCCTGGAGCCGGCGGTGAGGCGGGTCGCCGAATGGTGGTTGGAGCCGGCGCCACTGGCGCGGATCGCGGCGTTCCGAACGCTGGTCTACCTGTTCGTCCCACTGGACGTGTTCGTGTTCACCCCGTGGGTGGACCAGCACGGCAGCCTGCCCACCGCGCTGTACCAGCCGCTGGTGATCGGCCGGTTGCTGCACCTGCCCACCCCCACCCACACAGTGGTGGAGGTACTGAGGTGGCTGCTGGTCGTTGCCGCGCTGGTCGCGGCGACCGGGCGGGCGCCACGACTGTGCGGGGCGGCCGTGTTCGCGCTCTACACCGAGTGGATGGTCGTGGCGATGTCCTACGGGAAGGTGGACCACGACCGGTTCGCCTACCTGATCGCCCTGGCCGTGCTGCCGACCGTGGGCCAGGCCCGGTTCACCGACCGGTCGTCCTCGGCCCGCGCCGGGTGGGCGCTGCGCACCGTGCAGGTCGCGGTCGTGCTCACCTACTTCCTCGCCTCCTGGGCGAAGATCCGGTTCGGCGGCTGGGACTGGCCGACCGGAGCCACCCTGGCCCGGGCCATCCTGCGCCGCGGCACCGTGCTGTCGGACTGGATGCTGCACTACCCCGGGCTGCTGGTCGCAGGCCAGTTCCTCATGGTCGGCGCCGAACTGTCCTCACCGCTGCTCCTGCTGGCCCGCAGCGACCGGGCCCGCTGCGCCGTGGTCGGGCTGCTGCTGGCGTTCCACCTCGGGGTGTTCGCCGGCGTCACGATCATCTTCCTGCCACACGTGGTCGCCGTCGCGTCCCTACTGCCGCTGGAGCGGCTGCGGTCGCCACGCCGGTCCGGCACGCCAGCCCCGCACCTGCTGGTCGAGAACACGCCGACCTAGCGCGGTGGCCAGTAGCGTTCGCCAGTTTGGCGACGGGTCGAATTGGTTGCGTGGTTGGTGGTGTTGTTGCGTTCACTGTCGGCCTGGAGTTGGCCGGGAGTGAGGTCTAGATATTCGGGTTGGTCAGAGCGCGGGGTTGTCGCCGGAGGATGGTCGCCGACACGCCACGGCGTTGCGTTGCTACACGATGTGAAACTCGATCCGGTAGATCAGGGTGTCATCGCTGATCGGACCAGCATGAGCGGCGCGATCTCGAAGCGATTCTCGATCCCGCTCGCCCGCACGGCGCACGTCGTCCGCGGTCACAGCGGAGAACGGCAGTATTTCGACCGAGTCAATCTCGATGACGACGCCGGCGGTCGCGTAACGACCACCGGCCTTCACCTTCGGCCGGCTCCAGAGCCGTATCGACACGGTGATCCCGCCGCTGGCCACGGCCGGGCGGAGGTCCCGACTGAACATCACAGCCTCAACAGTAGCGCGTTGGCGGGCCGCTCCACCTGCGGACCGACCTGTCACCGGTCGCGTCACCTGTCGCGCCGATCGCGCCGCCGACCGGCCGGACGAGCCCCGCCGTTGCCGCTCGCTTCTCATGATCACGAACCGAATCCTGTCGATCTGCTCGTCTTGACCGTGACGCGTTCGACCTGCGGGTCCCGTCGCATGCCGAGCCGCTGCACAG
>DASULA010000294.1:0-20704 GCA_036278435.1 Mycobacteriales bacterium | reverse complement strand
CATGCTGTCGAGGAAGGTGCCGTTGGTGGAGCCCAAATCGACCAGCCGCAGGGTGTCCCCGACGCGGTAGAGCTGGGCGTGCCTTCGCCGGCTGACGTAGAGCTGCTCGGCCATGCCGGGCAGCGACGCGAACGGCTCCTGCTCGCGGCCCACGACCAGCACGCCGGCCGACGGCACGACGATGTCGCGGCCGAGCACCTGAACCGACCAGCGCACCGGGATGCGGGCCTCCGCCGCGAGAACCCCCGCGGCCCGCGGCCCGGGTCCGCCGGTGTGTGGGGACGCCTCCGGCCGGGGGCTCGCCGGCTCGGCCGGTGGTTCGGCGGGCTGGGGAAACCGGGGCCGAATCCGTTCCATCGGCTGGTGGTGGGTCGGGCAGAACCCGGGCCCGGCACTCGTCTGACAGGTGTCTGGGTCCACCGGGCAGCGGTAGGTCACGGCCGCCATGACGGCTTCCCTGGGTGCACACCGCGGCGGGCCAGGGCCCGTTCCAGCCGGGGCATGTCCCCGCGGCGGGGAACGCCGACGAACCAGATGTTGTGCGCGTCCACGCTGACCTGCATGGGCGTCCGGTCCGGCACGTGGTCCAGGTACCGGCCGTAGCGGGCCGCCCCGAGCGGGGTCCGCGGCAGCAGTCGCTGGTTGGCCGAGCCGCGCCAGATCAGCCCGGTCGGCTGGCCGGCGACGTAGCGTCCGGTGATCACGGCGTCGGCCAGGTCGACCACCCGCGACCGTGCGTCGTCCAGTTCGGACAGTTCGTAGCCGGTGTAGAGCAGGATGTCGATCTCGCGGCCGGTGTCACGGTCTGCGGGGGCGCGGACCGCGCGGGCGCCGGCCAGCAGCTCGGCCACCTCCTCGGCCTGGTCCAGCGGTTCGCCGCCGCTGACGGTGAGCCCGTCCGCGCCGTCGGCCACGGCCGCCCGCCACGCCTGAAGCAGCTCGGCGACCGGCACCGTCCGGCCGGCGGCGGGGTCCCAGGTGTCGCGGGACAGGCATCCGGGGCAGGCCAGCGCACAGCCCTGCACCCAGACGCCCAGCCGTCGGCCCGGGCCCAGGGCGGTGACCGGGTAGTGCAGTCGGCTCACCCGCGGCATCGCCGCACCCCCAGCTCCCAGCCGGTACCGGTCCGGGTCAGCCCGGTCACGGTGATGGTCTCGCCCGGGGTGGCCGGGCACTTGAACAGTTCGGCGGCCAGCGGGTCCACCAGCGCGGCGTCCACCGCGTTGCCGACTCCGCGCCCGCCGTGGTCGAGGTTGTCCACCCCGGCCTTGCACAGGGCGTCCATCGCCGCGTCGTCGAGTTCCAGCCTGGCCCGGTGCACCTCGGCGACCCGGCCGGCCACGTTGCCGACCAGCTTGGTCAGGATCGCCGGCACGGTCTCGGGTTGGATGAAGTCCATCGCGACCAGGCTGTTGGCCAGCCGGTTGCGGATCTCCGGCCGTCCGATGCCCACGTCGAAGAAGCGCTCGTAGGCGCGTTCCAGCTCAGCGCGGACCTGCGCCGGCTCGTCCCGGTAGGTGAACCGGGTCCGCATGACGCTCGCCTCGCCCTGCCCGATCTTCTCCACCATCCCCAGGTTGGAGGTGAAGACCAGCACGCATTCGGTGAAGTACGCGGTCACACCCCGGCCGTCGGTGAGCCGGCCGTCCTCCAGGATCTGGAGGAACAGGTCGAACAGCCGCGAGTCGGCCTTATCGATCTCGTCGAAGAGCAGCACGCTCATCGGGTTGGCCCGCACCGCCTGGGTCAGCTCGCCGCCGGAGGCGTGCCCGACGTAGCCGGGCGGCGCGCCGATCAGCCGCTCCACTGCGTGCTTCTCGGCGAACTCGCTCATGTCGAACCGGATCGGCTCCGCCTGCTCGCCGAAGATCATCGTGGCGATGGCCTTGGCCAGTTCGGTCTTGCCCACCCCGGTGGGTCCGAGCAGGAACAGCACGCCGCGCGGCCGGTTCGGTGAACTCGACGCGTGCGCCCCGGTCATGCCGGTGGCTGACCGGCGGAAGATGCCGATGGTCTTGCGCACCGCGTCGGGCTGGCCGAGTACCCGGGAGTTCAGGTACTCCTCGCCGTGCTGGATCTTCTCCCGCAGCGCGTCGGTGGCCCAGGGGTTGTCCATCACGCCGGTGCGGTACAGCCGGGCGGCGTCCTCCAGCCGGGCCGGTGGCAGGTTCCGGTCCCGGGCCAGCCGTACGATCGAGCGCACCTCGACGTTGCGCATGCCGTGGGTGGCGGTGGCCAGCACGGCATCCGAAGTGTTCCGTCCGGTGCTGCCGGCCGAATCGGGAGCGGGGTCGGGGTCGGCGGGCAGCAGCGCGCGCACCGCGTGCCGGGCGGCGGCCTGCCGCTGCTCGAACGGCGCGGCCGACACCGTGATCGTGCGTACCGCATGGCTGCCGGCGGCGAAGTCGCCGGTCAGCTCGGCGGGCCGCTCGGCGACCCAGAACACCGTGTTGTACGGGGTGACCGGGTGGGGTCCGGGCGTGGGGTGGGCCCGGTGCCCGAGCACCTCGGCCGCGGCGAACAGCGTCCTGTTCTCCCCGGCCAGTTCCTCGTGTTGCGAGCCGAGCCGCGCGGTGTACGGGAACACCATCCCGATCGGCGGGCCGCGGTGGCCGACGGCGGCGACCAGTGCCCGACGCATCCGGGTGGCCGCGGCCTGCGGGTCGGCCTCGGCTCCGTCGGGGTGGGACTCCGCCGCCAGCTCCACCAACTCCGGAGGCAGCTCGACCGGTTCGTCGCCCAGCAGCCACACGATCATCCGCTCGCCGACCAGGTCGTGGACGCCCAGCGCGGCATAGCCCCGCTCGCGGCAGACCCGTTCGATCACGCCGGTCAGGTCATACGGGGCGGGCACCCCGGAACCGTCCGGGCCGGGCAGCAGGTACTCGTCGCGGACGTTGCCGACCAGCAGGACCTGCGGGTGGACCGGCAGCGCCATGTCCAGCTCGCGGACCCAGGCGGGCAACTCAGCGCTCACGCTGCCACTCCCTGGCCGTGGCCCGCGACCGGCGGGCCTGCGTGCTGGCCGCTCGGTCCCGCTGACCGGCGTGCCCGGCGGACCGGCCCGGCCAGTTGTCGGGTCCGACGGTGGCCGGCGGTCGCACTCCCGGTTCGATTCGCGCCTCCTCGTTCAGCGCGATGCCACGCTCCTGGATCGCCCCGACGACCGCGGACAGTGTGTCGCAGAACTGCTGCTGCACCGCCAGGTCGTGAGCCGAGTCCTCGGGCCGGTCGGAGCGGCGCACCACGGCCATCGCCAGACCGTCCTGGATGGACTGGTCCGGCTGGCCGCCGCGCAGCCGCATGACCAGGCCGTAACCGGCCTGGTCCGGGCCGCCGAACGCCACCACGCCGGCATCTCCACCGGCCAGCAGGGTGGCGAAGTCCGGGCCGACCTGGCAGCCGAGTTCGGTCAGGGCGGCGGCCGTGGCCTCGGCCACCGCGACCCGGGCCCGGTCCCGGTCCGCGCGGGCCACCGCCGCGGCGACCGTGGCGGCCATCGACTCGGGATCGGTGGCGTCGGCCAGCGCGGAGCGCAGCGCGGCGCGATCCTCGGGCAGCGCCTCGCCGGCCAGCGACACCAGCCGGCCGCGGGCCAGTTCGACCCGCTCGGTGGTGCGCCGCCGTTGGATGGACTCGGCGACCGACGACCGGATCTCGAACAGCCTGGCCCGCGCCGCCGGCACGGTCTGCTCGGCGCGCAGCCTGGCCAGCAGGGCGTCAAGCGCGTCCAGGTCGCCCGCGTCGCAGCGGTTCCCGTCGGTGCGCAGCAGCGACTCGGCCGTGGCCACCGCGTCGGCCCGCGCCCGGTCCCGCTCGGCCTGCCCGGTGTGGCCGGCCTGACCGGCCTGACTGGCTTGGCCGGTGTCGGCGGTACGCGCGGGACTGCAGAACCGCCGATCCCGATCAACAGCCGCCGCGGGCGCGCCGGCCGAGGGCGCCAGCACGCCGGCCCAGCGCCGGCCGACGTGCTCGTCGAGCTCGCGTCGAGCCGCATTCACCTGCCCGGCCAGATCCGCCGCCATCGCGGCCAGCTCCCCCGACGTCGCACCGGCCGGCGTGCCAGCGTCGCGGAGCGACCGCCGGCCCCGGCGGCGGGCGCCGGTCGCGGCGGCCACCTGGTCACGCAGGAACCGGAGCCGTTCTCGCGACACGGCCACCTCGGCCCGCAGCTCGCGCCGCCGCGCCGCCTCTCGGTCCACGTAGGAGTATCCGTACCTGCTCGCCGAACTCACGGCCCGGTCACCGACACGCCGCCGCCCCCATCCTGGTGTGCCGACTGGCTATGGGTCTTCACCTGCCACTGACGGACCACGGTCGTCACGCCCCGAGGTGGACGAACCCCGCCCAGGACACCGGGTCGGCGGCGTCGGTCGACCGCAGGGTCTCGACCAGGCGGGACGGCATGGCCCGCGGCGGTTCCCGGTCGGGGTCGAGCATCCAGCGCTGGGCCAGGTGCAGGGCCTCGGCGGGCCGGCAGTCCGAGGTGTTCAGGAAGTGGTGCGTCATGAACATCAGCAGCGACGTGCCGTCGTCCGGGACCGCCCACAGCGAACCGAAGACGGTCCGGGCGCCGGCGGCGAGGAAGACGCTGGCGGGGCTGAACGCCTCGTCGTAGTCGGCCCCGGACACGTGGGTGCTGCACGCCGCCAGGAACACCCGGTCGAGGAGCATCCGGGTGGTGGGTGCGCGGTCGAGCAGGCTCAACACGGGCAGGACACCGGCGGCGAGGTCGTCGGCGGTCCCCGCCCTGACCCGGGTGCGGTCCCGGGCCAGCATGAACCTCGACTTGGCGGGCCGGGACGGCTCGGCCACGCAGTGGCAGGCCAGGTGCAGCATCGAGCGTGGTGTCTTCGACCCGGTGAGCCATCCCAACACCTTCTCCGGCGTGCCGGCGCCGTCGGCAGAGACCGACCACAGGCTCCGATCCGGGTCGCGCCTGATGCCGTAGTAGTTGCCGCCCCGGTAGAACACCTCGTGGATGGCGCACGCCTCGTCCCCGGCCGACGGCAGGTCCCCGGTGGGGTTGCCCACGATGAGCGCCGGGCCCGGTCCGAGGGCCGGCCGGGCCACCACCTCACCCAGCAGGCGGGCCGACGCCGCGGTCGACACGACCGCGTCCTGGGCCAGGTAGCGCCGGGTACCGCCGGTCCAGCGGCTGGCCGCGTGCCAGGGCACCAGCGCCAGCGGGCCCATCGGAACCAGCACCAGTCGCGGTGGGCGGCCCGGCCACCGGCCGGCCGCCCAGGACAGCAGGCCCTCCCCGGCGACCTGCCAAGCCCAGCGGCTGAGGTCGCCCAGTGCCAGCCGCCACTGCCGCAGCGGTGCCGAGCGCAACTCCTCCGGCGCGGTGCGGTACCGCTCGTACGCCTCGGCGTAGCGGGCCACCTGAGAGCCGGGGCCGACCGACAGGCCGGGCAGCGGGAGGACCTTCACCTCGCCGTCGGCCGGAACCATTACCGCCATTCCGGAGCGCCGGTCCCCCTCCGGCACCAGGTAGACCAGGGCGTCGGCGGAGCAGCCGGCCAGGGCACCCCGGATCTCGCCCGGGTCGGGTGGGTCCAGCAGCCGGCCCGCCCCGCCCTCGGTCAGCGCCCGCAGTACCCGTGGCCGCAGGTCGCTGGGCAGCGCCACGCCGTCCAGACCGGGCAGACCGGGCAGCGTGTCGGGCAGCGAGATGGTCGCGGTCTGGGCGTGACGTTCCCATTCGGCGGCCAGCGCGCCGTGGCCGAGCGCCCGCAGGTCCGCGGCGATGCCGCGGGCGGATGTCGCAGCGTGCAGGACCAGGCCGCGACCGGCGTCCAGCGCGCGGACCAGGTCGTCGTGCGCGCCGTCGGCGGCGCACCAACCGGCCACGGTGAGGGCGTCGGCGGCGGCCCGGCGGGCCGCGTCCACGGCGCGTTCGGTGCCGGCCTGCAACAGCACCTGCCAGGCGTGGCCGCGCAACGCCGACCGGCCCCGGTCCCGGCCGCCGGCCAGGTCACCGATCAGCCGGGCCGCCTCCCCTGCGCTTAGCATCAAGATGGCCCACATCGGATTGTGCGGGCCGCCCAGCGCCCGGACAGCCTCCTCGTGCCACCGGGCCGCCGCTGACGCCGCCTGCCGGTCGGCCGGGTACTGCCGCGCCAGATACAGCCAGCCGGCGGCGAGGGCTCCGGTGGCGAACTCCCACAGCGAACTGTCTCGGTTTAACCGGGAGGCCATGTCCTCCACCTGGTTCAACCGTTCGCGCACTGCCGGCGTGTCGCCCGTGGTGGCCGCCGCGGCCATCTGCCCGGCCGCACCGGCGATCCCGCCCAGGGTGTGGTAGAGCCCGCCGAGGCTTCCGTCCGGCGCGACCGGGCCGGCGCTGTCGGGCGCGCCACCGACCGGGAAAACGGCGCCACCACCGCGGGCGTACCGGAACATGTTCAGCATCGCGCCGAGGGCGTCGCGATGCGGGCCGGGTGCCAGTTGCGGCAGCAGTTCGGCGGCCCGGTCTACCTCGGCGGCGAGCCCGTCGATGTCCTGGGCCTGCCACCGCAGCCCCAACTCGGTCACCAGCCGGAGGATCCCCCGCGCGGACGGGATGTGGCCGCCGGACTGGCCTCCCGCCCGGCCGATGATCTTCAGGGCCGATTCGGCCAGTCCACGGTCACCGGTGCGGGTTCCGACGAAGGACGCGGCGAGCGCGAGCGCCTCCAGCAGGTCCCGGCGGAGCCCCTCGTCCAGGCCCGGTGCTCCCACCGCGTCGGCGAACCGGCCCACCGCATCGCCGGTGTCTGGTTTCCGACCGCCGAGCGTCTCGGCCAGCAGGGCGGCATTGCCCTCCCCCACGGCGAGTACGCCGTCCCATCCGGGCGGGGCGTCCGGCCACTGGCCGGCGACCGTGAGCAGGTGGCCGAGCCGTCCTTGGTCCAGGTACCCCAGGTCGTGCCCGGTGACCACGGCCCAGGCGATCGCCGCCATCCCGGCAAGGAGTGCCCCGGCGGCGGGGTCGGCCGCCCGGATCCGGTCGACGGCCGCGTCGGCCTGGGTGACCGCGGCCCGCAGTTCGGCCACCGCGCTCGGGTCGCCGTCGGCGTTGGACAGCCACTGGTGCGCGGCGTTGATCCGGTTGACGTGGGCGTCGGACTCGTCGTCGACAGCGGGAATGCCGGCGGCCAGCGCGGCGGCGAACCCGCGCGCCACCTCCCGGCTTTCCACGCTGCCGGTCAACTGGCCGTGCCGCATCCGGGCGGTGGCCAGCGCCCAGTGGCAGATCCACCGGTCCGGCTGCCCGTCCGGTATCCGCTCGGCCGCGGCGGCCAGCAGCCGGATCGACTCGGCCAGGTCGGACCCGGACCCATCGGCGTCGCCGCGCATCGCGAGCAGGGTTCCGCAGCTCAGCAGCACGTCGTAGCGCGCCGCGTCCTCCAGTTGTCCACCACCGGCCAGTACCTCGGCTGAGACCCGGCGCAGCCGGTCGATGGCGCGGTCCCGGTCGGCCGGGTCGTCGGCCTGGTACCACCGGATCTCCAAGCACTCGCCCTCCAGGCGGAGCAACTCCGCCCGCGCCTCCTCGTCGTCGGCGACCGCGGCCACCGCCCGGCCGGCCGCGGTCACCGCGCGGTCCAACCAGGTCGCCTCCTCCGACCGGCCCCAGGTGGCCAGGTAGGCGTCGATCAGGTCACGCCAGGCCCCGGCGAGGTAGGGCCACTCCGGCGGCAGGTCGGGCAGCACCTCCTCCAGAACCCGCGTGCCCTCGGTGAGGTCGGCCTCGTCGCCGTCGGCGGCGTGCCGGTGGAGCAGCGCGACACCGCGCAACATGGACAGGAAGCCCAGCACCGGCGAATCTGCCAGCCGGGAGCACAGGGCCGTGATGTCGCGCAGGAACTCCTCGGCCGTGGCGGCGGTCGCGGCGTCGGCGTCGACCAGGGCGAGGTGGCGGCGCAGGTGGAGTTCGCCGAGCACCTCGCCGACCTCGGCCACCGCGGACGGATCGGGCCACACCTGGTCGAGTACGGCGCTGGTCTGCTCGATCGCCCTGGTCCAGTCCCGCTCCTGGCCGGTCACCGCGGCGCGGTACCCGAGGGCCAACCCAAGCAGGAACCGCCACTCGGTGGCCTCGTCGGCATCCGGCCCGGCGGCCAACGCGGCGTCGAGCAACCTGACCGCCTCGGCCGGGCCGTCGGCGTCACCGTCCCGTTCGAACCGCTCCAGGTGTGCTCGGGCCAGCTCGGCGTCCCGCCGGGCGCGGTCATCCGGGGACGTCATCGGCACCCCGTCTCAGGTCCGGTCCTGCGCCGGCCCGGACCGACCGGTCCGCTACCGCCGGGGAGTTTGTCGCCGGTTCGCGGACATCGGTGCGGCCCGCGCCGACACCGGGCTTCCAGTCGTCCGCCGCCGTCGGCGGTGGGGCGCTGCGAATCCCGGTTGGAAGGGGAAAACCCATGCACCGCACCATGTACCGCGCCCTCGTCCTGTGCGTCGTTATCCTGGCGGTGTTCCTGGCCGCCGCGGTGACCCGGCAGTCCGTGGATGTCGGTGTCCGTGTCCACTCCGGCTGCTCGGCCTCGCCGCAGGGCGACGACGACAGCGGCGCGGCCGTCGCCGCCGCCCGCTGGCACGGCGCCAGCCCGCTGGGCGGCGACGACAATAACGGCGGCTGACCACCTGGGGATGCCCGCCCGGCTCAACGGCCGGGCGGGCATCCCGCCGCCGTGGCCGGTCAACCGGCGCACGGCGTCCCCCGGATGGTGGAAGAGGCGAACCCGCTCATCGCGTGGCGACACCGGTGCCGCCGGGCCGCTTTGGACCCGCCACGTCGTGGGTCCGAACGGCACCGCCGATGTCGTGCCTGACCGCGTCCAGGGCATCGACGGCTTCGATCCGGCGGGCGGGGTCGGTCCGAAGCGCCTCGGCGGTCCCCGCCGGGACCAGGCCGCCGGCCAGCAGACGGTTCACCACCGCGTTCAGCAGGTGTTCGGGCCTGGCCCGCGGGTCGTCGGAGACGGCCCGGCGCACCAGGGCGAGCACGTCCCGGTCCCGGACAACGGCGTTGGTGTCGGCCTGGTCGGGGACCATCCCGTCCAGCACCAGCGCGAACGCGCCGTCGCTCCAGGGGCAGGCCACGTCGATCGCCGGCCGGCCCTCGACCGGGTCCTGCCAGGGCGCGGTGCCGACCGGGATGTCCGACAGCCGCCCGCGCCGGCCGAGTGGGCGCTCGACGTAGGCCTCCCACCAGGTGACGTACTCCGGATGCGGTCCGGTTCCGACGTTCACCCGCGGGCCGGTCGAGCAGTGGGCGGCCACCGCGGCGAAGTCCCGGCGCACCGCGTCGATCAGGGCGTCGGAGGCACGGGGGGAACCGGCCGGCGCCGCCCCGGGCCGGACCGGATCAGCGGATCCGGATCGGCCGGCCCGTAACGACGCCAGCCGGCACTCAAGCTGTTCCTGGGACTCCAGCGGGGCGGCCAGGCCGGCCTCGTCGACAACGTCCCGCAGCAGGTTCCGTTGCTCGTCGGTGGCCAGTCCGCGGGCCCGGGCGCTGCTGTGCACCCGGTCGGTGCGGACCTGCGCTCCCAGCGTGTGCCTGCGTTCCCGGATGAGATCGTGTTTCCTGCGCCGGATGTGAATGCGGACCGCCGCGGGCGGATCGTGGAGTGTCTGGCCGCAGCCGGTCAGGTACTGGTGCATGAGCAGCAGGGTGTCGGCGACCAGGTCACGGCAGGGGCACTGGCCGGTGAGCCGGAGTTCGTCACCGCCCGGCCGGCGCTGCCCACGCTGCCCACGCTGCCCACGCGGCTCACGCTCGGGCCCGCGAGTTCGGGGCAGGACGGTGCGTCCGGCGACCACCAGCACGGTGTCGCACCTGACCGTGCCCCACCGGGCCCGGTGCGTCGCCTGGCGCAGGTCCTGGATCTCCCACACCGCGGCCTGCACCGAGGCGGTCCGAACGTCCCCGTCCAGATGCCGCCCACCCAGTAGCTGCGTGTTCACCGACCGGCGGTCCGCCGTGTTCCCCGTGGTAGTCACACGGGAAGCGTTGCATGGCTTCACAGTGCAAGCAATGCTTATACTGAAAATGCCCTATCAGGCTAAGGATAGTGCTCCAACAGGGTGTTACGTTCTGCACCGTCATGGCCCACGCTCGCCGGCGCCGACGTCGGGCCGGCACGAGCGAGCCGGTACGAGCGAACAGGGGGTAGCGAGATGACACTGCTACCGGCCGCCGTGCCCGAGACACCCCGGGCCCGGGTGGAGATCGTGCCGGCCCGGCTCGCGGGCAAGGTCGCACCGCTGTTCGGAATCTGCCCGGCCAGCTCGCCGTACGGCCTGACCTGGGTGTGCGACTACTCGAAACTGACCCTGTCGGAGATCGCCCGGGGTGCTCCCGGACCGACCCGGGCCGAGGCGGCCCGGTGGGGCGGACAGGTACCGCCGGGGGGTTGGCGCGTGGTCGACCGGGCGGTGGTCACCCACCGGCGCCCCGGCGCGGCCAAGCCGGAGCCGCTGCGCGGGGAGATCGCCAACGCCACGTTGAACCGGTTCGGCCCGGACACCAAGGCGGCGGTGATCCTCACCGCCGCGAACACGCTGCTCGAACCGGTGACCAGGGCGATCGTCGACGCGCTGGCCTTCCTGGCCGACGTGCAGCCGCCGACCGTGCCGGTGCGGCTGGTGGTCGCCGGCTGGGCCGCGCTGGTGCTGGAGGCGTTCCGGTCGCAGCCCGCGCTGTTCGCCGCCGCGTTGCAGGCCCGGGCCATCCAGCGCGCCGCACTGCTGCGCTGGCGGCTGCCGGCGTCCGAACGGTGGCCGCTGGCGCGGTCCGAACTCAGCGAAGCCGAGACCGACGCCTGGATTCCCGGCTCGGCGGTCAGCCCGACCGATTTCCACGTCATCGACTCGACCCTCGCGCAGGTACGGCTGCCGCGAACCGGACCGCGCCGCACCGACCCGACCGACGTGCGGCGGGCCCGGCTGACCGGCGCCCTGGCTGGGCGGTGGGTGGAGCGGCTGCTGGCGTTGGGCACGCCCGAGGGCGACGGCTACCTGTGGCTGACCGAGCGGGAGCCGGGAACCCTGGTCGTCGAGGCGTTCACCCCGTACGACCTGACCCTGCACAACTACCTGACCGACATCGACGCCGACATCAATGCCGGCATCGACGTCCGCATCGGGACCGATGTCGGGCCGGACGTTGCCGCCGCGCGCCCGGCATGGGCTGGCCACGGCTGGGACGGCGGGCCGGACCATGCCGGCGGAGAGTCAGACCGGCCGCACCGGTCACACGGCCCGGCCACCGCGATCCTGCCGCATGTTCCCGATCCGGCCGAGGTCGCCGAGCTGGACGTCCTGACCCGGCGGGCCATCATCATCGCGCTGGGCACCATGACCTGGCTGGCGTTCAACCAGGGGGATCCCGATCCTGACCTGCTCGGCGCCATTCACGGCACGCTGGACCGGCTCGCGCTGCTGGCCCGGGCCTGCCTGCCGGTCAACGATCCGGTCCGGGCGGTCACGCTGTGCCGGATCGCCACCGTGCGGCTGGAGGCGTTGCGCCAGGACGAGGCGAACGACGACGAACTCGGCGCGGTCGTCGCCGGGCTGACCGCCCAGGTGGACCGGTGCGTCGAGCTGGCCGGCCAGGGCGTGCTCAACCGGGGCGACGCGGCCGAACTCATCCGCTCGGCCAACGTCGACCTGGCCATCCTGCTCCGCCGCCACACCGCCAGCCCGGTACCGGGGCTCCCGCCGGCCGGGGAGTTCACCGAGGACCTGGGCCGTTCCTGGCAGACCTTCCTCGACCTGATGGAGATCGACCTCGACCGGCTGCCGGAGAAGTCCGAGGTGGTCCGCCATCTGGTCGGCTTCCACCTGCAGAACTACGCGAGCTTCCTGTGCGGTCGGGGACGCACCGAGGCGGAGGTGCGGCGCGGATACGACCTGTTCGAACGGTTGGTGATCCCGGCCAGGGAGGCGTTCCACCGGCGGACCGGCAACTTCGTCCCGCTGCTGAACAGCTACCAGAACGTCACCCGGGCCACCTCCCGGCTGGCCGGCTTCGCCACCTCCCGCGGCGACCTGACCGCTGCGCGTCGGTACGCCGAGCGCGGTCGCGACTGGATCGGCCGGGCCCGCCGCCATCCGGAGACCGTGCGGAAGCTGGAACGGGCCACCGACGCCGCCTGCCGGTTCGTGCTGCTGGCCGCCCCGGCGCTGCTCACCGCGGTGGAGCTGGGCACGACCGATTCGGTGGCCGAGGACCTGGCCGAGTGTGAACAGCTTCTGACCATCGCCCAGGCGTTCGCCGACGGGATCGCCAAGACCGGCGGGCGGTATGCCCGCGCCGACGAGATCACCGAGATCGAACGCCGGCTGCGCACCTGCCAGGCGGCCGCCCGGACGGGCTGAGGGCCGGCTGTCCGTCAGGTTTGGGTGACGGACCAGACGCGCGCTCACCCGGGAGGTGGTCGGCACAGTGCTCACGACCGGGTGGGACGGCCGGGCCAGGGTGATGTACCTGCCGGCCCAGTACATGCAGGTTCAGGTAAGCCTGCTCACCGTCGAGGCGACGGTTCAGGACAAAATCCGCGACGGGCTGACCGTCGATTTCTCTCGGCACCAGGCGTACGGCCCGCCGGTTGCCATCGCGGTACGGCTGTATGAGGGCGCGCTGCCCGCCGACGTGGGTGAGCTGCTGGGTACCCGGCTGGCCGCGGCCGTGCAACAGGTGCTGGCCGGGCCGGACCGGGTGCGGTGGACCCGGCTGGATCTGGCCGAGGTCGGCGCGTTGGCCGAGTCCTGGGCGCCGTACCGGGTCGGCGTGCTGTCCCCGGACGCCGATGACGACACCGCGCCGGCCGGCATCCGGGCCGTCGCCGGCAGGTGGGCCAACGAGCTGTGGACCTGGCTGGGTGCCTCCGACGTGCGCTCGGCGTTGACCGGCCTGCTGGCGCCACCCGGTCGGCCGGCGTTCCGGGGCGGGGCCCGGGACGCGACTCGGGACGCGACCCAGGGCCAGGGTGGCCAGTCCGAGCCGGCGGCCGGCCAGTGGGAACTGCCCGGTGAACTCGCCGCGGCCGTCGCGGTCGAGCCCACGCTGGCCTGGGAGCTGCGGGCTGTGAACAACGAGCCGGTGCTGGTGCTGCGGGCCCGCCGCACCGGCGGGCGGACCTCCAGGGACCTGCTGGTCGGCCTGAACGAGGGCACGGCTTGGTGGCACCCGTTCACTCCCCACCCGGACGTCCCGGATCACCTGGTCGCCGAACTGGACGGCGTCGAGGTCTGGCAGAGCGACGGTCTCCGGTTCCTGGTCAGACGGCGGCCATCCACCGAACCGCCCGCACCAACGGCATCGGACGGGTCATGAGTAGCGAACACGAGCGGAGCGAACCCGGCCGGGGCGGTGTCGTGCCCACCGCCGCACACACCCCGCCGCACAACCCGACCGACGACCGTCCAGAACTGCCCGAGGCGGTCGAGCACCTGCTCGACGCGCTCGAACCAGACGACCTTGGCGAGCTGGTCGAAAAGTTGTACTCGCGTACCGAGGTGGCCGAGGCCATCGTGACCAAAGCTCAGGCGGTCATCACCAGGCTGGCCCGCGGGAACGATCCGGTCCGGGAGGACGAGCTGGTGCTGCTGGCCGCAGCCATGCTCAGCACCGACGCGGGTGTTCAGCAGAACGTGACCAACGCGGTCCGGCGGTTCCAGCGGTTCCGCGCCCACCCGGACATCCCACCGGAAACCCTGGCCCGGACCCGATCCTGGCGCGAGGACCTGCTGCCGCTCCTCGGCGCCACCGTCCGGGTCGACCGGGAACTGCGCGCCGGGCAGCCAGAGGCCGACACCCTGTTCGCCGTCCCGGTGATCACCGCGGTCCTGCTCGCCGGGAGGTCCCCCGAGGATGCGGCCGGGCTGGTGCGATCGGTGCTGGCGGCCGCCGACGAGCACGTGCACACCTACCTCAACGCCGGCCGGCCGCTGCCGGGTGCGAACCAGCTGGTCGGTGGCGTGATCGGCAACGCCGACTTCCTGCTCCAGGTCGCCGCCCTGCGCACCGCCCTGGACGAACACATCCAGCCCGACGCCATGCCCGACCCCGTGGCCGATCCGGTTGACGCCGTGGCGAACCACCTGAAGCAGGTGACGACCCAGGTGGAACGGGCCATGCGGCGCCCACCCTGGCGCGCCGGCGCAGCCCGCGACTCGGGCGAGCCCGACGCGGTGTACGCCTTCGAGCGGATCGCCGGGTACCTCGGCGCGGCCGCGGACGCGCCCGTGTCAACGGACGGGGCGGCACAGGGTGGCTCCGGCCGCTCGGCGGAGTCCGCCGCCGCGGTGCGCACCATCTACGCCGAGCTGACTCCGTGGGTGCGCCGGCTTCGGCTGCGCCCACCGAAGCACCCGCAGATCGCACTGGAGGCTCGGCGAACCGAACGGTTGAACTCCCCCGTCGAGGACGGAACGGTGGACCTCGAACACCGGTTGGCCTGGCTGGTGGCCGAACTGTTCCGCGGAGTCGACAGCGCCGACCACGACATCCTGGTGCACTGGCTGCTGGACCGCCATCCGGCAGACCAGCAGGACGACATGTGGCTGCTGTTGCAACGGGTGTGTGCGGCGGTGCACACCATGAGACAGGTGCCGCCCGAGCCCGCGCCGGCCCCGGGCGGGCTGGCCCCGCATACCTATCGGCAAGTCCTGAACCACCTCAGCCACAAGGCCACTGTGACCAGCCACCTGCCGCTGACCGCCGCAGTGCTCCCGTGCCTGTGGAGCCGGCGCCACCTGGTCATCGGCCTGCTCGCCAGCCACCTGGCCGAGATCCACTTCGGCGACGACGCCACCGGGTTCTCCCAGGCGCTGGCGTTCACCGCAGCCGTGGTACGCAGCCCGGTGCAGTACTTCTCCCGGAGTACCGCGACACCCGGCCACCCGTGCCGCCAGCGCCTGGACGACGAATCTCGATGCCGGCACTGGGACGACAACATCCGCGACCCAGAGGCCGATGCCGCCGGGATCTGCCGGGACCGGCCGTGGTCCGAGCCCGGCCTGGTCGAGAGTTACCGGACCGCCTGCACGGTAGCCAGGGCGAGAAGTCCCGAGGCGGTGCGGAGGCAGTTCGAACGCTACCGCGGCCCGGGCCACTGGATCCTGTGACCCGCCCGCACTTGACCCAGAACCAGTTGTGCGGCCAAAGCCGCCAGAGAGGTAGGAGGCACGACGCGAATGAAGTCTGTCCGGGTCCGCACCACGCTCAGCACGCGGGAGTGCGCAGCGCTTTTCGAGCAGGAGACGTCCGCGCAAATGCGCAGACCCGGCGCCATGATCGCCGGATTTGGCGCCAAGGTGGCCGGCAATGACCAGAGCGGATTCTTCACGCCAACTGACGACTCCCCGTTCTCCATGTTGAACGACGACAAGCCCGACTTCGCGGTCGGGATACTCATCCCCAGGTTCAGCGGAGCTGTCAGGGGAAACGTCTACGCCCTGCACATGTACGTGTGGGACCGCGGCGATGTCCGCGAGGTCGAGTTGTTCTCCCCGAGCAGACTGGGTCGCGGTGGCATGCGCGCGAGCAGACTGGCCATCGACATCTGCGCGACATTCCAGGCCGCCGATCCCACGTCGACGGCTACCCCCGGATGAGTCACACCGTCATGCTCGGAGCTGGTCTGATTCTACCATGAGCCAGGCCAGGGTAATGAAAATCAGCTCATGATCACGAGTGGTGTGCTCAACGACATCAAGCCAGATCGCGTTACAGCCCTTGAGGCCGCCAACTACTTCAACCAAGGGAACACCGCCTATCCCGTCTACCTGCACGACGCCAGGGTGGGATGGGCGCTGCTCATGCAGCAGACTCATCCGATCGGGTACGGGTACCTCCTGAACGTGCCGCAGTACTTCAATAGCTGTGTCCGCGCCCTGCCCCGCGTCGTGATCGAATACCGCAAGACGATCGCAGAGAAGTGGGACCTCGGGGGAAGGGCGTGGGAGTGGGGACCGGAAGACCACAACAGCCTGCTCCTCCGCAGCATGATTTGACCGCTGCCGGCGAATCCGGGGGGCGAGCTGCGGTCAACACCCCCAAACACCACAGGGAGACGTAGACCCCATCCAAAAAGTTATGAACTCCTTAGTAACAGGGTTGAGAGAGGGTGCGCTACAATGCCTCTGTTCCGCAGGAGCGCAAAGAAGCCAGGACCTGACGTATCTCCCGCTACAGCGCCGGAGCCACCTCCGGAAACCGGTTCACGAGTACTTGACGAGTTCAGGCGAGGCTTGGCTGTGGTGCTTCCCACGGAGAAGCGACGTAAGCTCGACCGCCCGGTTCGAGCGATGAGGCCTTCCGCCATCCCCGAGCTTGACAATGCCTATGCATACAGGATTCTGGACTGGCTGGTGCGCACTTGGCTACCCGGGTGGATTCCATCCAGTTTCGAAAACCACGAAGTTGCGGTCGAGGTCTTTTGCTCACAGCGACCGATCAAGGACATGCAGACCGCCACGTCTGCTGCTCGACTCATATCACTTGTCGATATGTGGGAGCGTTCTGCTCTTGAACAAGAAGCCGGCATGAAGGCAGCTTTCCTCGGTGATATTGCGGTGGATGCCGCTCGTAGGAGTTCGACGGCTGCGCTGAAGGACAGCGCCGGCCGGGTGACACTCGATGTTGTTTCGTCTGCGCTACCTGAAGCCTGCGACGCCTGCCGTCTCGGGGTCGGTATTAAGGCGGCAGAGTCGCTGGCTTTCATTGTCGCCGCGGACAAAGCCATAGACGCGATTGTCGCCATGGCTACGGCGCCCGATGTGGACGTTCGCCGCATCGTGGCCAGAAACATGGCACCGGTAGCTGCGAGCGTCGCGCTGGAGCCGATAGTCGAATCCCTACAAGATGCAGCACTAGAGTTGCACGAGGAGTTGCTTAGCATGTAGACCGCGCCCAAACGCGTCGGCCACTAGACAAATGACTTCCTACAGTGCGGCTGCTACAGTGTTGAGCCGGTCGCGTGCTGGGGTTTGGGGGCTACTCGGGGCGGTTTCGGGTGTCTCGGGGTTGTACGTAGGGTTCGGCACCGGGTGGGTGGCCGGCTTGGATGGCGCGGCCGCGTTGCAGTTCGGCGTTGAACTGGAGGCCGAGCAGGATCGCGGTGTTGGTGAGCCACAGCCACACCAGGAAGATGACCACCGCGGCGAGGCTGCCGTAGGTCTTGTTGTAGCTGCCGAAGTTGGCGATGTACACGGCGAACAGCGCCGACGCGGCGATCCACACGACCACGGCGAGCGCGCTGCCGGGAGTGACCCAGCGGAATCCGGGCTGCCGCACGTTGGGCGCGGCCCAGTACAGCAGCGCGAAGACGCCGATCACGATGAGCAGCAGCACCGGCCACTTGGCGATGTCCCAGGCCAGCACGGCCGCCCGCCCGACGCCCAGGACGTCACCGGCCTTGTTGGCCAGGTTCCCGGTGAACACCACGAACACGGCACTGACCGCCAGCAGGACCACCAGGGCCGCGGTGACGGCCAGCCGCAGCGGCACCGTCTTCCACGCCGGACGCCACTCACCCACGTCGTAGGCGATGTTCGCCGCGCGCATGAACGCCGCGACGTAACCCGACGCCGACCACAGCGCGACCACCACACCGCCGATCAGCGAGGCCAGCGCGCCGCCCTGGTTGCGCTGGGTCTCACGCAGCGCGGTGCTGAGGACCTGCCGCGCCGGGCCGGGTGCCAGGGTGTTCAGGTTGTCGATCAGCGGTTGGCTGGCCGAACCGCCGAACAGGCCCAGGATCGACACCAGAGCCAGCAGCGCCGGGAAGATCGACAGGATGCCGTAGTAGGTGAGCGCCGCCGCCCAGTCGCCGAGGTTGTCGGCCCGGAACTCCGACACGGTCCGCCTCAGCACACCCCACCAGGAACGCCGTCCCAGCTCCGTGGGGCCTCGCGGCGGCCGACCGGGCCTACCGTCCTGCCCTCCCGCCCGATCATTCATCGCCCATCCCAACGGTCACGGCCGGAGCAGGACCTTGATGGCCCCGTCCTGCTTCTTCTGGAAGATCTGGTAACCGTGCGGAGCCTGGTCCAGCGGCAACCGGTGGGTGGCCAGGTCCTCCACGCCCAGCGGATCGTCCTCACCGGACACCAACGGCAGCAGGTCGGGGATCCACCGGCGCACGTGGGCCTGCCCCATCCGGATCTGCACTCCCTTGTCGAACAGGGTGAACATCGGCAGCGGATCGGTCATCCCGCCGTACACCCCGGAGATCGACACGGTTCCGCCGCGGCGGACGGTGTCGATGCACTGCCTGAGCACGCTGAGCCGGTCCACCCCGGCCCGGCGCATCAGCGAGGCGGCGACCGCGCCGGGCAGCAGGCCGGTTGCCCGCTGGGCGAGTTCGGCGCCGGCCGCCCCGTGCGCCTCCATGCCTACCGCGTCGATGACCGAGTCGGTTCCCCGCCCGTCGGTCATCGACCGCACCACGTCGGGGACGTCGGTCTCACCGGCCGCGTCGATGGCCTCGACACCGTGCCGGCGGGCCATCCCGAGGCGTTCTGGCACCCGTTCCACGCCGATCACCCGGTAGCCGTGGTGCCGCGCGATCCGCGCGCACATCTGGCCGATCGGCCCGAGCCCGAACACGGTGACGCTGCCACCGTCGGGGATCCCGGCGTACTCGACTGCCTGCCATGCGGTGGGCAGCACGTCGGACAGGTAGACGAACCTGTCGTCCGGCGGCCCGTCGGGCACCCGGACCGGGCCGAAGTGGGCCTGCGGGACGCGCAGCAGTTCGGCCTGGCCTCCGGGGAGTCGGCCGTAGAGCCGGGTGTAGCCGAACAGCATCCCGCCGGTGCCCTGCTGGCGCACCTGCGTGGTCTCGCACTGCGCGTAGAGCTGGCGGTCACACATGAAACAGTGGCCGCACGCCACGTTGAACGGGACCACGACCCGGTCACCCGGGCCGATCTGGGTGACCTCGGGTCCCACCTCCTCGACGACCCCGATCGTTTCGTGGCCGAGGATGTCCCCGGGGGTGAGGAACGGCGCGAGCACCTCGTAGAGGTGCAGGTCCGAACCGCAGATGGCGGTCGTGGTGACCCGCACCAGCGCGTCGGTCGGCTCCCGGATGGTCGGATCGGCCACCTGGTCGACCCGCACGTCCCTGCGCCCGTGCCACACCACAGCCTTCACGGCACCCGCCTACCCCGGCTGCCCCGGGCGAAACCCAGCGCCGCGGGAACGGGCGGCCGGGAGGTTTCCGGTTCCACACCCGGGGCATCGGGTGGGTATGCGGGTAGTGGTGATCGGGGCCACCGGCAACGTCGGCAGCAGCCTGGTGCGGGCACTCGGTGACGCACCGGAAGTCGACAGCATCCTGGGGGTGGCCCGGCGCGAGCCGGAATGGGCGCCGCCGAAGACCGAGTGGGCCACCGCGGACATCGCCCGTGACGACAGCGGCGACCACCTGGTGCGGCTGCTGGCCGGAGCCGACGCGGTGGTCCACCTGGCGTGGTTGTTCCAGCCCAGCCACGACCCGCTGTCCACCTGGAACACCAACGTGGTGGGAAGCCGCCGGATTCTCGACGCGGTCGCCCGTTCCACGGTTCCGGCCCTGGTGTACGCGTCGTCGGTCGGCGCCTACTCGCCAGGCCCGAAGGATCGGGCGGTGGACGAGACCTGGCCCACCCACGGCTGGCCGACCGCCGGGTACACCCGGGAGAAGTCCTACGTGGAACGGCTGGTGGACGCCTTCGAGCTGCGGCACCCGGACCGCAGGGTGGTGCGGCTGCGCCCCGGGTTCATCTTCGGGCGCGAGTCGGCCGCCCAGCAGCGCCGGCTGTTCGCCGGCCCGCTGCTGCCCGGCCGGCTGGTCCGGTCCGGGCTGGTGCCGGCGGTCCCGGACCTGCCCGGGCTGCGCTTCCAGGCGCTGCACTCGGCCGACGCCGCCGACGCCTACCGGCTGGCCGTGGTGCGGCAGGTCCGCGGCGCGTTCAACGTGGCCGCCGAACCGGTCATCGACGCGCCGAAGCTGGCCGAACTGCTCGACGCCAGGGCCGTCCAGATGTCCTCGCGGCCGGTCCGCTCGGCGCTGGCCGCCGCCTGGCACCTGCGCCTGGTCCCGGCCCCGCCGCACCTGTTCGACGCGCTGCTGCACCTGCCGCTGATGGACACCACGCGGGCCCGCAAGGAACTGGGATGGTCGCCCACCCGCACTGCGACCGAGGCGTTCGCGGAGTTCCTGCGCGGGCTGCGGGAGGGCGCGGGGGGTCCCACGCCGCCGCTGCACCGGCACGCCGGCGGCCGGGTCCGGCAACACGAGTTCGCCACCGGCAGCGGCAGCCGCGGCTGACCTCCGCTTGCGACCACTGGGACGGCGACAGCGGCGTGCACGAGCCCGACGCGTCCGTATGGGTCCGCACCGGACTGAGCTAGCTCTGCTCCGTGGCGACCGACAGCCGGCGCCGGAGTGCTGGCGCTCCGCCGACCACGAGTCCGACCAGAAGCAGCACCGTCTCGATCGCCGCGGCGAAGCCGAAGACGGTACGGACGGAGGAGGATCGTTCGAGCAGCCAGCCGCCGAGCAGCGCCCCTACCGGCAGGGCGGTGTACGCGACGGCCCGGGTGACCGACGCCGCTCGCCCGACCGCCTCGGCCGAGATCAGCTCCTGGCGCGCGGTGAAGTACGAGACGACCACGAATGACGTTGAGATGCCCTGGATCGTCCACGCCACCAGC
>DASULA010000293.1:0-4039 GCA_036278435.1 Mycobacteriales bacterium | reverse complement strand
ACGGCGCGGGCAAGACCACGCTGTTCTCGGTGGCAGCCGGGTCTGTGCCGGCCACCCGTGGGCGGGTCCTGCTAGACGGCAAACCGGTCAGCGGCCGGGCCGGGTACCGGTCGGTGCACCAAGGCATCTGCCGGACCCACCAGATCGTGCGGCCGTTCGCCAATCTGTCGGTGCTGGACAACGTGCTGGTCGGCAACCACTTCGGCCGCCCGCCCGGCCGGCACGGCAGCCCGAGGGACCGGGCCATGGAGATCCTGGAGTTCATCGGGCTGGCCGACCGGGCCGACCAGTTGCCCGGCCAGCTCACCCTGACCGGACGCAAGCGGCTGGAGGTGGCCAGGGCGCTGGCCACCGGCCCGCGGGTGCTGCTGCTGGACGAGGTGGTGGCCGGACTCAACCCGGTCGAGGCGCTGGGGTTCGTCGAGCTGATCCGCCAGATCCGGGACCGCGGCACGTCGATCATCATGATCGAGCACGTGATGCACGCGGTGATGGGGCTGTCCGATCGGGTGATGGTGCTCGACCACGGCCGGCTGATCGCCGAGGGCCGCCCGGCCGACGTGGCCAACGACCCGCAGGTCATCGAGGCATACCTCGGTCGGGAGGACACCCCAGGGCCGGGTGAACCGGCGGAAACTCCGGTGCCGGCGGCGGTTTCGGCGGGCAGGTCGGCACCGGCTGTCGCGACCGGTCCGGCACCGGACGGCGGGCCGGCGCCAACAACGGCCGGGACCGGTCCGAGCGCCATGCTGGAGGTCCGCGGCATCGACGTGTTCTACGGCGACGCCCAGGCGCTGTACGGCATCGGGCTGCACGTCGCCGCCGGCGAGGTGGTCACCCTGGTCGGTTCCAACGGCGCCGGCAAGACGACCACGCTGCGGGCGATCTCCGGGCTGCGCCGGGCCAGCCGCGGCGACATCGTGTTCGAGGGCTCGTCGATCGTCGCCCTGCCGGCGCACGCCCGGGCCGAGTTGGGCATCGCCCTGGTGCCCGAGGGCCGGGACCTGTGGCCGTCGCTGACCGTGCTGGAGAACCTGGAGCTGGGCTGCTACAGCAAATCCGCCCGCAGGCACCGCGGCGAGTCGCTGGACCGGGTGTTCGACCTGTTCCCGCGACTGGCCGAGCGGACTGGCCAGATCGCCGGAAGCATGTCCGGCGGCGAGCAGCAGATGGTGGCGATCGCCCGGGCGCTGATGACCCGGCCGCGGCTGCTGATGTTCGACGAGCCCAGCCTCGGCCTGGCACCGGTCGTCGTGACCCAGGTGTTCGACATCATCCGCCGGCTGTCCAGTCAGGGCCTGACCATCCTGCTGGTGGAGCAGAACCTGCAGAAGGCACTGGAGGTGGCCGACCGGGGGTACGTGATGGAGACCGGCACCATCACCCTGCACGGCCCGGCCACCGCGCTGATGGCCAACGAGCAGGTCCGCTCGGCCTACCTGGGGATCTAGGGCCGTGACCGGTACCGTTCGCCCGCTCGCGCACCTGAGGTTTTCTCGCGAAAACCTGCACCAGTAACCGGTTACACGTGAGGTTTTCTCGCGAAAACCTCACCGGATCTGACGCTGGAGCCACCGTGAACCTGTTGCACCGCCGGTACTGTCGCTCACCGGAGTGGGATTCGCTGGTCCGACACCAGTTGGTCCCCTGGGTCCTCGACGGGGTCGAACTCGGGCCGCACGCGCTGGAACTGGGCCCCGGGCCCGGGCTGACCACCAACCAGTTGCGGCACCGGACCGGGCACCTCAGCGCGGTGGAGGTGGACCGCCGGGACGCGGCGGCCCTGGCCGCCCGGCTGGCCGACACGAACGTGACGGTGGTGCGCGGCGACGCCACCGACCTGCCGTTCGCCGACGGGCGGTTCAGCGCCGTGGTCGCCATGACGATGCTGCACCACGTGCCGTCCTCGGCCGCCCAGGACAGGCTGTTCACCGAGACCCACCGGGTGTTGGAGCCGGGCGGGTACTTCTGCGGCTGCGACAGCCGGCCGAACCTGCGTTGGTGGGCCCTGCACATCGCCGACACCGCGACCGTGCTGGATCCGCGGACCCTGCCAGACCGGCTGTCCGCGGTGGGGTTCACCGACGTGGCGGTGGAGACAACGCCGCGACGGGTGCGTTTCCGTGCCCGCCGGCCCTGACCTCGCCGGTCGCCGGTGGCCGGTGCCACCCGGGCGGTCGGATCGGGCCGGTGCCGGTGGACGGTCGTCGAGCGCGGGACGTAGCCTGAGGGCGGAGGATGGTCATCGCACCCGCCCGTGCACCAGGCTCCCCGTCCAGCCGATACATGTCGCACTCGGTAACCGGAGGTGGACGTGGGTGAGGTATCGCGTCACGTCTGGCTGGTGGGGCCGGTTCAGGGCACCCGCACGGCCCTGCTCGACCGGGCCAGGCCGCGTGGTGCCGCGGCCGTGGTGCCGGCCGCCGCGCCCGCCAACACCGGGCCGGCACAGTCAGCACCGCCGACCCGGTCAACCGCGTCGACGCTCGCGGCCGAAGACTGGGCGGACCGGTTGCGTCGGCTGGGGGCGCTGCTACTGGACTGCCGTCCGGCCCGGGGTGACCACGTCGGTCGGGCGCCGGCCTGCGCCGCGCTGGTACGCCAGATTGTGCCGTGGATGCTGGTGAACGACCCGGCCGGGGTGCGCCGCAACAACCTGACCGTGTACGTGCTGGCCCCGGACCTGTTCGCCCGGGCCGACGAGGACCCGGTGCCCGGCATGCTGGAACGCGACATGAGCCGGGGCGAACTGCTCCGGCTGGCCAACGGCCTGTCCGAGCTGCTCTTCGCCTGGGGCGGGAACGGCGCCGGCACGGTGGCCTTCGAGCACGCCGAGTCCGCCGATCCGATCGACCAGGCTCTGATCGCCGAACTGGTCCGGCTGCTGCCGCCGGAGCTGGTGCGGCTGGCCGTGTGCAGCACCACCGGCCGGGTTCCCGAGGCGCTGCGGGTGGCGCTGGCCGCGGGTGCGCTGCGGCGCGAGGTGCCGACCCCGACCGCCGGCTGCGAGTGCGTATGACCGTGCCCGCCGCGTCGGCGCGGACTCCCAGCCCGGCACGGCGGCGGGGGAGTCACCGCAGCGGTTTGGGCAGGGCCGGGCAGACGCCGGCCCGGGCGGCCTGGCCGATCAGCTCCTCCACGGCCCGGAAACCCTGGTCGTCCAGGATCGGCGGCGCCGCGAGCGGGAAGAGCTTCCAGTGCGCCTCCAGTACCCCGTCGTCGAGGTCCACCGTCCGGTGTAGGTGGTCGAACACGGCGTCGTGGTGGTGCAGGGCGTACTCGACCGACTCCTGGATGGTGTGGGTGACCACGGTGAGCAACTCCGGGCCCAGGCTGGTCCGGGCGACCGTGGCGCACAGCGGGACCGGCAGCCCGGTGGTCTCCTCCCACCACTGCCCGAGGTCCAGTGCGACGTGCAGCCCGGCCATCTCGGCCAGGGCGCGCCCCTCGGCCGGGACGACCCCGGCGGCGGCGCGGCCGGTGCTCACCCGGCCGAAGATCTCCTCGATCGGCAGCGGGGCGGTCAGCCGGGGCCGCCACGGCAGGGCCCACAGGCCGACCAGCAGGAACGAGGTCAGGAACTCGCTGCCGCCGGCGATGGCGCAGTCACGCAGCCGGTCCAGGTCGGGTGCCGGCCGCGCGGTGAGCAGAACCGGGCCGCAGCCGCGGCCGACCGAGGCTCCGGCCGGCAGCATCTGGTAGTCGTCAGGGAGGCGGGGGAGGATGCCCATCGAGACCCGTGCGATGTCGTACACCCCGGCCAGGACGCCGGAGTTGGTGGCACTGCGGGCCGCCGGCACGGCCTCGATCGCTGGCGCGCCCGGAATCCGCCGGGTCTCCCATGCCAGGTACGACGCGGCGTCGGGTAGTGCCCGTGAGTGCCCCACCCGCAGAGGCTTCACGTCTGGTCACGATAGCGCCGCCGGACCCTCCACAGGGCGGTCATCGGGAACTGCTCAGTACCGAACGCGCCGGCGGGCCGACCCCCCGAACCGCCCCGGGTGGACGGTTCGGGGGACCGGGAAGCGCCGCGCGCGCA
>DASULA010000292.1:0-8028 GCA_036278435.1 Mycobacteriales bacterium | reverse complement strand
CCTTCTCCCCGGACGGAACCCGCGTCGTGCTGTCCACCCGCCGCACCGGCGACCCGGCCGCCGCCGAGGGGCTGGCGATCGTCGACGTGGCGACCGGCCGGCTGGACCCGCTCGACTGGGGGCTGCCCGGCCGGCAGAAGGAACCGAGCTGGCAGCAGACGGTGGACCTGTCCGTGGCGGCCCCGCCCACAGCGCTCGCCCCCGGGGTCGGGGCCCGGGTGCCGGTGACGGTGACCGTCACCAACCGAGGACCGGCTCCCGAGGTGGACACGACGCTGTCGGTGACCGTGCCGGCCGGAGTGCGGGTGGCCGGCCTGCGGCCGGACCGCGGGCGCTGCGGCCCGGCCCGGCCGGGATGCGACCTGGGCCTGCTGGAGCCCGGTGCCGTCGTCCGGATCGTCGCCGACCTGGTCGCGGTGGCGCCGGGGACTCAGCGGGTGCGCTGGTCGGTGGCCGGTACCATGCTCGACCAGCACCCCGCCGACAATGTGGCGGACACCCTGGTCGCGGTGCGCCCCGCCGCGCCGCCTCCTCCTCCCCCGATGGCCGGACCGGGGCTGGCCGTGGCCGTGGCCCCGGCACCGGCGTTCGTCGGCGGCCGGGTGACGGTGACCTACACCGCCCGCAACGGCGGCGGATCGACCGCCACCGGGCTGCGGCTGGATCTGGGACTGCCGGCCGGGGTGCCGGTCGCCACCATCCCGGCGGGGTGCACCCGCACCGGATGCGCCCTGGCCGACATGCCGTCGGGCGGTTCCCGGGTGGTTCGGGTGGTGCTCGCGCCGACCGCGGCACTGCGGGCGGACGTGCGGGGGAGGCTGGAGACGACCGGCTCGGACACCAACCCCGCCGACAACGTGGCCACCGCCGAACTGCGGGTCCTACAACCCCGGATCGTCGCGGTGCCGGCGGTCGGTGACCCGGGTTTCGTGACCCTGGTGCGGGGCGTCGACTTCCCCACCGGCGTCGCGGTTCGGCTGACCTGGTCACCGGGTATCACCGCCGCGGCGGCCCCGACCCGGCCCGGCCGCGACGGCCGGTTCACCGCCCAACTGCTGATCCTGGCCAAGGACCAGACCGGCCCGCGAACCATCACCGCGACCGGGGCCGGCTTCAGCCCGGTGACCACACCGTTCCTGGTCGTCGCCGGCACGGTCGGCCCGCCCGACCTGATCCGGCGGCGGTGACCACGACGGCGGGGAGCGGCCGGTGATCCACGAGGTGGACGAGGCGATCCGCCGGCTGCTCGCCGAGCACGGCGTTCCCGGCGGCGGCGGTGAACTCGCCTTCGACGCACCCACCCGGGACTGGACGGCCGCCCGCAACGCGCCGACGGTGAACGTGTTCCTCTACGACATCCGGGAGGCTCTCGACCGGCGGCGCAGCGGTGCGGCGGCCGAACACGACGAGGATGGGATGGTGGTCGCCTGGCGCGACCCACCGCGTTGGTTTCGGCTGTCCTACCTGGTGACCGCGTGGACGAACCACCCGAGCGACGAGCACCGGCTGCTGGCCCAGGTGCTGGCCTGCCTGGTACGCAACGACAGGTTCGCCCCGGACTGGCTCACCGGATCGCTGGCCGAACTGGGCCTGTCGGTCGGCCTGGAGACGGCCGGCCCGGTGTCGGAGGGGCGCGCGGCCACCGACGTGTGGTCCGCGCTTGGCGGGGAACTCAAACCCGCGATCGACCTGCAGGTGACCGCCCCGCTCGCCGGGGAACGTGTCACGTCCGGCCGGCCGGTCACCGAGGGGCTGGTCGTGCGGGCCGGAACGCGGCAACCGGGCACGGCCGAACCCGAACGCCGGCTCCGCTACCCGGGCCCGGCCGGGGCCGGGGGCAACGGGTTCGCCGCGCCCCGGCCGCGCCCGCTGCCCAGGCCCCGGCGCCGAGGCAACGGTGACAAGCCGTGACCGCGGTTCGGTGGAACGCCCACGCGCCCGGGCACCCGCCCGACGCCGCGGACCTGCGCCACCTGTGGCGCAGGCTCGGCCTGGTCGAGCGGCGGATCAGGGACGCCGTCGTGTTGCGGCAGAGCACCGATCCGGCGCCGAACGACCCCTACCGCGGGCTGTACATCACCGACGAGGCGGTGGCCCGCATCCTGGATGGCCCACCGTCTGGTTGGGACACCGGCGCGGCGGACGGTGTGGATGCGGTGCGCACCGACGACGAGCCGGCGGCGGGGACCGTGCGGACCGGGTCGAGGCTGGGCCGGCTCGCCGCGACCTTCGGTCTGTCCGGTGTGGACGTGGAGTTCCTGGTGATCGCGCTGGCTCCCGATGTCGACGCCCGGTTCGAACGGCTCTACGGCTACCTCAACGACGACGTGACCCGCCGTCGACCCACCGTGGGGCTGGCGTTGGAGCTGTGCGGGCTGCCGGCGGCCGGGGCGGCACGATTCCGGTTGACCGCGACCGCGCCCCTGGTCGCCGGCGGCCTGATCGAGGTCGAGGACGAGGAACGACCGTCGCTGACGCGGGGACTGCGGGTCCCCGACCGGGTCCTGGCGCACCTGCTCGGCGACGACGAACCCGATCCCCGACTCGCCGGTCTGGCCCGCCTGCCCGGTGCCCCCGGCGGTGCCACGGAGACGCCTTGTGACCTGGTCGGGCGAATCGGGGCGGGGATTCGCGCCGGGGTGCTGACCTGGCACCTGTGCCAGACGGGGGCCGGTGACGCCGGCGAGTTGGCGCCGTGGGCGCTGGCCGGCGCCGGCCACGGCGCGCTGGTGGTCGACCCGGTGGCGCTGGCCGACGACGCCGAGCCACGCACCGCACTGGCCGCACTGGTCCGGGAGGCCCGGCTGCGTGACGCCGGCGTGGTGTTCGGTCCGCTGGAGGCCTTCGAGCCGCGGCGCCCGGAACGGGCCCGGTTGCTGCGCGCGCTCACCTCGCTGGCGGCGGGCGTACCGCTGCTGACCTATGGTGTGGACAGGTGGGATCCGAGCTGGGCCGCCGACCCGCCGCTGTCGGCGCCGGTGGCTCCCTCCGACCCGGACCGGCAGGCGGCGCGGTGGCGCCGGGCCCTGGCCGAGGCGGGCGGCGGACCGGCCGACCAGGTGCCGCCTGACGCCCTCGACGGTTACCGGCTCGGGCCCGAGGAGGTGCGCAGGGCCGCGTCGGTGGCCGCGCGCCTGGCCCTGCTCGACGGCCGGCCGGTGCGGGCCGAGGACCTGCGGGCGGGTGCGCGGGCGCAGAACGGCGCCGGGCTTGAACGGCTTGCCCGGCGGATCTCCCCGACGATCGGGTGGGACGATCTCGTGCTGCCCGCCCAGACCCGGCGTTCCCTCGACGACCTGGTGGTGCGGGCACAGCACCGTGACCGGGTACTCGGCCGGTGGCGGATGCGGCCCGGTGGTGGCCGGGGGCGCGGGGTGGTGGCCCTGTTCGCCGGGGAGTCCGGCACCGGCAAGACGATGTCGGCCGAGGTGGTCGCCGCCGAGCTGGGCATGGAGCTGTACGTGGTCGACCTGTCCACTGTGGTGGACAAGTACGTCGGGGAGACCGAGAAGAACCTGGAGCGCATCCTCGCCGAGGCGGCCGGGGTGAACGCGATCCTGCTCTTCGACGAGGCCGACGCGGTGTTCGGCAAGCGATCGCAGGTCACCAACGCCCATGACCGGTACGCCAACGTCGAGTCGGCGTTCCTGCTCCAGCGGATGGAGTCCTTCGACGGCATCGCCGTGTTGACCACGAACCTGCGATCCAACCTGGACAGTGCCTTCACTCGCCGGCTGGACGTGGTGGCCAACTTCCCAATGCCCGACACCGCGCAGCGGCTGGTGCTGTGGGACCGTTGTCTCGGCCCCGCGCTGCCCCGCGCCGACGATCTGGATCTGGCCTTCTGCGCCGAGCGGTTCGAACTGTCCGGCGGGTCGATCCGGGCGTGCGCGGTGACCACCGCCTACCTCGCAGCGGCGTCGGGCCGGCCGGCCGGAATGACCGAACTGGTCACGGCGGTCGCCCAGGAGTACCGCAAAATCGGCCGGCTTCTCCTCGACAACGAGTTCGGCCCGTGGTGTCCGCCGACGAACTGACCCGTTCCGTCCCACCCCGACACCAGTTTCACGGCGAATGGAACTACGCAATCCAACCAGCAGACAAATAGGTTATTCCATTACGACTTCTAAGCGTCGGAAACACGCCGGGAATGCGGGGCACCCTTTGGGGAACATTCCCTACTTTTCTTCCTTCTTCTTTTCTTTCTTCTCGTTGAATCTCTTGATTGCTTTCGAGACGCCAGTGGATGTGCAACCAAGGAATTTGGCGATAGAAGCCTGACTCGCCTCCTCATTCTGGTCGCACGCACGCACGGGAATCCCTTCCGTCGGACAGCCGATTCCATCGAAACAGCGTGGTACTCCTCGACGGAGCCATCTGCTTCCAACCCGCGTCCAGAGCCCGCACCAGCTCCGCCAGGTGTTTGGGCTGCGCCCGGCCAGCACGTCCTCGCGCACCGCCTCCCACGCCGCCCGGTCCAGGAGCCGGGCCCTCGGGTCGGACCAGCGGTGCGAGGGAGAGGCGAACACGTCACCGCGCTGAACGGCGCGGCGCAGCTGCTCCAGAACGCACACCACTGTGCCCCAGGGCCGTGTTGGCACTGGGTTCGTCGGCCGGGGGGCGTTCGGTTCGCCGGGTGGGCTCGGATCCGGACCTGACCCGGCGGGCGTTCGCTTCCGCTTCGCGTTCGTAGGGGTCGGCGGGGTCGGAGATCCGCAGCCCGGAGCCGGTGTCCGTGCCAGGCACCGGACCGGAACGCTGCTGGCTGACGTGAGTGAGTTCGTGCGCGAGGGTGTGCCTGCCCGCGCCGGCCGCACCGATCACGACATGACTGTCCGACGTGTACGCGCGGGCACCGACCCCGGCGGCCGAGCGCCGCGCGGCCGGCCCGGTGTGCAGGCGCACATTGGAGAAGTCCGCCCCCATGCGGTCCTCCATCTCCTGACGCACGGGCGGGTCCAGGGGGCGGCCGGCGGTGCGCAGCACCTGCTGGATCGAGCCGTCGTCGAGCGACGACGTCACCGCCGCGTTTCCCACCGTTCGTTGCGGGGCGAGGATCTGCCCGGCCGAACGCAACCCGCGGCGGGGCTCCTCGGCCCGGTGGGCACCGGGCCGGGCCCGGCTGAGCTGGTCGGTCCGCTCCGGCTGGCGATGCGCGCGCATGAACTCTCCCTATGACACCCGCACCAGGGTTACCGCACCAACGGTCCGAGCAGGAGGAACGCCAGGGCACAGGCGGGGCAGCGGTCCTGCCCGCCCGGTGCCCTCCGGACTGACCAGGCGCCGCACGGGCAGCGGTCGGCGTACCCGGAAGGCACCGGCGTTGCCCCCGCCCGGGGTACGCCGGCCCCTGGTACCGGCCACCGGCTCCGGCGAGGCTCGTCGTGACCCAACGGGTACTCGAAGGAGAGCGCATATGCCGTCGTACCTCTCCCCCGGCGTGTACGTGGAGGAGGTCCAGTCGGGGGCCCGGCCGATCGAAGGGGTCGGCACCGCCGTGGCCGCGTTCGTCGGATTCGCCGAGCGCGGTCCCTTCCACCGGCCCACCCTGGTGACGAACTGGAACCAGTACGCACAGATCTTCGGCGGGTTCACCGAGGGTGACTTCCTCGCACACGCCGTCTACGGCTACTTCGCCAACGGTGGCGGCACCGCCTACGTGGTGCGGGTGGGAGGACCGGCACCCGACACCGAACCGGCCACGCCGGCCACGCCGGCCGCGTCGAAACCGGTTGCCCTGGGTGGACTGCGGATCTCCGCGCTGCCGACCGCGGGCGCCGACATCTCGGTGGAGGTCGCCGACGCGGACGGGGAGAACCCTCCGGACGACCGGTTCAAGCTGCTCGTCCGGCAGGGTGGCAAGGTCGCGGAAACCTTCGACGTGTCCACCCGTAAGAACCTCAAGAACTACGTGGTCACCCAGGTCCGCGAGCGATCCACGCTGATCGCGGTCAGCGAACAGCCGGGTGGCCCGGTGACCCGCCCGGACCGGCAGACGGTCGCGGTCCCCGTCGCGTCGGAGAGCGCTCCGGCGCCGACGGCGCCGAGCCGGGTCGACCCGCAGGAATACGTCGGTGACGTTGCCGCGCGGACCGGGTTCGGCGGTCTGGAAGCCATCGACGAGATCACCATGGTGGCGGTGCCCGACCTGGCCAGCGCCCACCAACGCGGCCTCATCGACGCCGAGGGTTTCAAGACGGTCCAGCTCGCCGTCATCTCACACTGCGAACAGATGGGCGACCGGGTCGCCGTGCTCGACCCCCCGGCCGGGCTGAACGCGCAGCGGATCCGCACCTGGCGGCTCGACGAGGCCGGCTACGACTCCCGGTACGCCACGTTGTACTACCCGTGGATCACCGTGTTCGATCCGGGCCGTGGCCGCAACATCACCGTGCCGCCGTGCGGTCACGTCGCCGGGGTGTGGGCCCGCAGCGATGCCGAACGCGGCGTGCACAAGGCGCCGGCCAACGAGGTGGTCCGGGGCGCGGTGGACCTTCAGATCGCGCTGAGCAAGGGGGAACAGGACCTGCTCAACCCGATCGGAGTCAACTGCCTGCGGGCGTTTTCCGGACGCGGCATCCGAATCTGGGGTGCCCGCACCCTCTCCTCGGATCCGGCCTGGCGCTACCTGAACGTGCGGCGGCTGTTCAACTACCTGGAGGAGTCGGTCCTGCTCGGCACCCAGTGGGTCGTCTTCGAGCCGAACGACGACCGGCTGTGGTCGAGCATCCGGCGTAACGCCACCGCGTTCCTCACCGAGGAGTGGCGGCGGGGAGCCCTGTTCGGCCTCACCGCCGAGGAGGCGTTCTACGTCAAGTGCGACCGGGACAACAACCCGCCCGAATCGATCGATCTCGGCCAGGTGGTGTGCGAGATCGGCGTGGCACCGGTCAAGCCGGCCGAGTTCGTGATTTTCCGGCTGGCCCAGTTCTCCGACAGCACCAGCCTTGTCAGCGAATGAACCAACCGTCCGGCGCGTGCGCGGTCGAAGGAGGTGACCTGGACTCATGGCAGAGGGCGACACCCTGGCCACCCATAAGTTCGGTGTGCAGTTGGGCAAGTACGAGGTCGAGTCCGTCCAGGAGATCAGCGGGCTGACGGTGGAGGAGGACGTAATCGAGACCGTCCAGGTCACCTCCAAGGGCCAAATCCTGATCCGCAAGCAGCCCGGCGCGCGCAAGGGCGGCGAGGTGACGATCACCCGTGGGCTGGACAAGAGCGGCGAGTTCACCAAGTGGATCGACGAGACGCTGAACAAGGGCGCGGTTGACACGGCCCGGCAGAACCTCACCATCGAGATCAAGGACAGCAAGGGCAACACGGTCCGCCGTATCCAACTCAGGCAGGGCTGGGCGAGCAAGTGGGAGGGTCCCTCGCTGAAGGCCGGGGAGTCCACCGCGGCGACCGAGCAGGTGACGATCACGTTCGAGGAGATTGTGGTCGAATGAGGCGCCGCACCATCTCCCTCGACGAGCTCGACGATCTGGTGGACACAGCCCAGCCACGGGGACCCGGCGCGCCCCCGGCCAAGCGGAACGCGACCGAGCCGGGGCCGGCCGGTATGCGCACGGAGTTCGACTTCGAACTCCCGCGCGGGTACCTCGATCCGGACGGCACCGTGCACCGGCACGGTCGGATGCGGTTGGCGACCGCCCGCGACGAACTACGGCCCCAGATCGACCTGCGGGTGAAGGAGAATCCCGCGTACCTCAGCGTCGTGCTGCTCAGCCAGGTGATCACGAAACTCGGCACTCTCGGCGACGTACACGCCGGCTTGGTCGAGCAGATGTACGCCACCGACGTCGCCTACCTACAGGACTTCTACCACCGGATCAACAGCGAGGGGCACACCCGGGCCGGCGTGATCTGCCCGTCCTGCAACACCGCCTTCGACGTTGACCTGGCCGGTGACCGCCTGGGGGAATCGTGACCTACCCGCCGGACCGGCTACACGAAGAGCTCGCCTACATCGCCTACCACTTCCACTGGTCCCGGGCCGAGATCCTCGACCTGGAACACCGCGAGCGG
>DASULA010000291.1:0-10427 GCA_036278435.1 Mycobacteriales bacterium | reverse complement strand
CAGGATGACCGCGCGGTCCCTGGTCGCGGCCAGTCGGTTGGGCTGGGCGGCCGCGGCGGCGACGACCCGGCGCAGGTCGTCCAGCCGCAGTGGCGGGCGGCCGGTCGGTGGGCGCGGGTGTGACCGGCGTAGCCCGGCCATGGCCTGCTGGATCAGCGGGTCGCGGCCGGGTGGGGCGTGTCCGGCCGCGACACTGACCGCGTTGATCGCGGTCAATCGACCCTCCAGGGTGGACAGTGCGGTGTCCGCCGGCCGGTTGGCCAAATCGCCCAGGTAGAGGGCGACCAGCATCGGGTCCACCGGCATGGGTATCCGCGGTGGGTCACCGGTGGCGAATCCGCATTCGGCGCACCAGGCGGCGAAGTGCCGCCAGCGCTGGCCGTAGGCGCGCCGGGTGGAGCGGGCCCGCCCGGCGGCGACCAGTTCGACCACCGTGGTCGCGGCCGCGGCCAACCGGGCGTGCACCGCTGCCAGGGTGGCCGGGTGGGCGCCGCCGGCGGCCAGGGTGCGGGGTCCGGAGCTGGCCAGTGCGGCTAGGTCGCGCCTGGCGGTGACCACCAGGGCGGCCGGTTGGCCGGTGTCGACGACGATCTCGCCGTCGAGGATCTCGGCGCTGCCGGGCTCGGCCGGCCCGCTGTCGGTGCCGCGCCGGGTGAGGTCCTGTCCGCCTGCCATCGCCGCCCTTCGGTGGTGCCACGGTGTCCGGCCGTGGGTGTTCGGCCGTGCCGTGGACGCCGACGCTACCCGAGGGGGGTTCGGGATCGGCTGCCTACGCTGTGCGGGTGAGGCGTTCGGTGTCCAGCGGGCGGCCGTCGTCCGGCAGGTCCGGCGGGCCCCGGTAGGGGCCGGGCGCCGCGTTGCGGGAGTTTCCCCGTTACCGGAAGCTGGCGCGGTGGGGGCGGGTAGTCCTGTCGGACTTGCCTACCGTCGGACGGTGGCACCCAACCGGATGCGGGGTCTGATGAACGCCACGATCCGTTCGTTGAACTGGGGCGTGATCGCGGTTCGGCCGGGTGCGACACATCGACGTCTCCCCGGCACCGGTGGGCTGACCGCACCGGGCATGGCCAGCCGCGAGCTGTGAAGGGTTCCCCGGCACTGGCCGTCGGGACGCTACCGGACCGCTTCGGGTGACTGCCGTACCGGGGTGGGTGCGGGTGCGGATTCGGCGGCGGTGCCGGCTGCGGTGCTGGCAGCGTAGGTGGCGCGGAGTTCGGCCAGGCGTTCGTCGTAGCCGGCACGCAGGTCGGCGACTCGCTGGTCGGCGGTCCGCCGGGACTCCTCGATGGCCGCGCGGGCGGCGTCGCGTTCGGCGGCGGCGGTGGCCGCCTGGGTGTGGGCCTGGGTGAGCTGGTCGGCGAGGCGTTCGACCCGGTCGCGGAGCCGGTCGAGTTCGGCGGTGGCCGCGGCCAGCGCGGTGTCGCGTTCGGCGGCGGTGGCCCGGGCGGCGGCCGCGTCGGCCTCGGCGGTGAGCCGGGCGTGTTCGGCCCGCACCCGCGCGGTCTGTTCGGCCTCGCGGGCCTGTCCGGCCTCGGCGGTGGCGCGCTGCGCGGCGGCGTGCTGCGCCCGGGCGTGGGTGAGTTGTTCGGCCAGATCGGCGCGGGCCGCCTCGGCGCGTTCGGCCGCGACCAGGCCGCGGGCCGCCTCGGCGGTGGCGGTGTCGCGTTGCTGTTCGGCGGTGGTCGCGCGGGCGGCGGCGGCGTCGGCGTGCGCGGTGGCCTCGGCGGTGGCGGCCCTGGCCTTCTCGGCGTCGGCCGCGGTGTCGTCGGCGGCGGTCACCGCCTCGTCGCGTTCGGCCTGGGCGGTGCTGCGGGCGGCCTCGGCGGCGGCGGCGCGGGCCTTTGCGGCGCTGACCTGTTGTTCGGCGTGGGCGAGGCGGGCGCTGACCTCGGCGGCGGCGACGTTGGGATCGGACAGGGTGCGCAGGTCGCCGACCAGTGCGGTGAGCCGTTCGATCAGCCGGTCGCCGAGGTCGGTGACGTCCCGGCGGAGCGCTCCGGCGCGGGCGGCGGCGAAGGTCACTGGCTGGTCGATGTCCTCGCCGGCCTCGCCCGGCGCGGTCTGGTTTCCGCGCCGCTTGGCCCGCTGGCGTTCCTGCCAGGCCCGGGCCGCGGTGTGGTCTGGATCCGGGCAGTACTTCGGCAGTTGGCCGACCGCCCCGGCCCGGTCGGCCACCGGTCGCCCGCATCCGGGGAATGCGCAGATGCGCCCGTCGGGTGTGACCACGGGCGGAGTTTAGAGGAGTCGGCCGGGGGGTCGAAGTGCACGGTCGGGACCACCGGGTCGGCCGGGTCGGCCGGGTCGGATCCGGGGGTGGGATCGCGCCCTGGCGTGGCTGGCCTGGGCGGACACGGCTCCTGGCGGGTCATTCGCCCTCAGTCCACCTGATGTACGGCTGGACCAGTACCTTCTTCGGTAGATAAGGCGAACGCCGCACGTACTTTCAAACCCGGACGTATCATCCGGAAGATCTTGCTGTCACCGAGTGGTCGCCGCTGTTCGATGCGTCATCCCGCCCTGGATCGGGGCGTACCGAATCGCGAGCGGTCACTGGAGGTGGGGTGTCACGGTGGGACCTCCACCCATCTCGGAATGGGGTCTGGCCGGGGTATGGCAGTACCGGCGGCCGGCGGCAGCCCGGGACGTTCCGGTGGGGGAGTTCGGATGAACGTGAGGGACAGCCTGGTACCCCACGTTCGGCCTGTCGGGGCGCAGCGGTACGCCTGGTTCGCCCAGGCGTGTTCGGGCCGCGCGACCGTCAACGACCCGGTGGTGCTGCGGTTGACTGGCCGGCTGGACGTACTGGCGCTGCGGGCGGCGCTGGCCGCCGTGTACGCCCGCCATCCGGTGCTGGGGACGTCGTTCCTGGTGCGTGAGGACGTGCTGGTGCTGGGTCGCGGCGGCCGGGTCGAACCGGAGTTCCGCGTGGTCGACGTCGCTTCGGCGGCCGAGGCGGTGTCGCTGGCCGCCGAGCCGGCGACCTGGCCCGATCGGAGGTCCGGGCCGTTCGTGCGCCTGCGCCTGCTGCGGGTGTCCGGTGTCGAGCACGTCTTGGTGCTCGACACCCACCGGCTGGTGTGCGACGGCCCGTCGGTGGCCGTGCTGCTGCGCGAACTGGCCGAGGTGTACTCCGCGGCGGTCGCCGGCCGGCCGCCGGATCTGCCCGAACCGCCGGTACGGTACGCCGACTACGCGCGCTGGCAGCAGGCCTGGCTGAGCGGGCCGGCCGTCCAGTCGGAATTGGCCGGCTGGCAGCGGGAACTGGCCGGGCTGGCGCCGCTGGACCTGCCCACCGACCGCCCCCGCCCCACCGCCCCGTCGGGGCACGCCGGACTGGTCCGGCGTCGGGTCGCCGGACCGTCGGCACCGCCCCGGGCCCGGCTGGACACCGAACTGGTGGCGGCGCTCGCGCTGGTGCTGGCCCGGTACACCGGCGGGGGCGACGTCGCACTGGGGGTCCGCCTCGGGTCGCCGGTGGCGGAACTGGCGGGTTCGGTGGGGCCGTTCGAGGAACCCGCCGTGCTGCGCCTGGACACCTCCGGCGACCCCGACCTGGCCAGCCTGGTCACCCGCGCCGCGACCGCGCTGGACACCGCGGCGCGGCACGCCACGGTTCCGTTCGCCGCGCTGGCCGAACGGGCGGACACCAGTGGCTGGGCCGGCCGGCACCCGGTGTTCCAGGTCGAACTGGCGGTGCGTGAGCAGATCGCGGTGCGTCTGGCCGGGCTGGAGGTGGAGCCGTTCGCCCCGTCCGGTGATGCGACGCTCGGCGCTGGGCTCAACTCTGAGCTGGATCTGGGGCTCGATCTGGCCGTGACCGCGGTGCGTGGCGTCGACGGGCTGGACCTGCGGGTCAGGTACGCCACGGACCTGTTCGACCGGTGGCGGGCCGAACGGATGGCCGACCACATGGTCCTCGCGTTGGACGCGGTGCGGGCTGACCAGGGCCGGCGGATGTGGCAGGTCGGGCTGCTCCCCGCGGCCGAGCGGGACCAGGTGCTGTCGGGATGGCACGGACCCGACCGCCGGTATCCGGCCGCGCCGGTGCACGCCCAGGTGGCCGCCCAGGCCGCTCGCACGCCCGAGGCGACCGCGGTGGTCGACCCGTCCGAGGCGGTGAGCTATCGCGAGCTGGATCTGCGGTCCAACCGGTTGGCCAACCACCTGCGCTCGCTCGGGGTGCGGACGGGCGTGCTGGTCGGGGTGTTCCTGCCCCGCGGCGTCGAATTGGTGACCACCCTGCTGGCGGTACTGAAGGCCGGCGGGGCCTACGTGCCGCTGGACCTGGGCTACCCGGCGGGCCGGATCGCGATGATTCTGGCTGACGCGGGGGCCCGGCTGGTGGTGACCCGTTCGGACCTGTCGGACCGATTGCCCGACACCGGCTCGGCCACGGTGGTGCCGCTGGACACCGACCGGGCGCGGATCGCCGCCGCCGACGGGGCACCCCTGCCGGACGGTTGGGATCCTGACCGGCTCTGCCACGTGGTGTTCACCTCCGGTTCCACCGGCCGGCCCAAGGGGGTCGCGGCCTGCCACCGCAACGTGACCGCCTACCTGTCCGGGCTGCTGGCCACGGTCGAGGCCGACCGGTTCGCCCGGGTGCTGTTCAGCACCGCCGTGTCGTTTGACGCCTGCCTGGTCGAGTTGTGGCCGCCACTGCTGGTGGGTGGCACCCTGGTGGTGGTCGACAACCTGCTGCTGGTGTCGGACCAGGTGGGTCACCACGACGACGTCACGCTGGTCAACACGGTGCCCTCGGTGCTCACCGAGTACCTGCGGCTGGGCACGTTGCCCCGCGGCCTGCGCACCCTGACCGTCGGTGCCGAGCCGCTGCCACCCGGCCTGGTCGAGCGGGTCTTCGCCGAGTCGTCAGTGCGGGAGATCTACAACATGTACGGGCCGACCGAGACCACCGCCTATGCCACCATGTGCCGGCTCACCCGTTCGGACACCGCCGTCACGATCGGCCGCCCGCTGCCCAACGTCCGCACCTACGTGCTGGACCGGGCCGGGTCGCCCGCGCCGGTCGGCGTCCCCGGCGAACTCCACCTGGGCGGGCCGGGTGTGGCGTCGGGGTATGTCGGCCGGGCCGGGCTCACCGCCGAGCGGTTCGTGCCCGACCACCTGACCCCGGTGCCCGGCAGCCGGCTCTACCGGACCGGGGACCTGGCCCGGTGGACGCCCACCGGGCAGATCGAGTTCGTCGGCCGGATCGACACCCAGGTGAAGCTGCGAGGGTTCCGCATTGAGTTGGGGGAGATCGAGGCGACGCTGGCCCGCCACCCCCGGGTGGCCGCGGCGGTGGCCGCGGTGCGCCCCGACCCGGCCGGCGAACCGCAACTGGTGGGGTACGTGGTCCGCTCCGGTGACCCGGCCGCGGGAGACCCGGCGAGCCCGGTGGATCCGGTGGATCTGGCCGCGTTCTGTCGGGGCACCCTGCCGCCCTACATGGAACCGGCCGCGTTCGGGGTGATCGACGCCGTCCCACTGTCGCCGACCGGAAAGGTCAACCGGGGCGCGCTGCCCGAACCGGGGTGGCCGAACCGCCGGGCCGGCGCCGCGCGGCGCCCGGCGGGTGAACCTGACCAGGTCGAGCGTGAGCTGCGTGCGCTGGCGGCCGGCCCGCCCGGCGATGACCTGGCCGGCGGCGGGCGCTGGTCGGCCGCGCTGCGGCTTTCACACCGGGCGCGGTCCCGGTTCGGTGTCGGGCCGGGCGTGTGGCAGGTGTACCAGGCGCCGGACGTGGTGGCACTGGCCGGGGCGGTGCGTGATGACGCGCCCCGCGGCGGTGCGGACAGTGTGGACGGTTCGGGTGCGGCTGCCACGAGGCAGCCGCGGGAGGAGGACTACGGCGTTGGGTGATCGGGTGACCGGGGCGAACGCACCCCGACAGCGGGCCGGTGACACCGGCGAGGCACCCCCCCGAATCCTCGATGGGTCGGACTACTGGCGCGAACGGCTGGCCGGTGCGCCGGTGCTGGAACTACCCGCCGATCGGCCGAGGACGGTGGGCGTACCGGCGCCGACCGAGCGGGTGTCGCTGGTCACCGAACCCGAGGCCGCCGCCGCGGTACACGCGCTCGCCGCGCGGTGCGGCGTGCCGCCGGGCGCCGTGCTGGTCGCCGTGTTCGCCGAGGTGCTGGCCCGGCACACCGGTGAGCGGGACGTGGTGACCGGCCTGGCGGTGCCGGCGCCGCCGATACCGGGACTGCCGGCGCCCGACCGGCCGGCGGCAGTACTGCCGGTGCGCCTCGACGTTGCCGGCGAGGTGAGCCTGGGTGAGCTTGTCGCCCGCGCCGGGCGGGTGGTGCAGGAGGCCTCCGAGCACCAGGACATGCCGTTGGAGGCCATCGTGCGGCGGGTCGCACCGGGCACCCACCACGCGCACCCGCTGTTCACCACCTGCCTGCAGGTCGTAGACAGCCAGATCGCCGACAACCCGGCCGGTGTGCCGGCCGACGGGTACTGCGCGGGGACCGGGTGCCCGCCGCTGGACCTGGTGGTCACCGCTGTGCTGGCTCCGGCCGGGCTGACCGTGCACGCGCGGTACGCCCCGGAGCTGTTCGACCGCGACCGGATCGAACGGCTGCTCAGCCACCTGGAGCGGATGCTGGCCACGGCCGACGGGCCGGACGTGCCGGTCGCCCGGTTGGAGATGCTCCCGAAGACCGAACAGGACCGGCTGCTGTCGTGGGGTACCGGCCGGCGAGTCCCGGTCGGGGAGACCATGCTGCCCGGGTTGGTCGCCGCGCAGGCCGCCCGCACGCCCGACCGGGTGGCCGTGGCCGCTGACGACGGTGAGTTGACCTACGCCGAACTGGTGGCGGCATCCGGGCGGATCGCCCACCTGCTGCGGGCCCGCGGGGTGGGCGCCGGTTCGATGGTGGGTGTGTGCGCGGACCGCGGCGTGGACATGGTGCCCGCGCTGCTGGGCGTGCTGGCCGCCGGCGCGGCGTACGTGCCGGTGGACCCGTGGTTCCCGGCCGAGCGGGTGCGGTTCATGCTGGCCGACTGCGGGGCGAGGGTGCTGCTCACCTTCGGGTACCTGCTCGACCGGCTGCCCGCCGACGCTCTCGCGCGGGTGGAGACGGTGTGCCTGGACCGGGACCGGGCCCAGATCGCCGCCCAACCCGCCGAACCGCCGGGACCCCCGCCGGGCGGCGCGGACCCGGCGTATGTCATCTACACCTCCGGGTCGACGGGGGTGCCCAAGGGCGTGGCGGTGCCTCACCGGGGGCTGGTCAACCTGCTCACCGGCATGGTCGCAGAACTGGGCGTGACCGCCGAGGACGTGCTGCTTGCCATCACCACCCCGTCGTTCGACATCGCCGCGCTGGAGTTCTTCGCCCCGCTGCTGGTCGGCGCGAGGACGGTCGTCGCCGCCCGGGAGTCGGTCACCGACGGGCGGTTGATGGCCGAGCGGATGGCTGCCTGCGGCGCCACCCTCGGGCAGGGCACGCCGATGACCTGGCGGCTGCTGGTCGACGCCGGCTGGCGTCCGCCGCCCGGTTTCCGGCTGGTGTCAGGCGGGGAGACCCTCCCGCCGGATCTGGCCGGTCGCCTGATCGACCTGGGCGCGGTGGTGTGGAACGGCTACGGGCCCACCGAGACGACCATCTACTCCACCATCCACGCGGTGCGGACGGTGAGCGGACCGGTGCCGCTGGGCGGTCCGCTGCCCAACACCGACCTGCGGGTCCTGGACAAGGCCGGGCGGCTGGCCCCGGTCGGGGTGGCCGGCGAACTGTACATCGGCGGGGTCGGGCTGGCCGCGGGCTACCTGAACCGCCCGGAGTTGACCGCCGAACGGTTCGGGCCTGACCCGTTCGAGCCGGATGGCACGCTGTACCGGACCGGCGACGGGGCCCGGTGGCGGGCCGACGGGTTGCTGGAGTTCCTGGGACGTCTGGACTTGCAGGTCAAGCTGCACGGGTTCCGGATCGAACCGGCCGAGATCGACACCGTCCTGCGCGGACACGCCGAGGTCGGTGACGCGGTGACCGTGCTGCGTTCTGACGTCGCGACGTCGGCCCGGCTGGTCTCCTACGTGACTCGCCGGGACCCGGGCGCCGACCCGGCGAGGCTGGTCGGCGGGCTGCGGGCGCTGGCGCGTTCCAGGCTGCCCGGATACATGGTGCCCAGTGCCGTGGTGGTCCTCGACGCGCTGCCGGCCACGCCCAACGGCAAGGTCGACCGGTGCGCGCTGCGGCCTCCGGGCGAGTCGGCGTTCGAGTTCGCCGACTACGTCGCGCCCGACGGGGACACCCAGCGGCGGCTGGCCGAGGCGTTCGGCGAGGTGCTCGGGGTGACCCGGGTCGGCGCGCGGGACAACTTCTTCGACCTGGGCGGGGACTCGCTGCGTGCCACCGGTGTGGTGGCCCGGTTGCGCCGGGAGGTCCCCGGGTTGGGTGTCCGCGACATCTACGCCACGCCGGTGGTGGCCGGGCTGGCCGCGGCCCTGGGTGCCGCGGCGCCGCGGGCCGCCGGGCCGGTCGAACCGCCGGTGCGGCCCCGCCCGGCCGACCTGGACCGCATCCCGCTGTCGTTCCAGCAGGAACAACTGTGGTTCCTCGACCAGATGGAGCCCGGGGAGGCCACCTACAACACGGTGCAGGCGCTGCGGATGTCCGGGCCGCTGGACGTCGGTGCGCTGCGCCGTGCGCTGGACACCGTGCAGGCGCGCCACGAGGTGCTGCGCACGGTGTTCCCGACCCTCGGGGAGGTGCCCGGCCAGGTGGTCCGGCCGCCCTCACCGGTGCCGCTGCGCCGCGACGACCTGGGTGCGCTGCCGGCCGACCGGCGCGAGGACCGGGCGTTCGAACTGGCCGACGAGGAGGCGTCCGAGCCTTTTGACCTGCGGGCCGGCCCGCTGCTGCGGGCCCGGCTGATCCGGCTGTCTGACACCGACCACCTGCTGGTGGTGTGTACCCATCACATCGTCTTCGACGGGTGGTCCCAGGCGGCGTTCACCGCGGAGCTGGCCGGGGCGTACTCGGCGTTGGTGTCCGGTCGGGAACCGCAACTGCCTGACCTGCCGGTGCAGTTCGGTGACTTCGCGGTGTGGCAGCGGGACTGGTTGACAGGCGAGGTGCTCGACGGGCACCTGGAGTTCTGGCGGGAGCGGCTGGCCGGGGCGGCGGTGCTGGAACTGCCCACCGACCGGCCGCGCCCGGCGATGCCCTCGTCAGGCGGCCAGGTGCTGACCAGGCAGTTGCCGGCCGAGCTGCTGGCCGGGCTGCGCGGCCTGGCCGGGGCGCACGGGGTGTCGCTGTTCATGACCCTGCTGGCCGGCTTCGAGGTGCTGCTGTCCCGCTACACCGGCCAGGACGATCTGGTCGTGGGCACGGCCACGGCCGGGCGTAACCGGCCGGCCTACGAGGCGCTGGTCGGGTTCTTCGTGAACATGGTGGTGTTGCGGGCCGACCTGTCGGGCAACCCGTCGTTCGCCGACGTGCTCGGGCGGGTCCGGGAGATGACGCTGGACGCCTACGAGCACCAGGACGTGCCGTTCGAGAAGGTCGTCGAGGCGGTGGCACCGCGTCGGGACGCCTCCCGCAACCCGCTGTTCCAGGTCGCCTTCGGCCTGCTGCCGCCGTCGGGTGCGCGCACGGCCCGGTTCGACGGGCTGGAGGTCGCCCCGCACGTGGTGAACCCGGGCACGGCCCGGTTCGACCTGAGCGTGAACGTCTCGGAGACCGACGAGGGTCTGTCGCTGTGGCTGGAGTACGCCACCGACCTGTTCGACCAGCCCAGGATGGTGCGCCTGCTGGACCATTTCGAGCAGGTGCTGCGCGCGGTGGTGGCCGACCCGTCGGTGCGGCTGTCGCGGGTGCCGCTGCTGACCGACACCGAGTCGCGGGCGGTGCTGGTCGACTGGCAGCCGGTGGCGCGGCCGTACCGGCGGGAACTGGTGCACGCCATGGTGGTGGAGCAGGCCGAGCGCACCCCTGAGGCGGTCGCGGCGACGTTTGAGGGCGAGTCGATCAGCTACGCCGAACTGGAACACCGCTCCGGCCTGCTGGCCCGGCACCTGCGCGGGCTGGGGGTCGGGCCCGGTGACGTGGTGGGGATCGCGGTGCCGCGCGGCCTGGACGTGCCGGTGTGTCTGCTGGGTGTGTTGCGGGCCGGTGCGGCGTTCGTGCCGGTGGACCTGTCTCATCCGGCCGAGCGGGTGGGCTACGTGCTGGCCGACTCCGGCGCGCCGGTGGTGGTGTCCACCTCGCAGGTCGCCGGGCGGCTGCCCGCCGGCGGGTGGGCGACGGTGTGCGTGGACACCGACGACATGTCCGCCCACGCTGGTGATCGGTTGGTGGAGACCGCGTCGTTGGGGTCGGGTTGTTATCTGCTGTACACCTCGGGGTCGACGGGGCGGCCCAAGGGGGTGTTGGTCGAGCATCACGCGTTGGCGACGTATCTGGATTTCC
>DASULA010000290.1:0-6487 GCA_036278435.1 Mycobacteriales bacterium | reverse complement strand
ACTTCAGGTCGATGTGATGCCGCCTCAGAGAGGCGCGGTTGCCAGGGCAACCAACACGTCGTGACAGTCGCCGACTGCCCGGCCAGCCGTGTTGATGGGGTGGGTGCGGGTGTGTGGTCGGTCAGGGCCGGGACTGCTTCTGAGGCCCCGCGCGGGGGTGAAAGGTGGAGGTGGCGGCGAGCTGGGTGAACAGGCGCCGCTCGTTCACGCTCGGATGAGAGGGGACGACGATGCGCACGTGCGCGTGCAGGTCGCCGGCAGGTCCGGTGGGGTTGGGCAGGCCGTGCCCAGAGGCCGTGAGCACTGCTCCGGTGGAGGTGCCGGCCGGCACGTCGAGGCAGACCTGCCCTGCAGGCGTGTGCAGGGTGACCGCCGCGCCGAGCGCGGCCTCCCACGGTGCCAGCGGGAGATCGGTGTGTACATCCCGGCCCTGGGTGCGGTAGCGCTCGTGAGGAACCAGCCGCACCCCGCAGGATCACCGGCGGTGCGCTGTGCCCGCCGGGCAGCGCATCGACCGGCACCCGCAGCAGCTGGCCGGTGACCACCCCGGGTGGGATGGTGAACGGCACGACGGTGCTGCCCTGGGGACCGGTCACGGTCAGGGTGCGGCAGCTGCCGCGGTAGGCCTCCTCCACGCTGACCTCCACCTCGCCTTCGAGGGGGCGTCAGCGCCCGGTGGGCGCGTGTCGGTGCCGGTGGTGAAGGGGTGGGAGAAGCTGGGTCCGCCGAGCCAGAACGCCGCCGGGGTGCCGGCGCGGGTGTCCTGGCTGACCCACGGGGGCCAAGGGCTGTTCCGGGCCGACGGGCCGCGACGGCGGCTAGGTCGGGCCCGTGGCGGTGGGGCAGTCGTGGTGGTGGCGCGGGCGGTGTCGTAGCGGGCGCGGGCGACCGGGTCGGACAGCACCCGGTAGGCGGTTGTGATCGCCGCGAAGTGGTCGGCGGCGCCCGGGCTGGTGGCCACGTCCGGGTGCCAGCGTCGGGCCAGGCGCCGGTAGGCCGGCGCGATGTCCGCGCTGCTGGCGCCCGGGTCGATCTCCAGCAGCTGGTACAGGTCCACGCCCGGATCCACTGCTGCCGTCATCACGCTGTCGCGTCAGGAACCCCCTTGTCACCGATACGCGAGGACCTGCACACCGGTCAGGCGGCGCCCCTGAACGGGTCGGGGACGCCGCCTGAGCGGATGTTGTCGGGCGTGGTACCGCTGGTCCGGCGTGCCGGAGAACACGAGATCGCCGTGAGGGCGTGACGCCACAGTTGGTGGCGCCTTGCAAGGAGCAGACGCGGCACGCGGAACCAGCGGCCGCCCGGTACTCGGTGACAAAGGAGTGCTGACCCGATCACCTCCTCCTCATTCCTCGGTAGACCATTCATCGCGGGACCGCCCGGCCGGTTGGGGTGACCGGCCCCATGCCCTGACTACTCGGCGTGCGGGGGTGAGCGCTGCCGGGACCACCCATCGACGCCGGGATGTGCCGGCCGGGCCCGTGGGTGCAGGCCGTGCGTGGGCTCGTGCGCGGGCCCGCCCGGTCGGCCGTGGTCGGCGCTGCGGCCGGGGCTGTGTACCGGCGGGCTGGGCCATTCGGCGGCGACGATCGCGTCGAACTCCGCACTCAGCAGTTCCTCATCGCCACAGACCAACGCCCAGAACTCCTCATCCACGGCCTCAGCGGCGTTGTCGGTGCCGGCGTCGGCGACGCGCTCACCGCTGCTGGTGGTCGTGGCCAACATGACGGAACCCATCTTGGACACCACCTGCGGGATCGGTCAGGTGTGGATCGCCTGACGGCCCGAGTCGCCGGTGGCGATCTCGATCTTGCGGGGCTTGGCCTGCTCGGCCACCGGGATCCGCAAGGTGAGCACGCCGGCGTCGTAGCCGGCCTCGATGCGCTCGGTGTCCAGGTTGTCGCCCAGCACCAACTGGCGGCTGAACGTGCCACGGGCCCGCTCGGCGGCGATCATCTCCCCGGTGTCCTGTCGGGCGGGGCGCTCGGCCTTGACGGTGACCACGTTGCGCTCGACATCCAGGTCGATCGCGGCCGGGTCCACCCCGGGCAGGTCGAACTCGACGACGAAGCTGTCGCCCTCGCGCCAGGCGTCCATCGGCATCGCCGCCGGGTAGGCCAGGGTGCCGTTGCCGTTCAACATTTGCCGGGTGAGCCGGTCCAGCTCGCGGAACGGGTCGGTGCGCATCAGCAACTGTGCCATCGTGAACCACTCCTTCCAACAGCCTGTCTGAACCACCATGTTTGCTGTGGTAGCGCGTATAGATTTCATATAGCACGTGTGGAACACTGAGGCAAGAGCTTGGAGAAGAAACCTCCGTGGAAGGGAGCATGGATGGAGCCAGTGGCGACGCGGACCGCCGCCCGTGGCCGCCTCGTCCTGCCGGGCAACGGGTGGCTGCAGTGGTCCTGAAGGAGGTGTCGGTGGAGCGACTGGCCTTCACCTGCGGGGGCTGCGGGCAGAGCTGGTCGGCCGACTACGACGTGCAGCATGTCGAAGACGGGCACGGCCACGACCGGGACTACTACTTCCTAAACGGTGTTCCTTGCCCCGACCCGACCGGGCCCGGGGCGGTGCTGTGCCCGGGCTGTGGGCGGGCGCACGTGACGGTCGAGCTGACCGCGCGCCGGGCCAGCCCCGCCGTCATCGAAACGGTCGCGGGTGACTTGGGCACTCGTCCCGGATCGGACAAGGTCGCGGTCCGCGCCGACGCGCCGCTGCTGGCTGGGACCGCCGGCAACGAGGCGGGATCGTGAGCCCGGTCGAGCCGGACAAGGGCGTGTACGGGATCTCCGTGGCCGCCGAGCTGGCCGGTATGGACGCCCAGCGGCTGCGCATGTACGAGGCCCGCGGCCTGCTCGAGCCCGACCGCACCGCCGGCGGCACCCGCCGCTACAGCGCCGAGGACCTGGACCGGCTACTCCGCATCGGTGCGCTGCTGGGCGACGGGCTCAACCTGGCCGGCGTCGCCATGGTCCTGGACCTGCAAGACGAGAACCAGCGGCTGCACCACCGCCTCCACGACAACCAAGACGACAAGCAGGACGACACCGACCAAGACGGAAGGAGGCAGCCATGACCCCCGTGAGCACCCCGGACCGCGACGATCTGCCCGAAGACCTCACCACCGAGGTGCCCGAGGCCGACGCCGCCGAACAGGCCACCCCCGCCGTCCCCGCAGCCACCGCCGCCGACGACACCGGCTACGCCGAAGACGTACCGCCCGTCGAACCCGGCGAGGCGGACCCGGCCGACGCGTGGGAACAGGCCCTACCCGTGCCGGGGGAAGACGACGATGGCTATGACTACGACGGCGACGCCGACTCCCGCCCCTGAGCCCGAACCGCCGCGGCTCACCCCGGCGCCCGGCGCAGGTCGAGCCGAGATGGGCACCACGCCCCTGTCCACGCTGGGCGTGCCCGAGCTGATCGACCCGGCCTGCACCCCTGGATGAGATCGGATCCGCCTGCCGCGCTGCCGCGTCGATAAGACATCACCAGCAACTGCGTCAATTACCGGTAAAACGACACCGTCACGAACCTCTGAAGATCACACCCCGGCTCGTAGCAGTTGCCTGAGTTGCTCAACGGATAACAGCTTTGGGCTTGGTGTGGCTTCACCGCCGCGTGGACTGTCTTGGTGGCCGTGGCCGTCACCGTCTTGGTCGCTGCTCGTGGCGGTTGCCCTCACCGTCCTGGTCACCGTGGCGGTGGATGCCGACGCGCCCGCGCTGCCCCGCAGGCCGCGGTGCCGATCCCGAGCATGCCGGCAGCCGCGAGTGTCCTCTTGGTGTTCATCTCTGTGCACCTCCCTGCATAGGTGCCCTACTGACCGACCACCAATGACCCTTCACCCCAACCTTTCGACCGTGCATGCTTTTACCAAGCCTTCAACCTCTCGCCTTGGGTCCGCGATCTCCGGTGAGACGAGGCCGACGGCGCGGTGCTGCTGCGGACTTCTCCAGGAGCGAGGAACATGAGCGCATGGTCAGCACGATGCAGGAGACGATGGCCCGCCAGCCCGAGGACCTGCGCCGGCTCGGGCAGGACACGGCCAGAGTGGACGAGTTCGCCGCCACCCTCACCGGTCTGCGCCGGGTGCTGGTGGTCGGGACCGGCACCAGTTGGCACACCGCCCACCAGGGAGCGTGGTTCCTCCAGCGTGCCGGCGTCGATGCCCGGGCCATGCAGTCCGCGGACTTCGCCACCGACGGACCGGACCTCGGCCAGGAGGACGGGGTCATCGGCCTGACGCACACGGGGGCCAAGCGCTACACGGGCGAGGCGCTGGACCGCGCCCGCGCGAGCGGTGCGGTCACCCTCACGGTCTCCGCGATCGGGGTCACCGGAGCTGATTTGGAGACCGTGGAGCGGGAGACGTCGTCGGCCTACACAGCCAGTCACCTCGGTGCGCTCTACCGGATGGCCCAGCTGGCCGTGGCGCTGGGCGCCGATCTCGGCGATCTTGACGCGGTGGCGGACACGGTCAGCACGGCGCTGGCCGAGGGCCACCCGGAAATCGACGCGCCGGAACGGCTGGTCGAGTTCATCGGCGGAGGGATCAACCAGTGGACGGCGGCGGAGGCCGCACTCAAGTGCCGGGAGACGGCATACGTCGCCACGGAGGGGCACGCGCTGGAACAGTTCCTGCACGGCCCGTCCGTCGCCCTGCACAGTAGCGACACGCTGGTCTGCTTCGACGGCGGGGGCCCGTGGACCACGCGGCTGACCGAGATCAGTGACGCGGCACGGCAATCAGGTGTGACCGTCAAGGTCCTCAGCGCACAGGGCCTCGGCGAGCCGCTGTCGGTCTTCCCGTTGACCGTCGCCGCTCAGCGGATCGCGCTCGGGCTGGCCGAGGCCCTCGGCACGAACCCGGACAGCTTCGGCCGTGACGTGCCGGGGCGGGAGGCCTGGAAGCAGGTTCCGCTCTGACCCGAGGCCTCCATCGACGCCCAGGTCGAGGTCGGCTGAAGTCCCCTTCGAAACCAGGTCGTGCATCTTCCGCCCATTTCGCCACGGGGAAAACGACACGTGGGTAACGTCTTGGCCGGCGAGGGTCGTAGCGAGTCAAACAGGGGCCACTGCACGAAGACCGCTCGCCACAGACAGGGATGGCGCGGGTTTTCGGGGCACGTGCACACCATTGTTCCCAGACCTCGCTGGGTCGTGCCCACGCGAGGCTCAGGCGCCCGTGTGCATGCTGCCCGGCGGTCGCGCTGACCCGGGACGACACGAGAGAAGACGACATGTCAACACACGGAGCGCAAGGAACGTCGCAGGGCAGAGGACGGACCCGCGCCAGGGCGGCGATCGCGGCGATCGGCGCCGGCACGACCATCGTGGCCATGGCGATCGGGACCGCGGCGACCGCGTCCGCCATGCCAGCGCCGACGGCCACCACCAGCTCGGTCGCCAGCCCCGCGGCGAACACGAGTTTCCCCACGCAGGGCGCACCGTACGTGGTCAGTCAGGGCATCGGGACAGCGCGGGTCGCCTACTTCCCGCAGGTTCCCGCCGGAGCCACGGGCGTTCACTATGTCGTGACTGCCACGGACGTGAGCAGGGGTCCGAAGGGCTCGACCGTCACCACGACCACCACGTCGAACGCGGCCACCCTCGACGGCCTCGTCGACGGGGAGGTATACGACGTCACGCTGACCGTCACGACCGACAACATGGGCTCGAGCGCGCCATCCAATCCGCTGACGCTGCGCACGGTCCCGGCTTCCCCGAACGGGCTGAGCGTGGCCTGGGTCAAGCCCGGCGAGGCACGCGTTGCGTACTACCCGCAGCGGTATGCCGGTGCGCAGGTGCTCCACTACACCGTCACCGCCACTGACGTCACCGACCCGAGCGCCCCGGTGATCACCGAGACCACCAGGTCCAACTCCGCCAAGCTGACCGGCCTGATCGACGGCGACGTCTACCAGGTCACCGCGACGACCACCAGCACGGTCGGCACCAGTGCACCTTCCAAGCCGCTGACGCTGCGCACGGTCCCGGCTTCCCCGGGCGGGCTGTACACGTCGTGGGTCAAGCCCGGCGAGGCTCGCGTCGGGTACTTCCCGCAGCGGTCTGCCGGCGCGGACATCGTGAACTACACCATGACTGCCACCGACGTCACCGACCCGAGCGCGCCGGTGATCACCAAGACCACCAGGTCCAACTCGGCCGTGCTGACCGGCCTGATCGACGGCGACGTCTACCACGTGACCGTGACCGCGACCAGCACGGTCGGCACCAGCGCGCCCTCCACGACCTACACGCTGCGCACGGTCCCCGCTGCCCCGGGCGGGCTGAGCGTGGCCTGGACCAAGCCCGGCGAGGCACGGATCGCGTACTACCCCCAGCGGTCCGCCGGCGCGGAGATCCTGAACTACACGCTCACCGCCACCGACGTCACCGACGCCAGCGCCCCGGTGATCACCGCGACCACCAGGTCCAACTCGGCCGTGCTGACCGGTCTGGTCGATGGCCACGAC
>DASULA010000289.1:0-9145 GCA_036278435.1 Mycobacteriales bacterium | reverse complement strand
GTCGTCGAGCGCACTCGTGCCGCCGAGTTCCGAGGAGCGCTCGACGGTTCCTGCGGGCCGCTCGGCCGGTGCCGGCGAGCCGGGCCCGCCGTCCCGTCCCCAACCCAGGTACGTCCCGCAGTTGCCGCAGAAGTCGTCGTCACCCTGGGCCTGTGCGCCGCACTGTGGACATGGCCGCATCGCTACCCGCCGCCCTGCTCCGGTGGGCCGGGCAGCATCTCCACGACGAAGGTGAGGTGTGCCGGGCAGATCGCGGCGACCAGCGCCTCGACCTGCTCCACGGAGTCCACTCGGACCTCGGCCGACTCGTCGGGCCACACCCGCACGACGATCTGGCTGGCGGGTGGACCGGTCGGTTCGGTACCCGGGCTGCGCGACCAGGTGGCCCCACCGCCGTCGTGCACCTGGGCGTGGACGCCGAGGCACAGCCGTAACCACTCCACCAGGTGCCCGGCGGTGCCCTGCCGGCGGTAGGACTCCACCGCACCGGCCACGACCGCCCGGCGCAGCGGCAGCGGCCAGGCCGGATCGAGGTCGGCCGCGACCCAGCCGGCCAGCCAGGACAGGAAGTCCTCGGGTGCCAGCCGCGGATCGAAATAGGCGGCGAGATTGTCCAATGTGGCGAATATGCTGGCGAGCACGGTGTCCAGACCGGTGGTGAACCGTTGGGCGAAGTCGTCCGCGGCGTACATCGCGGGCAGCATCCGGCCGAGTGGGTGACGGCTGGGTAACTCGGTGAGCGCGGCGCGGCTCATGCCTGCCCGTTCCCTTCGGTCTGTTCGGCGGTGACGATGATCTGGTGTTGGTAGGAGAAGACGAGCGCGTTGGGCGCGACGTCGATCCGTTCGGCCGCCGCGCCGCGCCTGCCGGTGATCGGATCGGCGGGGAAGAGCCGCACCTCCTCGACCAGGTCCACGCCGGGCACCCGCTGGAGTTGGGCGAAGATCTCGCCGAACTGGACCGGCCGGCCGAACGGCCAACCATCGCCGTCGGTGCCACCGCGTAGCGGGCTGAGGTAGCGGTGCAGCGCCTCCAGCGCGTCGTCGCGGATCTGGCTCGCGTCGCCGCCGGTGGTGGCCAGTCGGGCCACCACGGTGACTCCCTGGTAGTACGGCGGTTCGACGACCATGCGGGTACCCAGCAACCGGCATTCGTCCAGCCGTTCGGTGATCGCGGTGAGTAGCTGCTCGGAGGGGACCAACTGCTCGAACCGCAACTGCTCGCGGCTGTCGGCTGCCGCGTCGGGCACCACCAGCACCCGGACCACTCCGGTCTCGGCGCCCGTGGCCGGGGCCAGGCAGCGCACCCGGGCAGCCGACGGGCCCGCCTGCCGCGCGATCTGTTCGTAGTCCCGCGCGGTCACCGCCCGCTCCTGGACCCGCAGTTGGTTCGGGACGCGGAGCATCGCCTCGGACACGGTCTCACCGTCCACCCCACCGGTGGCCGCCTCCCGGTTGATCACCGAGGCCACGTAGGGCATGGAACTGCGCAGCACCGAGATGGTGCCGCGTGCCACGTTGCCGGACCTGCCCCCGCCCACCCGGTAGCTGTGGACCCGGATGTGCGCTCCCTTCGCCGGCACCGCCCCGTAGCGGCGCAGCGTCCCGTCGGGCTGGCGCACCGCGGGCGGGAAGGCGAACTCGCCCTCGGTCGGGTCGAGCACGACGTGCCGGTCCAGTGGGCCGGACTCGCCGAAGTGGTCCACCACGGTCCAGTCCTGCCATCCCTCCGCTGTGGACACCTGCACCACGGGTGGGTCACCGTCAACCAGCACCGGCGCCCTGGAAACCCTGAACCGCTGCCCCGGTAGCCCTTCGGAGCTACCCAGCGGCACGTCGGTCACGGTTTCGGCGTGCTCGGCGGTCACGGTGCCACCGACTGTGAACGCTTCGGCCACCCGGATCGTCGGCGACTCGGAGTAGAACGGCTGGTCCGGCTCCGGGGCGGTGACCTGGCAACGCAGCCAGCCCGCCCGGATGCCCGACACCACCGACAGGGTGTGGCTCGCCGGCACCTGCAGCACGACCGCCCCGGGTCGGTTGAGTCCACCGGTCGTGTCCTCGTCGCTCGGGCACGTGGTCCAGGTCATCCCGTCCCAGGCCTGCCAGGTCAGCGGTGGCCAGGTCGGATCCACCCCGATTCCGGCGACCCGGCTGTCCAGCCGCAGGGCCACCAGGCAGCGTGGCACAGCGGCGGACAACCCGAACAGCATCGCGTCGCCGGGTGCTGGGTTCGGCTGGAAGCACCGCACATTCCGCCCGGCGCGCAGGTCGTTGGTCCGGTCGGCCGGGTCGCCGGTGGCCGGGATGGTGACCAGCCGGTCAAGCGCGCACGGCACCACGGGCAGATCCTCGACGGTGCCGAACACCACCGCCTCCTCGGCCCCCGTGCGAGCCGTGGCGACCTCGGTGCCGGCGGGCAGGAGCACCGTCTGCGGCTGCGCCGCGGACAGTCGGAAGGTGATGTCCGCACTGGCCGTCCTGGGTGGAAACAACCTGACACCCAGCAGGTCGAGGAAGGCCAGGAAGTTCCGCTCCGGGACCCGGTTGAGTCGGTAGACGAGCTGGTCGACCATGTGGGCGAACACCTCGATGAGCGTCACGCCAGGATCGGACACGTTATGGTCGGTCCACTCAGGACATCTTTGTTGCACGTACCGCTTGGCCTCGTCCACGAGCTGTTGGAAGCGCCGGTCGTCCAGGTTGGGAGCGGGGAGCGCCATCAGACGTTGGGCCCTTCGCCGGAGTCCCGGTCGGATGGGATCGTGTAGAACGGAAAGACCAGGTTGCGCCGGTCGTTGGTGGATCGGATCGTGTACCGCACGTCGATGTAGAGCAGTCCGACCTCGACGGCGTCGAACGCGACGACCACCTCGGTCACCTCGATGCGTGGTTCCCACCGTTCCAGCGCGGTCCGCACGTCGTGGCCGATCCGGCCGGCGGTCGCACCGTCGGCGGGGGCGAACGCGTGATCGTAGATGCCGCAGCCGAACTCCGGGCGCATCGGGCGCTCGCCGGGCACGGTGCCGAGCACCAGCCGGATCGCCTCCTCGATCTCCTGCTCGCGTTCGACCATACCGATGCCGCCGGTGGGTCCCACCCGCATCGGGAAGGCCCAGCCGCGTCCGACGAACCTCTCGCTCATCCAGGGCCTCCGATCACGACGGTGGGCGCTCCGAGTAGGACGGTGGCCGCGCAGGCGGTCCGGTCGCCGACCCGGGCGGCCGGTATCCCGCCGATGAGGACCTGCCCGACGGCGGCGGCAGCCGGACTGGGGACGATCACGTTCGCCGGCCCCAACGGGACGTGGGCCGGAACGACGCACGTGTGCACGCTGCCGACCACCGCGGCGGGCTTACCCTCGACCAGCACGGTCAGGACCGCGGCCGCGGCCGGCGGCGGTGGAGCACTGATCACGCCACCGTGGGAGGTGGGATCGCCGATCCGGGCCGCTGGGGGCATCGGGTGACTCCTTGTCGGGCGAGGCGGTCATGAGGCGGTCATCAGGTCAGTTGATCCGGACGATCCGGCCACGCAGCACGGCCTGCGCGCCGCCGTCCACCCGGACCTCGGCGCTGCCGTCGACGGAGACCGAACGGCCGCGCAGCGCCAGGTCCCCCTCGCCGGCATCGATGCTGATACCCCGGTCGGTCATCGTGACCGTGCCGCGCCTGGCTCCCCGACCGGCCCCGTACACCACCAGCTCGATCGTGCGGTTCTGCTCGTCGAGCCGCACCTCCAACCGTTCGTCACCGCTGCTCAGCCGGACGCCGGTCGCGCCGTTGGGGACGTCGAGCAGTTCGATCCGGTTACCGCTGCGGGAGACCAGCGATCGCCGGTTGACCCGCCCGCTGGTCGGGTCGATCAGCGGCACGTCGTGCGGGGAGGGGCTGTCGACACCGTTGTAGAGGCCGCCGAGCACGTACGGTCGGTCCAGGCAGCCCAGCTCGAAGCCGACCAGCACCTCGTCGTTGACCTCGGGACTGAACACCCCGCCGCCACCGTGCCCGCCGAACTGTACGGTGCGGGCCCAGTCGCTGACGTAGTCCTCGGACAGCCAGGGGAACCGCAGCCGTACCCAACCCCGTTCGGCCCGGCCCGGCTCCCGGACATCGGTGACGATACCGATGGCGAGCCCGGGTATCCGCGGGCTGCGTGCTCTGGCGTTCGCTCCGGTGACCAGGCCGGCCAGTGACCGGTCGGAGGACGCGCTGACGAACACCGTCGTGCGGTACCCGGCGACCGGTTCGAGCACGTGGTGCACGGCGGTCGCGGTGTAGCGGCCGGAGAACGCCGGACCGGCATTACCCAGGGCGACCGGGACGCCGGCCCGTAGCTGCGGGTTTCCCTGCGCCACGGCCTCGAACTCGCCCAGTCCGGCGCTCGACGAGGCGGCCAGCGTGCGTGCCGCCAGGGCGGCCTCGGCCGGCGAGCCGTACGGGGTGTCGGTGACCAGCAGGGTGCTACCCGTTCCGAAGGCTCGGCTGACCCCGGTGAGTCCGGGAACGACGGTCCGACTCGTGCTGGCCGGCTGCCTGGCGACCGGGGCGGACTTGGTGGCCACGTTCCAGCCGCGGACCTCGACGGTGTTGACCTGGTCGACGGAGGTCAGGACCGCCCGCAGTGCCATCAGGTTGCGGCCGTACTCCAGCACCAGTGGGCTGCGGGTCGCCGGAGTGTCCGGCTGGGGGGCCCGCGCCGCGGGGGTCGGAGTGGTGAACTGGAGGCGGCCGGACCTGTCGATCCGCACAGTCGCCCCGTGTTCCCCGGCGAGTTCCTGGAGGAACTCCCAGTCCGAGACGTTGGCCTGGGTGACCTGCGGGTAGGTGATGGGTGCCGCGTCGATCCGACCGGTGGCCAACCCGGCGGTGCTGGCGACCTTGCGCACGATGTCAGCCGCGGTCATGTTGCGGAACGCCCGCACCCGCCGCCCCCGGAAGAGCCGGTGTGCCCGGCTCAACGCCCGCACCACGGTGAACGAGCCGGTGGCGTCGGAGTCCAGTTCCAGTGCGGTGACCTCCCCGGTGAACAGCGGCTCCCGGGCCTGCCCGCCGACCGTGGCGACCGAGACTCGCAGTCTCGTGCCGATGGTGATGCCGGTCTCGGTGAGCAGCTCGTGGTTGGGGTCCCGGTAGGTGAGGGTGGCGGCGTCGGGCAGGCTCAGGCTCTCGTCCACGACGCAGTGCACCAGTTGGGCGGTCCACGCCGTGGGCAGCGGACCGGGCGCCTCGACGATCGGATCGGCGGCGAAGGACCGGGTGGCCGCCGCACCGACGGTCACGGTTGACCGTCCCCGGCCGAACCCGGCCCGGGGAGCAACAGTTCCCGCCCGGGTACCAGGACGAGCGGATCGTCGATGCCGTTGGCGTCGGCGATGACCCGCCAGGACGTGGCGTCGCCGTACTCACGCCAGGCCAGCTCGGCCAGGCTGTCGCCGAGTACCACCCGGTGTGTCCTGCTTGCCTGTAGGGCGCCGGAGGTCGGGTTCTGCCCCGGGGCGTCCACGCTGGCCTCTTCGATCCCGAGTGAACATGTGGCGCGCAGCGGTGTGCCGTCCACGTCGAACAGCGAGTAGTCCACCGAGAACTGCGACAGCACACCGTCGAACGAGATGGTTCGCGCGGTTCCCCATTCCAGGCGCACCCAGGGACTCGCCGGCTTCTTGTTCCGCAGGCTCTGCGGGGTCGGCACGCAGGCCACCATGAGTTGTTCCACGCTGCGTTCCACCGAGTTGTCGTGGGTGGTGGTGGCGTCCAGGAACACTTCGAGGGACAACGATCGCGGACCGCTCCCGACGAACTCCGGTAACGCCGACTGGCTGGCCATCCGGACCGGATTCCGCCGCCATTCGGTGCTCTTGGTCAGCGCCAACCTGTTCGGGTTGAACTGGAGGGACACCCGGGCGATCTCCGCACCCGGCCTCGCGCCGACGGTGGCCGGCGGTTCCATGATCCTGAGCTGGGCGCGGGCGAGACCTGTTCCCGAGCGGGATGTCACCGTCGATGTCCTTTCAGGAGTTCCGCAGTCCCTGGTGGGCGACTTCCAGCGTCTCCACGGCGGCCTGGGAGTTGGCCGGATCGAAGGACGGGCCCTCCCAGCGCACCGGGACGATGCCGAGTACCTGCCACCGCGTGATCGGGCTCAGGTCGGGTCGCAGCGCGACGATTTCGCCGTTCTTCCGGTCGACTCGCGCGATGGTCTGGTTCAGCCATCGGGCGACCTTCATGGTGTCGGCGGTGACCGGCCTGGTCAGGGTGATGTTGGACCAGGTGATCCGCGACGGCAGTTGCCAGACGAAACCGTTGTTGCCGCCCTCGACGAACTGTTCGACCTCCATCTGGGCGCCCATCCCGGTGCAGGTGTGGAAGGCACCCAGATCGTTGCCGCCGATGACGAGCCGGAAGAACACACTGCTGGCGAAAATCCGGTCGGTCATCGGTCCTCCTTCGGAGACGGGGTGCCTTGGTGGATCGTGCGGGACGGCTCCTACCTGCGGGTGTCGTGCGGGTGACCGGCGCGTTCCCGTCCCTGCCGCAGGTCCGCGCGGAGCAGCCGGCTCACCGGTTCGAGCAGTCGCCGGGCCAGCTCGTCGAGTTCGACACCGCTGTCGACGTGGGTCCGGATTGCCGGTGCGGCCGGTGCCTCGGCGGCGGGGGCGGGGGCGGGGTTCCGCGCGGCGGGCGAGGATTGTCGTGCCGCCACGACGGTGACGGGTATCGCCAGTGGGACCTCGGCACCCGGCCGTGCCGTGCCGTGCCGGGCCGGTGGCGTCGGGCCACGCCTGTCCTCGCCCGCTGTGGCGGGCGCTGACGCCGGTGCCGTGTCCGTACGCCGCGCCACCACGGGTAAGGCCGGTGGGCCGTGTGCGGCGGACCGGTCGGGGCGGCGGACCGAAGACCGCGCGGCCCAGGCGGGATGCGGGGTCGGGGTGGGACGCGGGGTCGGGCGGCTCGGGTGGGGCAGGACGTGCGGCAACCAGGCAGCCGGTGGCAACCCGCCTCGCGATGGGTCGGCGCCCGGCGGCGGGGGAGCGAGACGTGTGACCGGATCCACGTCGGCCGGCGCCGGTGAACGCGCGGCGGTGTGTCCGTCGGCTCGACGGACGGCGCGTTGCACGACGGGCGCGTCGTGCCGGGGGCGCGGGGTGGGCTCTGACCGCCACCGTCGGAGAACGGGCGGCGCTCCGGACCGGGTGGCGGGTCCGGCCGGCGGGTGCACCGGCAGGGGGATCGCCCGCGCACCCGGTCCACCCGGTCCGCTCGGCCCGCTCGGCCCACTCGGTCCGTGCCATCCACCCGACCCGACCGGTTGGCTCGCTCCGGTCGGTCCTTCCGGCCGTGCCGATCCGGTTGGACCGCCGGGTAGGCCCTGTGCGCCCGGCTCGGCGGTCCTGGCGACCACCGGCAGGACCCGCCGCCACCCGACGACCGGGGCGCGCGAACCGGGCACCTGCCCGGTCGCAGCCGCACCAGGGGCCGGCTCCGCCGGGGAGGCCGGCGCCGGACCGGGGGCGCCGTTCGGCCGGGCGACCGGCGCTGGGCGGGGCCGCCCGGGGACGTCGCCGGGAGGGACGCCGGGGGCCGGTGCGATCGCGGTCCGCAGCACCACCGGGGCCGGGCCCGCCGCCGGATCGGTATGGGCGGGTGTGCCGCCCGCCGGAGTGGCCCTGACGGGAGTGGCCCTGACGGGAGTGGTGCCGGCCGGGGTGGTGCCGGCCGGGTCGCGCCCGGCTGCGCGGGCGCCCGGTGCGGTGATGCTCGTCGGGTGGTGCCCTCCGGCGGGGGCGGCTGCGTCCCGGCTGTCCGCGGCCGGGCCCTCCTCGGTTGGGTCGGGTGTCCAGATGCGGCGTTGTGTCAACGCGGGCCGGTCGGTCGGCGCGGGCAGCGCGTCTCCGGACCGCAGGGCGCGTTCCCGGTCCGGGGCGAGGCGGACTCGCGCCGGGCCGTCGGTCCCGGAGACGGATGGCCGTCCGGGGTCAGGCCGGGTCATGGTGGTCGGTGGGCCGCCGGGCGCCGAACCTGATCTTGACGCCGTGTCGACGCGCCGCGTCGGTTCACCCGGCCTGGTCGGCGGGGCCGTCGCCGCACCGACCTCCGCGGCGGACGCAGCGGACGAGGCGGGCACGGTGGGCGCCGGTGGGGTCGCGCCGGTGGGGTCGCGCCGGTGTGGCGTGTCAGTTGGGCGGGCCGGTGGTGTGGCGGGTCGCTCCGCTGCCCGGGACACCACGGTCAGGTCTCGGGTGGCGTCTCCACCGGACAGCACGACCGCGCCGGCCGGGATGCCCGGTACCGGCGCACCGAGACCGACCGCCGCCGGTGCGACCGCCGCCGGTGCGACCGGTGCCGACACGACGGCGGCCGGCGTGTCGGCCGGGCCAGGTGTGGACGCCGGGCTTGGCGGGCCGGGTTCGGTCCGGACCGCGGCCCGGGTGTGCCGGTGCGGGGAGGTGTCGCCGGTCGCGGTGCCGTCGGGCGGCGGGGGTGTCCCAGACGCCGGATCGGCTCCCCGGCCGTCCGGGGCGGCGCCGGGCGCGGGTTGGATCGTCGGCAGTATCCGCCGGGCCGGCCGTGCTCCGTCGGGCGGAGCTGTTCGGCGGGCCGCTGGCGGCACCGGCCGGACCGATGAGGGTCGCCCGGTCCGACCGGACCCGGTGTGCGGTGCGGAGGTGCTGGGCGGGCGTGGGGAAACCGCGGAAACCGGGGAAACCGGCGGGTCCGACCGGTGTGCCCCGGTGGCCCAGAAAAGCAGTGGTGGCCGCCCGGTGTCAGGTCCCGACGACGGTTCGGTGGCGTTCCAGCGCCGCGACACCGCGTGGGTCATCCCGAACGGGGCGGAGTGCCCGACCGTGGGTACGACCCCGGTGCCGCTGAACGTGGTGTCCTGCCATGCCGCGAGCCGGTTCCGGAACCGTATCCCGTCGGTGATCATGACGCCGGTTCGCTGGATCACCCCTGGTGGCCGCGGGAGCCGGCGCCAACCGCCGTCCCACCCGGCGGGGGCCGGGCTCATTGCGGCCGGGCTGTCTGGGCCGTCCGGGTCCAGGTCATCGGCGGGTGTGCCGCCATGTCCGCCGTGGCGCCGACGGCGAAGTCTCTCGCGCAGGCCCACCGGTCACCTGCCCTCGTTGACACGCGTGTTGATGGACG
>DASULA010000288.1:0-30206 GCA_036278435.1 Mycobacteriales bacterium | reverse complement strand
TTCGCCGCGCGCACCGGTCCTCATCGCCCCTACGAGGGATCGCAACAGTCCACCACTGCCATGCCGCCGCCCCGCCGCCGGGTCCTCATCGCCCCTACGAGGGATCGCAACTAGCTGGTTACCCCGGCGCCGACGCCATCCATCGGGGTCCTCATCGCCCCTACGAGGGATCGCAACTCAGTCCGGCGTGCCCGGCCGGGACAACGATCTCCAGTCCTCATCGCCCCTACGAGGGATCGCAACATCGCCTCCTAAGCCGAGAATTCGGGACCTTCACCCGTCCTCATCGCCCCTACGAGGGATCGCAACACGGGATGGGCGGCCGAACACGCCCACCCCCACGTCCTGTCCTCATCGCCCCTACGAGGGATCGCAACATCGCAAGCCGCCAGTGGTTCGCGGCCATGCGGACGTCCTCATCGCCCCTACGAGGGATCGCAACAGTAGCTGTGAGTCCGTGAACATCTTCTCGGCATACCAGTCCTCATCGCCCCTACGAGGGATCGCAACAGCACCCACTCCGGGACCGCGGGCAGCTGCGCCAGGTCCTCATCGTCCCTACGAGGGATCGCAACCCAACAGTCTCGTACCAGCACTTGGCGTAGACGAGTCCTGATCGCCCCTACGAGGGATCGACGCTGGGTGAAGGTGGCCTTGTCGCCGGGCTTGGTGCTCATCGGCCCTGCGGGGATGCGGTTCGGGGAGGAGCGGCCGGTGTCGGCCGGCCGGGTTCGGACTCTCCGGTGCGGGGTCAGTCGCGGTGGCGGATTCGGTGGCGGTGGAGGCATTCGCGGATGGTGAAGTGTTTCGGGTCGCTGTCCAGGTAGATGCCGGCGTGGGTCGGGCAGAGCCAGTAGCCGTCCACCCGCTGAACCCAGCCGGCGGCCAACGCGTAGGTGCCGGCGGCCTGTACCAACTGGGCGACGTCTCCGGCCGACGGCGACCCCAACGCCGCCGGGTCGTGCGCCCGGCGGATCGCCGGCAAGGCGGCCAGCGCCCGCGCGGCGTGGCCACCGGCCGGCGCGACGAACCCGCCGCCGTCGGCGTAACAGGAGATCTGCGGCACGTGCACCGGCCGGTCCGGACGGTGCGGCCGGTCCGGACCACCCGACCGGTATCGGCCGCCCGGCCCGCCCCGGTCACTCGAATCGTCCTGATCGCGCTGGTCATCGGCACTACCCGGGCCAGCCGCACCACCCGCACCACCCGGGCCGGTGGGACCACGTTGGCCGCGCGGACGGGTCGGGTCGCGCGGGTCGGGGGCGGTCACCGCCGGCCCCGCATCGAGCTGATGATGCCGGTGACCAGGCAGAACACCACGGCCACGTAGGCGGCCCGCATGGTCGGCCCGGCGGTCGCGCCGACCAGGTGCCACGCCGCCACCGCGCTTCCCGCGCCCACCGGAACGGCCAGCAGCGACCAGGTCAGCCGGTGCATCATCCGCCCGCGCCGACGCAATACCAGCCGGCCGCCCTCGCGCCGGGCGTCAAAGACAATTCGCCCCATATTATTTCGCTCCAATGTCATCGTCGGATGTCTCCGGGGAATGCGGCCAAGCCTGTCGGCGCACCAGCGAGCGGGCCAGACCGACACGAGTGCGGGACCGAATCCCGAAGGGGCAGAAACCTGGTGAGGAATGGTCGCTCGAACTACCCGGGTTACACTCCGGCCGACATCGAGCAGTCGGGGAGTGCGAATGCCGCGTAATGAACTGTTGATCGATATCCGGGTCAATGTGTTGGGCTGGACCCAGACACGACTCGCCCGCGAGGTCGGGGTGTCGGTCCGCACCGTCAAGGACTGGGAGTCGAGCAAGGTCACCCGCCCCCAACCGACCCTGTTGGAACAGTTGATCAAAGTCACCGGGGTCAGAACGGCGGCCGAACTCGGTTTCGGCCCCTCGGCACTGTCCCGTCCGCGCGGTACCGTGAGATCGGGAGGTACCGGGCAGAAGGGATCAGACGACGTGCTGCTTCGCAGAGATCTCCTCGTCATCGTGTCCAGCGCGATGGGCGGCGCCCTGGCCGAACCAGTCGCCAAGCTCTTCCCCGCCCCGACAGATTCCGCCCGAGTGGGCGCGGCGGATGTCGAGCAGGTAAACCTGCTTCGGACCTATTCCTACAACCTGGAACGGATCATGGGCGGCGGGGCGCTCAACGCCGCCGCTCTGATCCGCCAGTACCGGACCACCCTGGGCACGCTGCACGGCACGTACCGCAGCGCGACCGTGCGACGGGACATGCACGAGGCGGTGGCCCACTACGGCACGGTGGCCGGCTGGAGCCTGGTCGATCAGGGCGAGCACGCCTCCGCACAACGAGTGTTCACCGCCGCGCTGGCCGCCACCGAAGGCGCCCCGGCCGACCGCAAGGATCCGCTGCGAGCGCTCATCCTCACCTGCATGGCCCGACAGTCGATCTATTTGCGCGACTACCGGACGGCCGTCGAACTGCTGGACCACCTGGACGCCTCGGTGCGTGATCTGCCCGCCGACGTCCGGGCGATCACCCGGACCCGCCGCGCCCGTGCCCTGGCCGGACTCGGCGACGTGCACACGGTCACCGAGCTGACCGAACGGGCCGCCGACGAGTTCGGATCCTCGGCACAGAACAGCGCTGCCGAATACCAGGACAACGGGTTCGGCATCGACGAACTGTCCAGCGACATCGGCCACGCCTACAGTTCACTGGCCATCGACTACGGCCTGCGCAGCACCGAGGCCAGTCGCCGGCTCACCGATTCGATTAACTCCTACGGCGACACCGACTCCCGGTCCCGCGCACTGGCCGGGATAAGGCTGGTAAACGTGCACCTGGCCCAGCGCGACGGGCAGCGCGCCCTGGAAGCAGCCCAACGGCACGCCACCGAGGCCAGGATGGTCCGCTCCACCCAGATCCACGAACACACCGAAACCGGCCTGCGCCTGGCCGCCCGCCACCACACCGACCCGGGCGTCGCCGAGGTCATCACCATCCTCCGCGACATCCGCCGCCCGGCATGACGCGCCCTGACCTGCGGTTTTGGCCTCGGGCACGTCCTCATCGCCCCGACACGGGATAACGACAAGGCGAGTTCGACGTACAACAGCGACCTGTCGGCACGTTCTCATCGCCCCTGCGGGATCGAAGGGCGAGGCGTTGCGGGCCGGCGTCGGCCGGGCTGGTGGCGGTCGGCGGCGGGGTCGTAGCGTACGGGGATGAGCGATCTGGACGTGCGGCCTGAGGTGCGGGTGTGCGGGGGGCGGGCCGGCATCACGGCCGAACCGGTTCGGCAGGTGGTGGCCGGGCGGGCGGTCACGCTGGGCGGGAGCACCGAGGTGCGCCGGCTGCTGCCGACGCTCGGCCGGCGGATGGTCGGGGCGTGGTGCTTCGTGGACCACTACGGCCCGGACGACATCGCCGACCAGCCCGGCATGCGGGTCCCGCCGCATCCGCACATCGGGTTGCAGACGGTCAGTTGGCTGCTCGACGGCGAAGTGCACCACCGGGACAGCCTCGGCAGCGACCAGGTGCTGCGGCCCGGCCAACTCGGCTTGATGACCGCCGGGCGGGCCATCGCCCACGCAGAACAGTCCCCGGCCCGGCACGTTCCCACTCTGCACGGGGCACAGTTGTGGGTGGCGCTGCCCGACGCCACCCGGCACACCGACCCGGGCTGGGAGTTCCATTCCGAACTGCCCGACGCGACCGCACCCGGCCTGCGGGCGAGGGTGATCATGGGCGAGTTCGCCGGGGTCCGCTCGCCCGGCACGGCCCACAGCCCGCTGGTCGGCGCCGACCTGGCGCTCGACGCCGGCGCCGACCTGCGGCTGCCGGTGGAACCGGACTTCGAGTACGCGGCGCTGACCGCGCTCGGCGGGATCGACGTCGACGGGGTGGCGCTGGCACCCGGATCGCTGCTCTACCTGGGCTGCGGGCGCCGGGACCTGCCGGTGCGCGCGGCCACCGCGGGCCGGCTGCTGCTGCTGGGCGGGGAGCCGTTCGCCGAGCGGATCGTGATGTGGTGGAACTTCGTCGCCCGCACCGGCGAGGAGATCGCCGCCGCCCGCGACCGGTGGACCGCCGGGGAGTTCGGCGCCGTGCACGACTACCCGGGCGACCCGCTGCCCGCCCCGCCCCTGCCGCCCACGCCGCTGCTTCCCCGCCGCCGCGACGGCTGAAGCGGCCGACCCCGTACCCGGGCAGGCCAGCCAGGCCCGGCGATATCGCCTCGACAGGACGGGCAGTGTCGGGGCATCGTGGCGGCGGACCCCTACCGCACCGAGGCGCGACGCCATGCATGTCTTCCTGCGCACCGAACGGATGGCGCTGCGCCGGTTCACGATGGCCGACGTGGACAACCTGGTCGAACTCGACAGCGACCCCGAAGTGATGCGCTTCCTGACCGGAGGTAGGCCGACACCCCGTTCGGTGATCCGGGACGAACTGCTGCCCGGCCTGTTGGGCGAGTACGGGCGCCCTGGCGGCGGCGGCCGCTGGGCGGCCCTGGACAGGGCCACCGGCACGTTCCAGGGCTGGTTCGCGCTGCGATCCGCCGACGGCACCGGTGCCGACGCCGAACTCGGGTACCGGCTGCGTCGGGCGGCCTGGGGCCGGGGCCTGGCCACCGAGGGATCCCGGGCGCTGATCCAGAAGGCGTTCACCGAACTCGGCGTGCTCCGGGTGTGGGGCCAGACCATGTCGGTCAACACCGCGTCCCGGCGGGTCATGGAGAAGTCCGGGCTCAGCCACGTGCGAACCTTTCACCTGACCTTTGACGACCCCATCGACGGCACCGAACACGGCGAGGTCGAATACGAACTGCGCAGGAATCCACCCGCACCGGTCCACCGGTCCCAGACCCTCAGGCCTGAGGTTTTCTCGCGAAAACCTCACGAGTAACCGGTTACGGGTGCAGGTTTTCTCGCGAAAACCTCGGGATCGGCGCGGGTGGCGAGGGCGGGACGGTCACCGGGATCAGCGGCCGAGGAACTGGTGGAGGGACCGGGCTATGCCGGCGGGGTCCAGGGCGTGCGCGGCGGCGTGGTCGGACGGTGAGCCGTACCCGCGGTGTTCGCGGTCGCGCGGGACACCCAGGGTGAGCAGGCGGTGCGGCAGGTCGGCCAGCGCGCCGGCCACCACGTGCGCCGAGGTGCCGGCCAGGTACGGCTCGACCAACACGACGTCGGGTCGCGGTGAGGCCAGCGTGTGCAGCCCTGCCGTGTCGAACGGGCGCGGGGTGGCGGTGTAGGCGACGGTGACGTCCAGGCCGGCGGTGGCCTGGAGCGTCGGCGCCAGCATCGGGCCGACCGCGACCACGGTGCCCAGCGACCCTCGCCGCAGCACCCGCAGCCGGCCGTCCGGCTCGGCCAGCGGCACCGGATTCTCCTCGGTGGACAGTCTCACATAGACCCGACCGCCGGCGGCGATGGCCTGCTCCAGCAGGGCGGCGGCCTCGGCCGGGTGGCCGGGCACGTGCACGGCCCAGCCGGGCAGGCTGTCCAGCAGCGTCACGTCGCCCGGGGACTGGTGGGTCCGCCCGCCGGCCGAGGCGTCGTATGACGCGCCGATGCTCACCAGCACCGCGCCCACGTCCTGGTGCCCCAGGTCCAGCTTGACCTGTTCGAAGGCGCGTTCGACCAGGAACGGCGCGTAGCTGTGTCCGACCGGGCGCATCCCGGCCAGCGCCAGCCCCCCGCACACCGAGACCAGCAGTTGCTCGCGGATCCCCAGGTTGAGCACCCGGTGCGGGTGCCGGGCGGCGGCGCCGGTGAACGCGTCCGTGGAGATCTCGGCCAGCACCAGCGCCAGGTTGCCATCCCGGTCCAGCGCGGCGGACACCGTGTCGGCGAACGCCTCGCGCATGGTCGCCGGCGCCGTGCCGGCCACACCGACCGTACTGGTAGTAGCGCTGGTCATCATGCCGCCTCCTTCGATCCGACCACCGCGACCACGGCGTGCGGCCGGCCGTCGTGCGGAGCGGTGAACGCCCGTTCCAGCGCGTCGTGGTCCCGTCCGTCCACTGTGGTGCTCTGCCAGCCTTCGATGCCGAACCGGTCGGCGATGCCCCCCGGCCAGCCGTGCGTGGACGAGGAGTTGTCCACCACCACCGCGGTCAGCCGGTCCAGGCCGAGCCGGCCGGCCAGCGCGATCGCCTCGTGGTTGCTGCCCTCCTCCAGTTCGGCGTCCCCGACCAGCACCACCACCCGCGGGGTGCTCCGGGCCTGCGCCCGCAGGCCCAGCGCCACCCCGACGGCCAGCGGCAGGCCGTGCCCGAGCGAACCGGAGGAGATTTCCACGCCGGGCAGCCGGACCCGGTCGGGGTGCCGGCCCAGCCGGGAGTCCGCCGACGCCCAGCCGGCCAGTTCGTCGGGTTCGAGGAACCCACGGTCGGCCAGCACCGCGTAGTAGCTGGCCGGGCCGTGTCCCTTGGACAGCAGGAACCGGTCCCGGTCGGGGTCGTCGGGGGCCCGCGGGTCGACCCGCAGCACCCGGTCGTAGAGCACGAACAGCACGTCCAGCGTGGAGTTCGAGGCGGGGTCGTGTTTCTCGTCGCCGGTCAGCCTGGCCACCAGGCTGACCACGTTGCGGTAGCGCTCGCTCATGGACCCAAGCCTGCAACCTCGACCCCACTTGAGGTCAACGGGTAGGCTGCGAATTCGTGCCGCCATTGGGAAAGCACCTGAGCATCGGCGAGCTGTCCGGGCGCAGTGGAGTGCCGGCCAGCGCGCTGCGGTTCTACGAGCAGTCCGGCCTGCTCACCGCCGCGCGCACCACCGGCAACCAGCGCCGGTACCGGCGGGACACGCTGCGCCGGCTGGCGTTCATCCGGGCCGCCCAGCGGTGCGGGCTGAGCCTGGAGGAGATCCGGGCCGCGCTGGCCACCCTGCCGGCCGACCGCACCCCCACCCGGGCCGACTGGACCCGGCTGTCGCGTCGCTGGCGGGACATGCTCGACCACCGGATCGACACCCTGCACCGACTGCGCGACCAGCTCGACTCGTGCATCGGCTGCGGCTGCCTGTCCCTGCGCACCTGCACCCTGAGCAACCCCGGCGACACGCTGGCCTCCCGCGGCCCCGGCGTCACCAAACTCCTCCCCCACCCCTGACCCATCCCCGCCGATCGCGCTGCTCGCAGGCGAGGCGAGCTGCACCGAAACGGCCTGCCCGTCCAGCGGGTGCCCCTGCGTAGCCCCCGCCGATCTTGGTCATAAAGGCGTTATGAGCGCGGGAATAACAGCCGTTTGACCAAGATCGGCGGGGATTTGGATGGGGATGGGGTTAGGGCTGGCTGGCGAACTCGACGGTGACGGTCGCGGACTTCGCGGTGTCACTGCCGGGTTCGGGGGTGAACACCGCCTTGCCGAACCCGCCACAGGGAAGGGTCAGGGAGGTCGGGATTGCCACCGGGACACCGTAGTAGTGCAGGATGATCGGCGTGGCCGTCGAGGTGGGCGACCCGAGCGAGACCACGATCTCGGTGCCAGCCGAGCCGGTGAAGCCGACGTCCCCGCTGGACGTGCTGGACACCTGCCGCACCTCCACGGTCTGCCCGGACAGCGGGTGACCGGTCTGGCCAGGGTGGATCGGGCCGAAGCAGCCCACCTGGATAGTCGCGGTCCCCGCATGCCCGTTGACCAGGCCGACGAAGTACTGTTTCGGGCCGATCGGCGTGGGTGCGATGACGCTGGCCGACGCCGGAACGGCGGTGCCGGCCAGAACGGCGGCGGCGGCGAGCGCGGTGAACGAGACACGGAGCAGACGTGACACGGTTCCTCCTTTTCACGAATTCGATGTCCCGCGGGGCCAGTGCGGACGCCGGTACCGTACAAGCGGGGCGGTCGCCGGTCAACCAATTCCGAATTCGTCGGCACCCGCCGGTCGAGCGGGGCGTTCCGATATCCCGGTCCGCCTATCTGTGAACGTTCAACAACAATTGCGCCAACGGGACCGGGACATTCGGTGACTTCCGTTCGCACCGGTGCGGTGCCGACGAAGAATCCGCTGAGCCTTCGGACAGAAAGGGGTGAGGAATCCGGGCGGCTCGCCGGGGCCACGGCCGGCGGGCCCCCATCCCGCCGGAACGGTACGACCACCCCAGGGGTCGCACCTGGCTGAGGTGGCTGACAGTGGCTGAGGGTGGCTGAGGGTGCCCGGAGCGGGCCGGCTCCGGGCACCGTCCGTGCCCGGGTCGTGACGCCGCACCGTGATCGCGCGGGTGTACCATCAAGGCAGCAGGGCAATCCTTACCGGGCGCCCCGATGGAGTGTGGCGCCGATCATGGACTCCGTCGTTACCCGCACTCAGTCACCATTTCGTGCCTGTAATGACGTCCTTACCCACCACGAGCCCGCGGCGCGGGCCTGGAGTTGTCATGGGCGCCATCATCGTTGTCATTGTTGTTCTCGCCGTCCTCGCGCTGATACTTCTGGCGGCCAGCCTGCGGATGGTCCAGCAGTACGAACAGGGAGTCGTGTTCCGGTTCGGCCGCCTGTTGCCGAAGCGACGCGGTCCCGGTCTGGCGATGATCATCCCGTTCGCCGACCGCATGGTGAAGGTCAGCATGCAGATCAGGGTCATGGGAATACCGCCGCAGGGCGCGATCACCCGTGACAACGTCACGCTGACCGTCGACGCGGTGGTGTACTTCCGGGTCGTCGACCCGGTCAAGGCCATCGTCAACGTGCGCGACTACCCACAGGCGGTGTCCCAGGTGGCCCAGACGTCGCTGCGCTCGGTGATCGGCCGCGCGGACCTGGACACCCTGCTGTCGGACCGCGAACAGGTCAACGCCGAACTCAAGGCCGTCATCGACGAACCCACCGAGGAACCGTGGGGGCTGCGGGTGGAACGGGTCGAGGTCAAGGACGTCGCGCTGCCCGACTCGATGAAGCGCTCGATCTCCCGGCAGGCCGAGGCCGAGCGTGAACGCCGCGCCCGGGTCATCTCCGCCGAGGGCGAACTACAGGCGTCGGAGAAGCTCGCCCAAGCCGCGAACGCCATGGCCGCCACCCCCGGCGCCCTGCAACTGCGGCTGCTCCAGACCGTGGTGGACGTCGCATCGGAGAAGAACAGCACCCTGGTCATGCCGTTCCCGGTGGAGATGCTCCGCTTCTTCGAACGGGCCACCGGCGGGGACGCCACGGTGCTCCCCGCGGTCGAGACCTCGGCTCGGGTGCCGGCGCCGGAGGACGCGGGACACCCGTTGCCCGACCCGACCGACACCACGCGCAACGGCACGATGGTCCCGGCCAGGGACACCGCGCCGACGCGATGAGCCCCGGCCGCAGAGGAGGGCGTGTGCAGCACGGAACGGTTTACTCGTTCGACCCGGACCGGGGGTTCGGGTTCATCACCCCGGACGGCGGTGGACCGGCGTTGTTCGTCGACTTCACCGCCATCGAGGCCGTCGACGGCGTCGAACCCACCCTGCACGAGGGCCAGTTGGTGGACTTCGAGGTCACCCTCGGGACCATGGGTCGGCATGCCACCTCGGTACGGCTCCCGACCACCGCCTGACCACCTCGCGCGCCCGTAACCGGGGACGGCATCGACTGTCCGCGGTGGCCCGCCGCCCGCCGTGGCAGGCCGCCCGGTGCTCCGCGACGACACAGTTACACGCGGTCCGGCAAAACCCACTTCGAGGACGGCTGAGCTGGTTGGGTAACCTGTTGCTCGGTTCATCCTGTCATTTGTCCGTGGACTCTGACTGTCGGGTTCACTCGTTCGTGTGATCAAATAGTGGTGGGGTCGAGCTAGAATTGGTGACATGAATAACCCGCCCTGTGTGATATCTCGCCACGCCGATTCCGGTGTTGGTGTGGAATCGGACGGCGGGTTTCCGGTTGGAGGATTCGACCCTGTTGAGATGGCCGGGTTACTTTCTGATTTCGACCCATCGGGGTTGAACGGGGAATCGCTGTTGGCCATGATGTCTGGGTGCGAACGGATAGTGGCCGCCGCGCACGCCGCGCAGGTCAAGGCGATGGCCGAATTCACCCGGATTCGCCCACCCACTGCGGGACGTCGGTTCGGGGAATTCGTCGCCGACGAAATCGCGGTGGAACTGTCGCTGGGTCGGCGGGTGGCGGAGAACCGGGTCGCCCAGGCAGTGGAGCTGACCACCCGAGTCCCCGCCGTCCTGGCCGCCCTGCAAACCGGGGTGGTGGATCTGTATCGGGCGAAGGTCATCACCGATGCCACCTACCGACTCGACGACACCACCGCCACCCGGGTCGCCACCCACGTGATCGACCGGGTGCGGGGACGCAACGCCTCCCAGGTGCGTGACCTGGTGCGCCGCGCGGTGTTGCGATGCGACCCCGACGGTGGGCAGCGCAGGAATGAGCGGGCCCGTACCGACCGGAGCGTGGTCCTCACCCCGCTCGACGACGGCATGGCCGAACTCACCGCGCTGCTCCCAGCCGAACAGGCCACCGCCGTCTACCAGCGGATCGACACCCTCGCCCGCGGCAGCCGGGTCCCCGGGGACCAGCGGGGCGCGGACGCGCGACGGGCCGACGTGTTCGTCGGACTGCTTATGGGTCGCCGGGAGCCTGGTGCGGCCAAACCTGGCGGGGTGCGCCCATTGGTACACGTCACCGTGGCCGCCTCCACCCTGGCCGGCGCCGACAGCGAGCCGGCAGTGCTCGACGGCTACGGTCCGATCTCCGCCGCGTTCGCCCGGGCGATCGCCGCGGATCCCACCGGAACATGGAAACGACTGGTCACCGACCCAACCGACGGGTCACTGATCGAACACTCCCGGAACACCTACCGGCCACCAGCCGCACTCGACGACCACGTCCGCGCACGCGACCGCACCTGCCGGTTTCCTGGATGCCAACACTCCGCACAACGCACGGACCTGGACCACACGGTGCCGTAGCCAGAAGGATCCACTACGGCCAGCAACCTGGGCGCGGTATGTCGCCACCACCACCGCCTCAAGCACCAAACCTCGTGGCGACTGGCCCAAACCAACGGGCAATTCCACTGGACCAGTCCAACCGGCCGGCACTACACCACCACACCCGAAAAATACGACCCACCATGAATGGCTACGACCCCACCCAAGACCACTGTGGTCCTTGAACCGCCCCGGGTTTCAGTCGGTCGGCGCGGGCGGTGAAGCCTGCGCGGCGAGCTGGTCGAACTCATCCGGGGTGAGCGTGCCCTGGAAGACGTTCACCTCGTCCACGTCGCCGGCCAGGAAGTCAGTGGGTTGGCCGGCATCCAAGCCGCGCCCGACCACCAGGGCTCCGCCGGCCCGCCACGGTGAGATGTGCGGCGCTTCGCTGTCGCCGATCAACTCACCATCGACGAGGACCGACAACGAGAGCATGTCGACCGACTTGTCGTACACCGCGATCAGGTGTGTCCACACACCGGATTCAACCGGTGCGAAGAGGATTGCGGTCGCGTCGTCGCCCGGGGGCAGGGTCGCGTCCGCCACGGGCACCCGGAAGTTCCAGCTTTGCAGGTCGGCCCGGTACTCCAGCCGGAAGCCGCTGACCACCGTCCCGTCCTGGCTGACCACGGTGGCCGACCGGTCCAGCCGGTCCAGCCGCACCCAGGCGCTCACCGCGAAACTCCGGTCGGTGCGCACCGCCGGCCCGCTGGTGGTCATCGACCCGGTGACGCCGTCCAGCGAGATCGCCGTGCCGGAGATCCCGGGCACTCGGCTCACCCCGCCGTCCAGGTGGCCGTCGCGCTGGTTGCCAGACAGGTCGGGTTCGTCGTCGCCCTTCCCGTCGAACGACCACGAACCGGTCAGCTCGGCCGGGTGGTTCACCAGATTGGAGACGTCATGGGTGCAACAGTCTTCCACCAGGGTGCGGTCGTAGACGTGCACGTCGTCCAGCACCCCGCGCCAGGTGTCCGCGCCCGCACCGGCGACCTGTCCCTGGCCGATCCGCACCGGACCGGGCGCGTCGGTCACCACCGGATGCGCGGTCGAACCGGCCGCCTCGCCGTTCACGTACAGCGTGATCTGCCCGGTGCTCAGGTCGAACGCGCCGACCAGCAGCGTCCACACCCCCACCTCCGGCTGGTCCGCCGAGAGCACCCGGTCCACCGTCGCGCCATCGGTGTCCGAGCGCGGCGTGGCAAAGGTCCACCGGTCGGCGGTGGCCGAGTAGCCCAGCGTGAAGCCGCTCCGCCGAACCCCGTCCTGGCTCACCGCGACCCCGCTGTGGGTGCGGTCCTTCAGCCGCACCCAGGCGGCGACCGCGAAATTCCGGTCGGTGTGCGCCAGCGGGCCGGTCGTGGTCGCCGCCGCGTGCGCGCCGTGTACCCGCAACCCGCTGCCGGTGCGGCCCCGGGTCCACGACGCGCTGCCGGTGAGCGTTGCGGTATGCCCGTGCCCGGTGGCGTCGGCCACGGTCTGGCCACTGCCCTCGTCGAACTGCCAGAACCCGACCGGCCCGGCAGGCGGGCGGATGAACGTGGAGAACTCCGCTTCCGGACTGGAGTTTCCGGCCCGGTCCAGACTGAACACTTTCACTTCCAGGAAAGGGACGACGTGAGGTGTTATCCGCACCGTCACCGGCTGACCCTGCACGGTAGGTACGACGGTGGGTACCGAACCGAAGACCTCGTAGTCGAAGGCGACCACATCGGCCACCCCGTTCGGGTCGAAGGTGAACCGCAGGGATCTGCCCAGCACGTCGTTGTTGAAGCTGTTCGGCGAGATATCGAGGGAGGTCACGATCGGCGGCCGGTCCGGCCGCGCGGTGTCCACGCTGAACTCGCAGGGCGCGGAGAACGGACCCGGACCATCTACCCCGTCGGCGCGTACCCGGAAGGAGTAGCTCTGCCCGTTGACCAGATCCCCCTGCGGAATCTCCGCCTCGTAGGTGACCGGGACGTGGGCCGGTGCGGAGGTGGCCTCACCGATCACCGGACCACCGAGCAGCGACCACTGGAACGTCACGGTCACCGTGGCCGGATCGACCGCTCGGGCCTCCATCACCGGCCTGGCGCTGAAGCTGAACTCCCGGGACGGCCCGGTGACGCAGGGATGTATCGGCCCGCCGGAGTTGCCACTCCACCCCAACACGATGGGCGGACCGGGTGGGGACGCGGTCGGGGCGGTGGCCGCCCGCGCGGTACCGGCGGTCAGCGGAGCGACGGCAGCGCATAACGCGACCAACGACACCGCCAGCGCTCTTCTCACCGAAATCATGGCGTCCCCCCTGCCAGCGACTTACCACCGTCAACAGGGCAAAAATAACATCACGCTGCGTCAACTATCTTGAGGTTTTCTTGCACATCGACGATTGACGATCGCGGCCTTCACAGCCCGAGTCGAGACCAACGATCAGGGGGCGAAACCGACCCCACCTACGCGGGCTCGGCGGCGGGCACCACCGCTTCGGCGCGCGGGGTGATGGTGCCGGCGGCGATCTGTTCGGCCCAGTGACAGGCGACCAGGTGACCCGGGGCGGCCTCGCGCAGTTCGGGCACCTCGTCGGCGCACCGGGTGTCCTGGAGCCACGGGCAGCGGGTGCGGAACCGGCAGCCCGACGGCGGGTTCGCCGGGGACGGCAGGTCGCCGTAGAGCAAGATGCGCTCGCGCCGGTCCTCCACCTCCGGGTCGGGGATCGGCACCGCCGACATCAGTGCGCGGGTGTAGGGGTGCAGCGGGGCGTCGTAGAGGGTGTGCGAGTCGGTGCGTTCCACCAGCGTGCCCAGATACATCACGCCGACCTCGTCGGAGATGTGCCGCACCACGGCCAGATCGTGCGCGATCACGATGTAGGCCATGCCGTACTGGTCCTGCAACTGTTCCAGCAGGTTGAGCACCTGGGCCTGGATGGACACGTCCAGCGCCGACACCGGCTCGTCGGCCACGATCAGGTCAGGCTCCAGTGCCAGGGCGCGGGCGATGCCGATCCGTTGCCGCTGCCCGCCGGAGAACTCGTGCGGGTACCGATAGGCCGCGCTGACCGGCAGACCCACCTGGTCGAGCAGTTGGCGCACCCGAACCGACAACGCGGCCCCGCCGGTCACGATGCGGTGCGCCCGCAGCGGCTCGGTGAGCAGCGACTCCACGTTCTGCCGTGGGTCCAGGCTGGACATCGGGTCCTGGAACACCATCTGCATGCGCCGCCGGGCCAGCCGCAGCCGCCGTTCGCCCAGCGTGGTCAGGTCGGTGCCGTCGAACACGACGCTTCCCGCGGTCGGCTCGGTCAGCCGCAGGATGGCCCGGCCCAGCGTGGACTTGCCGCAGCCGGACTCGCCGACCAGGCCGAACGTGGCACCCCGGTCCACATCCAGGTCCACCCCGTCGACGGCCTTGACCTGCCCGACGGTGCGGTCGACCAGCAGCCCGCGCCTGATCGGGAAGTGCACCTTCAGTCCCCGGACCGACAGCAGCGGACCGGCGGTCCGCGAGTCGGCGGTCGCTGTGCCGGCGGTCACCGGGCCGCCTCGGTCGCGGCCGGGACGGAGGCCCGCTTCGGGTCCACCGGCAACGGATTGTGGCAGCGCAACCGCCGTACCCCCTCGTCGGACAGTTCCGGGGGCTGGTGACCGCACTCGTCGATCCGCCGTGGACAGCGGGGCGCGAACGCGCAGCCGACACTCCACGCCAGCAGGTCGGTGGGCGAGCCGGGAATCGGGGCCAGCGGCACGTCACCGGCCGAGTCCAGCCGCGGGATGGACGCCAGCAGGCCGCCGGTGTAGGGGTGGCGCGGCTCGGCGAACAGGGTGCGCCGGTCGGACTGCTCCACGATCCGCCCCGCGTACATGACGTTCACCCGGTCACACAGGCCGGCCACCACGCCCAGGTCGTGGGTGATCATGACCAGCGCGGTGCCCCGTTCGCTGACCAGTTCCCGCAGCAGTTCCAGGATCTGCGCCTGGATGGTCACGTCCAGCGCGGTGGTCGGCTCGTCGGCGATCAGCAGCCGGGCCCGGCAGGCCACCGCCATCGCGATCAGCGCGCGCTGCCGCATCCCGCCGGAGAGCTGGTGCGGATACTCCCGCAGCCGCCGGGTCGGGTCGGGGATGCCCACCCGGTCCAGCAGTCCGGTGGCCTCCTTGCGGGCCGCGTCGCCGCGCAGGCCGCGGTGCCGGCGCAGCACCTCGGTGATCTGCAACCCGATCGGGACGACCGGATTCAGCGAGGACAGCGGGTCCTGGAACACCATCGCCAACTCGGGCCCACGCAGGTCGCGCATCTGGTTGCGGCTCAGCGACAGCAGCGAACGGCCCTGCAGGTCGACCCGGCCGCTGACCCGCACCCCACGCCTGGGCAGCAGCCCCATGATCGCCAACGAGGTGACCGACTTGCCCGAACCGGACTCGCCGACCAGCCCGATGGTCTCCCCCTCGTCCAGGGAGAACGACACCCCGTCCACGGCGTGGGTGTCCGGCCGGCCGCGGCGGGTGAACGCCACCCGCAGGTCGGTCACGTCGAGCAGTCGACTCATCGCGGAACTCCCGGCGAACGCGGCACGGGCGTCACCGCCGCAGCTTGGGGTCGAGTGCCTCGCGCAGCGACTCGCCGAGCAGGGTGAACCCCAGCGCGGCGATCACGATGGCGATGCAGGGCAGGAACGCCAGCCGCGGCGCGGTGGACAGGAAGGACTGCGACTCGGCCAGCATCCGCCCCCACTCGGGCACGTCCGGGTCGGATCCGGACAGGCCGAGGAAGGACAGCGCGGCCACGTCCACGATCGCGGTGGCCAGCGACAGGGTGGCCTGCACCAGCACCGGCGACATCGAGTTGGGCAGCACGTGGCTGAGCACGATGCTGCGCCGCCTGATGCCCAACGAACGGGCGGCCAGCACGTAGTCGCTCTGCCGCTGGGCCAGCATGGTGCCGCGCAGCAGCCGGGCGAAGATCGGCACCTGGGACACGCCCACGGCCAGCGTCACGCTGATCAGCCGTTGGCCGAGCAGCGCGGCGATGCTGATGGCCAGCAGCAGCGACGGCACCGACAGCAGGATGTCCACGATCCGCATGACCAGGTTGTCCACCCAGCCGCCGAACGCCCCGGCCACCGTGCCCAGCAGCATCCCGACGGCGAAGCCGACCGCGGTGGCCAGCACACCGACCAGCAGCGACTGGCGGGCACCGAAGATCAACCGGGACAGCTCGTCGCGGCCGAGTGAGTCCGAGCCCAGCCAGTGCGCGTGCGACGGGCCGGGGAACGACCCGGGCCGGATCTGGCCCTTGAGGATCTGGGCCACCGGGTCGTAGGGGGCCAGCAGCGGCGCCAACAGCGCCACCAACAGGAAGATCAGGACCAGCGCCGCGCCGAAGAGGGCCACTGGGTTGCGCCGCAGCCGCCGGAACGCCTCCCGGCTGAGGCTCTGACCCGCCTCGGACGGGCCGCCCGGTACCGGACCGGCCTCGGGGCCGGCGGGGGGCAGGGTGCCCCCGGCCACCACCACGCCACCACCGGCGGCGCCGCCGACGCCAACGCCGACCGGGGTTCTGATCTCGGAGTCGGTCATGGTCACCTCCCCGCGTTACCGACGCGCACTCGGGGATCGATCAGCCCGTAGGACAGGTCGACCAGCAGGTTCACCAGAACATAGATCACCGCGATGATCAGAATGAACCCCTGAAGCACGGGATAGTCCCGGTTGCGGATGGACTGGTAGACGAAGCTGCCGATGCCGGGCAGGTCGAACACCGTCTCGGTGAGGATCGCGCCGGACAGCAGCAGTCCGGTCTGCAACCCGATGGTGGTGGCCACCGGCAGCAGCGCGTTGCGCAGGATGTGCCGGCGGCTGACCGTCCCGCCGGCCAGCCCCTTGGCCTCGGCGGTGCGCACGTAGTCCTCGTTGCTCACGTCGATCACGGCCGCCCGGGTGATCCGCACGATGATGGCCAGCGGGATCGAACCCAGCGCCACCGCCGGCAGGATCAGGTGCTTGATCGCATCCCAGGACGCGTCGTACTCCCGGGTGAGCAGCCCGTCCAGCACGTAGAAGTTGGTCGGGTGGGTGGAGATGACCCGCTCGTTGCTCCGCCCGGACGGGGGCAGCCAGCCCAGCTTGATGGCCACCAGGTACTTGAGCAGGAAGGCCAGGAAGAACACCGGGATGGTGACCCCGATCAGCGACCCGACCACCGAGGCGTGGTCCAGGAACTGGCCGTGCCGGCGGGCGGCCAGGTAACCCAGCGGAATGCCCAGCCCGACCGCGAAGATCAGCGCCGACACGGTCAGCTCGACAGTCATCGGGAACCGGGTGAGGAACTCCGAGGTGACGCTGTGGTTCGTCCTGATCGAGGTGCCGAAGTTCAGCCGCACGGCGCGCTTGAGGAACGACCAGTACTGCACGTACAGCGGCCGGTCCAGGCCGTAGGCGATCCGCACCTGGCGGGCCGCCGCGGGTGAGCCGTGCTCCCCCAGGAGGGCCTGGGCAGGCCCTCCTGGGAGAGCGCGCACCCAACCGAACAGCAGGATCGACAGTCCCAGCAGGATCGGGACCAGCAGCACCAGCCGCCGGATGGCGAACCGGAGCATCAGCCCACGGTCACCGTGGCGAAGCTCTCGCTACCCGTCACCGGGTTGGCGACGAACCCGTGCATGTTCTTGGCCAGAGCGATGGACGAGCCGACCAGCACGTAGGGCAGGCCGGGGAGCTGGGTCATGATCTCCTTGTTGGCCTGTTCGTAGAGCGACGCGCGCTGGTTCGGATCGCTCTCGGCCCGCGCCTTGGCCAGCAGGCCGCGCACCGTCGAGTCGTCCCAGCCGAACTGCGGGCTCTTGTCCCGGAAGAAGACGCCGAGGAAGTCGTCGGTGTCGGCGTAGTCGGCGTTCCACCCGATCAGGTAGGCCTGGTAGTTGCCGGCCTGGTAGGCCCGCAGGTAGTCCGGGCTCCACGGCGCGCTGACCTTCTTCACCGTGAACCCGGCATTCTCCAGGTCGGCCTTGATCAGGCTCCAGTTGTCCTGCGGCACCGGCATGTACGGCCGGGACACGTCGGTGGGGTAGGCGAACTCGATGGTCGGGTTCTTCACCCCGGACGCGGCGATGAGCTGCTTGGCCTTGTTCGGGTCGTAGCTGTAGGTCGGCACGTTGTCGGTGTAGCCGGACAGCGCCTTGGGCAGGAACTCCTTGGCCACCTGGGCGCCGGGCGGGTACTTGGCCGTGACCAGGGCCTGCCGGTTGACCGCGTAGGCGAACGCCTGGCGGATCTTGAGGTTGTTCATCGGCGGCTTGGTCATGTTGAAACCGATGTAGCCGAGGCTGAACGGCGCCCGGTTGTCGACCTGGAACCCGGCGGACTTCAGCGCGTCGATGTCACCGGGGTCGACGTTGTCGTAACCGTCGATGGTGCCGCCCTGAAGCGACTGCTTGCGGTCGTTGTTGTCCGGCTTGGTGACGAAGACCAACCGCTTGGTCTTGGCCTTGGCGCCCCAGTAGCTGTCGTTGCGGACCAGGTCCACCTCGGTGCCGTGCTGCCACTTGGAGAACTTGTACGGACCGGTGCCGGTGGGGTGGGTGTCCCAGTAGGTGCCGGCGAACTTGGGCGCGTCCCCGGTGCCGGTGACCTTGTCGGCGCCGTACTTCGCCAGCGCGGTCGGGCTCTGCATGCCGAACGCCGGCACCGACAGCGCGGGCAGGAACGCACTCGACGGCGAGGTCAGGTTGATCACCGCGGTGGAGTCGTCGGTGGCCTGGCACGACTTGTACAGGCTGGTGGCCGGCGCGGCCGAGTTGTCCGTGGTGGCGAAACCGCCGAACACGGTCTGCCAGTAGTAGGACAGGCTCTGGTTCTGGAGCAGCAGACCCTTCCAGTTGTACCAACGGTCGAAGTTGGCGCAGACCGCGGCGGCGTTGAACGGCGTGCCGTCGGTGAACGTCACCCCGGTGCGCAGGTGGAACGTCCAGGCCTTGCCGTCGGCCGAGGTGTCCCAGCTCGTGGCCAGCCTGGGCACGACCTTGGTGGTGCCCGGCTTGAGGTCGATGAGGCCCTCGTAGATCTGCTTGGTCACCCGGAACGTCTCGCCGTCACTGGCGAAGGCGGGGTCGAGCGTGGTCGGGTCGGCGGACGCGGCGAAGACGATCACGTCCCTGGTCTTGGCACTGCTGTTGCCGGTATCACGGCTGCTCTTGGCACACGCCGAGAGTGCCAGCGCGCCGCTCAGGGCGAGTATCGTCGCCCGCCTCACGGTCTTCGTACGCATCTAGCTCTCCACCCCTGGTCGGGATCTGACACTGATCCGTCACACAGATCCGGTTTGTGCGCGTCACACTAGCGCCGCGCTCGGGCGGCCGGACCCTCAACCGTTCACGTTTCGGTCACAGCCACGCAGCCCGGTGAGGCAGTTTGACACGCCTCGTGACCCGATCGTCACGCCGACGAGATGCCACTGAGATCCAGCCCGCCGTCAGCATCGGTGATGCGGCGTGGACACCGACACGCCAGCCACTCCGGTCACGTTGAACGACGACCCGGCGCACGGAGCGTCTTCAGGCCGACGCACTCCGCGATGAGATCGACGTCGGCGTCGTCGTGCACCAGGACCGCGTCGGTGCGCAGCGCCACCGCCGCGATGAGGCAGTCAGGGAGCTTCCGAACCGTGCGTCCGCGTTCCCGCGCCGCCCGGTAGATGCGGGCCGCGTCGCGATAGTCCACAACCGTGTCGACGGAGAGTAGCGGCAGGCTGTCCAGCGTGCGCTCCAGCCGGCCCAATGCGTCCAGCTGGGCCGCACCGGCAAGCAGTTCCATCACCACCGGCTCGGTGGTGGCCACCAACTCTGACCGTTGCAACAGGTCCCGAACCAGGGTGCCCGCAGGCGAGCCGGTCTTACGCAGGTACTCGATCCACGCTGAGGTGTCGATCAGGTACACGACGTCAGTGCGTCCGGTTCGAAGGGTCGTTCACTCGACTCCCCCGCATCGTCTCCAGGTCACCTTCCCAACCGATGCCCTCCAGGGCGAGTAGATCCTCTCTGCTCACCGGCGGGCCCACCAGGCGGCGAAGCGCCAGGTCGACGGCATCCTTCTTGGTGTGTAGCCCGTACTTGAGCATCGCCGCCTTGACGAGTCCGTCATCGATGTCGATGTTTGTGCGTGACATACACCTAACATACACCAGGCGGCTGGCCGGCGCGGTCAGTCGCCTGGGGGCTCGGGCTGGGCGGCGCGGGCGGCGGCATCCGGACCGTCGGCGAGGAGCACGCCGAACCCGCTCTCGTCGAGCACCGGGACCTTGAGCTGCACCGCCTTGTCGTACTTCGAGCCTGGGTTCTCCCCGACCACCACGAAACTGGTCTTCTTTGACACTGAAGCGGTCACCTTGCCGCCGCGCCGCTGCACCGCCTCGGTGGCCGAGTCCCGGCTGAACTCGGCCAGGCTGCCGGTGATCACCACGGTCAGCCCCTCCAGCGGGCGGGGCGCCCGGCCGGTGTCCGGCTCGGCCATCCGCACCCCGGCCTTCCGCCACTTGTCCACCACCACCCGGTGCCAGTCCACCTCGAACCAGTCGATCACCGCCCGGGCGATCATCGGGCCCACACCCTCCACCTCGGCCAGTTCCGGCTCGGACGCGGTCGATATCCGGTCCACCGAACGCACTTCCCGGGCCAGCGCCTGCGCGGCGGTCGGGCCGACGTGCCGGATGGACAGCGCCACCAGCACCCGCCACAGCGGGCGGGACCTGACCTGCTCCAGGTTGTCCAGCAGCTTGCCCGCGTTGGCGGTCAGCTCGCCGTCCTTGCGGGTGAAGAACGGGGAGTCGGCCAGCCGTTCGGCGGTCAGGCCGAACACGTCGCCCTCGTCGCCGATCAACCCGCCGTCCAGCAGCGCCACCGCCGCCTCGTAGCCGAGCACCTCGATGTCGAACGCGCCACGGCCGGCCAGGTGGAAGAGCCGCTCCCGCAGTTGCGCCGGGCAGGACCGGGCGTTCGGGCAGCGGATGTCGACGTCGCTCTCCTTCTCCCGGGCCAGCTCGAAGCCGCACTCCGGGCAGTGCGTGGGCATGGTGAACTCGCGCTCGTCGCCGGTGCGCAGGTCCACCACCGGGGCGACCACCTCGGGGATGACGTCACCGGCCTTGCGCAGCACCACCGTGTCCCCGATCAGCACGCCCTTGCGCCGCACCTCGTTGGCGTTGTGCAGGGTGGCCAGTTCCACCGTCGAACCGGACACCAGAACCGGTTCCATCACCGCGAACGGGGTGACCCGCCCGGTGCGGCCCACGTTCACCCGGATGTCGTGCAGCCGGGTGTTGACCTCCTGCGGCGGGTACTTGAACGCGATCGCCCACCGGGGGGCGCGCGAGGTCGCGCCCAGCCGGCGCTGCACCGCCACCTCGTTGACCTTGACCACCACGCCGTCGATCTCGTGCTCCACGGAGTGCCGGTGCTCGCCGTAGTGCTCGACGTAGGCGTGCACCTGGTCCAGGTCGTCGACCACCTTCACCTGGTCGCTGACCGGCAGCGTGAAGCCCCTCAACTGGTCGTACCAGCCCGACTGGGTGTCCGGGCGGGCACCGCCTCGGGCCGGTTGGTAGGCACCCACGCCGTGCACCACCATGCGCAACGGCCGGGTGGCGGTGACCTTCGGGTCCTTCTGCCGCAGCGACCCGGCCGCGGCGTTGCGCGGGTTGGCGAACGGCGCCCGGCCGGCCGTGACCAGGCTCTCGTTGAGTTCGGCGAACCGGGCCACCGGGAAGTACACCTCGCCGCGCACCTCCAGCAGCTCCGGCGGGTGGTCGCCGGCCAGCCGCCCGGGCACGTCGCGCAGGGTCCGCAGGTTGCGGGTGACGTCCTCCCCGGTGCGCCCGTCGCCACGGGTGGCGCCGCGCACCAGCCGGCCGCGCCGGTAGACCAGCGCGACGGCCAGCCCGTCCACCTTCAGCTCACACAGGTAGTGCACCGGCCCGCCGGAGTCCCGCTCCACCCGCTGCGCCCAGGCGGCCAGATCCTCGCCGGAGAACGCGTTGTCCAGGCTGAGCATCCGTTCCAGGTGGTCCACCGCGGTGAACTCGGTGGAGTAGCCGCCGCCGACCCGCTGGGTGGGTGAGTCCGGGGTGCGCAGCGCCGGGTACTGCTGCTCCAGTTCCTGCAACCGGCGCATCAGCGCGTCGTAGTCGGCGTCGCTGATCGTCGGGGTGTCCCGCACGTAGTATCGGTGCTGGTGAGCGTTGATCTCGGCGGTGAGGTCGGCGTGCTGTTCGCGGGCCTCCGGCGGCGGCTCGGTCCCGGCCAACCGGTCGTCGCCGGCGCCGGTCAGCGAACCGGTCGCGGTGCCAGGCGGCAGGTCGTCCCCCGCGCTCACGCGCACCACCTCCTCGGCACCGTCCCGCTGCCCTGTGCACCCGCACCGTACCGGCAGGTTCCGACGTTCCGCCGGACCGAGCCCCGCGGCCCGTGAGCAGGTCCGCCAGCCGAACCACCGGGTCACAAGAATCGCCCGTTGTGGGATGAATTACCGCTGCCGGGACTACTCCGGTGACTCGGCCAGGACCCCGGCGGTCTCCCGGGCGAGCCTGAGCGCCCGGCGGGCGTAGTCCGGCGAGGCGCCGGCCTGGCCGCAGGTCGGGGTGACCACGATCCGCTCGGGCAGCGACTCCGGGGCGAACCCGAGCCGCCGCCACAGCGCGCGGGCCGGCGCGGCCAGCCGGTCGGCACCGGCCGGTGACGCGGTGGCCGGCGTGTTCGCCGGTGCGGTGGCCGGAGCGGTGGCCGGTACGAGGCCGCAGAACAGCGCCAGTCCCGCATCCACCGCCGCACCGAGCTGGTCATCCAGCCGCGCGCCGACCAGGCCGGCGTCGAAGGACACCGCCCGCATCCCGGCCCCGACCGCCAGCCCCACCGGCACGTCCAGGGCGCAGCAGTGCAGCACCACCGGCACGCCGCCGGCCGAGGTCACCAGCGCCAGCGCCGCCCGCGCCTCGGGCTCGTCGATCACGCGCAGCGTGCCGTAGCCGCTGGCGGTCGGTATCCGCCCGGCCAACACCGCGGGCAGCGACGGTTCGTCCAGTTGCAGCACCGGGTGCGCGCCGGGCACCCGGCGGCGGACCTCGCCGACCAGCAGCCGCACGCCCTCGGCCAGCGACTCGGTCAGATCCCGGCAGGCACCCCGGTCCGACAGCGCCCGGTCGCCCCGGGGCAGTTCCACCGAGGCGGCCAGCGTCCACGGGCCGCCGATCTGCACCTTCAGCGGCCCGCGGTGGTCGCCGGCCACCTCCTGCAACGCGTCCAGGTCCCGTTCGGCCAGGTCCCGGGCCCGGCGCACGTCCCGGCCCGGCCGGTCCACCAGCCGCCAGCCCGACGGTTGCAGGTCCACGTGCAGGTCCACCAGCGCACCGGCGGTGCGCCCGACCAGGTCGGCTCCCGGGCCGCGCGCGGGCAGTTCCGGCAGGTACGGCAGGTCGGGCAGCTCGCCGAGGACGACCCGCAGCGCCTCGACGATGTCCTCGCCCGGCATGGATCCGATCCCGGTGGCCACGCCGGCGCCCCACGGCACAGGTTCACTCACCCGGCAGACACTACTGCGGCGACCGGCACCGTTCGGTCCAGCCCGGCCACGGGCACTCGGGGAGGGTGGGCGCGCGTTGGGGATACCGTGGGGTCGGGGTCGACCGGGACCACCCGGATCGGCCGGAGCCGACAAGGTCGGCCGGAGGAGGGCGCTGTGTTGGGGTTCCTGTTTGGCGTGGTGGGTCTCGCCCTGATCGGGGTCGGTGTGTACCGGGCGAGGACCGGCACCCGTGCCCCGCTCGCCCGTGGCGCGTACCCCAAGGCGGTGGAGGTGCTGGCCACCTCGCTGCTGATCGCGGTTGCCGGGCTGGTGCTGTTCGTGTTCGCGGTCAGTGGGTCGATCGTGTCGGCGCTGGTCGGGCTGCTGATCGGTGCGGGGTTGGCCACCGCCGGCGGCCGGTCCCTGTTCCGCGGCATGATCAGGCAGGTCCGCGGGCCGCGCTGACCGGTCACGCCCCCGCGTGTTTCTGGACCGTTGCCGATCGCGGCGTCAGCGGGCGGTGGACACGACGGTGGCCGAGCCGAGCACGGCGTCGCCGTCGTAGAGGGCCACCGCCTGGCCGGGGGCGACCCCGCGGGCGGGCCGGTGCAGCCGCACTCCCAGCCGGTCCGGTTCGGCCCGCGCGGTGGCCGGGATCGGCTCGCCGTGCGCGCGGACCTGGGCCAGACAGTCGAAGGTCGCGGCCGGCGGCCGGCCCAACGTCCACACCGGACGATCTCCGGTCAGCTCGGACACGTCCAGCAGCCCGACCGGGCCGACCGTGACCGTGTTGCTGACCGGGGTGACGTCCAGCACGTACCGAGGGCGGCCGTCCCCGGCCGGACGTCCGAGCCCCAGCCCGCGACGCTGGCCCACGGTGTACCCGAAACTGCCGGCGTGCCGCCCGATCACCTCACCGGTCTCGGCGTCCACGACGTCCCCGGGCCGCTGACCCAGCCGGCCGGCCAGGAACGCCCGGGTGTCCCCGTCGGCGATAAAACAGATGTCGTGGCTGTCCGGCTTGTCGGCGACGGCCAGGCCCCGGTCGGCGGCCTCGGCCCGCACCCGCGCCTTGGTCGAGTCACCCAGCGGAAACATCGCGTGCGCCAGTTGTCCGGCGGTGAGCACGGCCAGCACGTAGGACTGGTCCTTGGCCGGGTCCACCGAACGCCGCAGCACCCCGCCGGCCAGCCGGGCGTGGTGGCCGGTGACCACCGCGTCGAAGCCGAGCGCCAGCGCCCGATCCAGCACGGCGGAGAACTTGATCCGCTCGTTGCAGCGCAGGCACGGGTTGGGGGTGCGCCCGGCCGCGTACTCGGCCACGAAGTCGTCCACCACGTCGGCACCGAACCGCTCGGCGAGGTCCCACAGGTAGAACGGGATACCCAGCACGTCGGCGGCCCGGCGGGCGTCACGGGCGTCCTCGGCCGTGCAGCAACCGCGCGCACCGGTACGCAGCGTGGCCGGGGCCTCCGACAGCGCCAGGTGCACGCCGGTGACCTCGTGTCCGGCGTCCACCGCCCGTGCGGCGGCCACGGCCGAGTCCACCCCGCCGCTCATCGCCGCGATCACCCGCACCGACCGACACCCCTTCCCGGTCTGGTAGTTACCGATCGTGTCCGCCTCGTCGGTTCGGGTCGGCCAACCCGCTCCGTCGATGGTCGAGGGTAGCCGCCGCCCGGCGGGTGGGCGGGCCCGGCGGTCAGCGGCGGGTGTTGGCCAGGCCGGCGGCGCGGGCCCGCTCGACCACCGGTCCGATCGCCTCGACCACGGCCTGGATGTCGGTGCGGGTGGAGGTGTGGCCGAGGGAGAACCGCAACGACCCGCGGGCCCGGTCCTGGCCGGCGCCCATCGCCAGCAGCACGTGGCTGGGTTGGGCCACCCCGGCCGAACAGGCCGAACCAGTGGAGCACTCGATGCCGCGCGCGTCGAGCAGCATCAGCAGCGAGTCGCCCTCGCAGCCGGGGAAGGAGAAGTGCGCGTTGCCGGCGAGCCGATCGTCGCGGTCGCCGTTCACCACCGCGTCGGGCACCTGGGCCAGCACGCCGTCGATGAGGGCGTCGCGAAGGCCGGCCAGCCGTTGCGCCTCGGCGTCGCGATCGGCCACGCACAGGTCCACCGCCGCGGCCAGACCGGCCACCGCGGGCGTGTCCACCGTGCCGGAACGCACGTCCCGCTCCTGGCCACCGCCGTGCAGCAGCGGCACACACGACACATTCCGGCCGAGCAGCAGGGCGCCGGCGCCGATCGGGCCACCCAGCTTGTGCCCGGTCAGGGTGAGGGCGTCCACGCCGGACCCGGCGAAGTGCACCGGAACCGTGCACAGCGCCTGCACGGCGTCGGTGTGCAGCGGAACGCCGTAGGAGTGCGCCACCTCGGCCAGCCGGGCGATCGGCTGCACGGTGCCGACCTCGTTGTTCGCCCACAGCACGCTGACCAGGGCCACCCCCTCCGGGTCGGCCGCGAGCGCGGTGGCCAGCGTCTCGGGGTGCACCCGGCCGCGGTCATCGACTCCGAGCCAGGTCACCTCCGCGCCCTCGTGCCGGGCCAGCCACTCGACCGCGTCGAGCACCGCGTGGTGCTCGACCGCGCTGGCCACGATCCGGCGGCGGCGCGAATCCTCGGCCCGACGCGCCCAGAAGATGCCTTTTATCGCTAGATTGTCGCTCTCCGTACCGCCGCCGGTGAAGATCACCTCGGACGGTCTGGCACCCACGGCCGCGGCGACTTTCTCCCGGGACTCCTCGGCCCGGCGCCGTGCCCGCCGGCCGCTGGCGTGTTGGGACGAGGCGTTGCCGACCTCGGCCATCTCCGCGGCCATCAGTTGCACGACCTCGGGCAGTATCGGCGTGGTGGCCGCGTGGTCGAGGTAGGGCATGAAACGTAGCGTATCCGCGCCCGGCGTTAACCGCTCCGGCTGGTTCCGCCGGTTCTGCGGCCGGCGACCTCAGCCGGCGCCGCCGCCGCCCGGTGGCACCGGTCCGGCCCGCAACCGACCGGCGGCGATCACACCCAACGCGGCGATCGCGGCCATGGTCAGGTCGATCAGGGCAATCGCCGGCCCGGTGGCGCCCCGCCCGGCCGTGACCGCGGCCAGCAGCACCCCGCCCAGGCCGACGCACACCGCGCTGCACAACATGTCGCAGATCTGCAACGCGGCGGAGTTCTGGCCGCGCTCGTCCCGGTCGGACAGTTCCAGCAGCAGCACCGACACGGTGGGCATGGCCAGTCCCATACCGGTGCCGGCGACCGCCCACAGCGGCGCGGCCAGCAGTCCGGGCACCCGGGCGAACGCCACGCAGACCAGCGACGCCGCACCGAGCGTGATCAGTGCGCACCCGACCGCCACCAGCCGGTGCCGGGCCGCGGCCGACCGCCCCTGCCACCACGAGCCGGCCGACCAGCCGAGCGCCCCCAAGGTGAGCGGCACCCCGGCCGCGGCCGGGCTGTAGTGGTGCAGGTCGGTCAGGGTGAGCGGCACGAACGAGTCCACCCCGAAGAACGAGCCGGCCAGGATGCCACGGAAGGCCAGCGCGGCGGGCAGACCGCGGCGGGCCCGGACCGTGCCGGCGGGCAGCAGCCGGCGCAGCGCCGGCACCAGCAGCGCCACACCCACGGCCAGCGGGAGCAGGCTGGCCGGGCGCAGGTGCTGGCCGGCGAACTGCACGGCGGCCAGCCCCACTGCGGCCAGCACCGCGAACGGGACCAGGGTGCGCCGGGGCGCCACCTCCCGCTGGACCGGCAGCCGGGCCGGCAGCCGGCGCAGGGTCGGCCACAGCAGGGCCAGCCCGAGCGCGACGAACGGCGCCAGGCCACCGAACACCAGCCGCCAGGTCAGGTGCGCGGTGAGCAGGCCGGCCACCAGCGGGCCGAGCAGCGACGGCAGCACCCAGGCGGCCGAGGTGAGCGCGAACACCCTGGGTCGCAGCGCGTCGGGATACACCTCGGCGATGAGCACGTAGACACCCACGATCACCGTGCCGGCGCCGAGCCCCTGCACCACCCGGCCGACCACGAAGACGGCCATGGACACCGCGGTGCCGGCCACCACAAGGCCGACCGCGAACACGGCCAGCCCGACCAGCATCGGGCCACGCGGACCGCGCCGGTCACTGAACTCCCCCGACGCCACGGTGCCGACCACACTGGCCACCAGGAAGGCGGTGAACGGCCAACTGTAGTAGGCCAACCCGTGCAGTTCGCGGACCGCGGTGGGCATCGCGGTGGCCACCGCCATCGCCTCGAACGCCGACAGCGTGATGACCAGTACCAGGCCGGCCGTGGTCGCCCGCAGCCGCCGGGAGAACAGCCCCTCCGACATGGTTCCCGCCAGCGCCGCCACCCCCCGACGGTACGTGGCCTGGCCCAGTGGACGCACCGCACCGGCCGGGTCGGCCCAACCGCAACGCGGCCCTGACCTGCTCAGCCGGGTAACCCTGGATGGTCAGGTACCACCGGCCGACGTTGCGCCCGGCGAGCCATCCGGCGACCACCGCGACCGGCGTCGTCAGGGCGTCGAGGAACCTCACGTCGATATCGGGACCGACCCAGGCCACCACCGCTGCGATACCGACCACGGACATCACGGCCACGACCGGGAAGGTTCGGGCCACGGCCGCCGGATCGTGTCCGAGCCAGCCCCGCCGGGCACCCCGAAGACGCCGCCCCACCCCACGCCCCGGGCCACGAGCCCGACCATCGTGGTGAGCGTCGTTCGCCACTCCCTCATGTGAGCACATTTACTCGCATATCAATTACTAGTTAAGTAAATGATGCCATCGAGCGATGATAACTTGGCCGGCGTGGACGACACCGGTGTCGGTGAGCGCACGATCGACGACCTGGCCCGGGAGGCGGGCACCAAGGTCTCCACCGTGCGGCTGTACCAGCAGCGTGGCCTGCTGCCCCCGCCCCGGCTGGTCGGCCGCACCGGGTGGTACGGCGACGGCCACCTGGACCGGCTGCGGATCATCGGCCGGCTCCAGGAACGCGGCTACTCGCTGGCGGCGATCCGGGAACTGGTGGACTCCTGGGAGTCCGGGCGCAGCCTGGACGACCTGCTCGGCGCCACCCGCGCCGACTCCGGGCCCGGCCCGGCGACAATCCGGCTGACCCGGGCCGAACTGCTCGCCCGGGTTCCCGGGCTGGCCGATCCCGCGCTGTTCGACCGGGCCGTCGCGCTGGGGGCGATCAGCCCCGGCCCGGGCACCGACGTCGAGGCGCACAGCGGGTTCCTGGCCGCCGGCGACGCGCTGCGCGACCTGGGCGTACCCGATGCCAGGCAGCTCGACGAGTTCGCCCGGGTGCGGGCGTTCGCCCGGGACACCGCGGCGCGCTTCCTCGCCCTGTTCGACGAGTACGTCTGGAGCGACTTCGCCGAACGCGGGTACCCGACCGCCGAGCTGGACCGGCTGACCGCGACCGTCGAGCGGCTGCGCACCCTGGGTCGCGAGGTCGTCGGCGGCACGCTGGACCAGGCCGTTCAGGACGCCGCACGCGAGGCGTTGCCGCGCTACGCCGAACGCGTCGCCCGCGCCGGCGAGCACCCGGCGGACTCCTCGCCCGGCGGGTGACCGCTGTCAGCCGCGGCGCTTCTCGGCGGCCTCGGAGGCCTGCGGGATCACGTCGAACAGGTCGCCCACCACGCCGAAGTCGGCGAGTTCGAAGATCGGCGCCTCGGGGTCCTTGTTCACCGCGATGATCGTCTTGGACGTCTGCATGCCGGCCCGGTGCTGGATGGCGCCGGAGATCCCCACCGCCACGTAGAGCTGCGGCGACACGGTGACGCCGGTCTGGCCGACCTGGCTGGTGTGCGGGTACCAGCCCGCGTCGGTGGCCGCCCGGGACGCGCCGACCGCGCCGCCCAGGGCGTCGGCGAACCGCTCCACGATGGCGAAGTTCTCCGCGCCGGCCAGGCCCCGGCCGCCGGAGACCACCACCGAGGCCTCGGTCAGACCGGGCCGGCTGCTGCGCTGCTCGGTGACCCGCTCGACCACCCGGGCGCCACGGGCGGCGTCGGACACGGTGGCCTCGACCTGCCGCACCTGGCCCGCCCCGGCGTGCTGTTCGGGGGTGAAGGAGTTCGGTCGCACCGTGATGAACGGGGTGCCGACCCTGACCCGGGAGGTGACCACGATGGCCCCGCCGAAGATGTTCTGGGTCGCGGTGGGTCCGTCCGGCCCGGCGGCCAGGCCGACCGCGTCGGTGAGCAGGCCGCTGCCGGTGCGGACCGCGGCCCGGGCCGCGATCTCCTTGCCCTCGGTGCTGGCGGGCACCAGCACGGCGGCCGGCGAGACGTCGGCCACGATCCGGGCCAGCACCTCGGCGGCCGGGGCGACCAGGTAGCCGTCGAACTCCTCGGACTCGGCGGCGTAGACCGTCTCGGCGCCGTGCGCGGCCAGGGTGGTGGCCAGGGCCGCGGCGGTGCCGGGCGCGCCGAGCACGACCGCGGCGGGTTCGCCGAGGGAGCGCGCCGCGGCCAGCAGCTCCAGGGTGACCTTCTTGGCCACCGGGCCGTCGGGACCGGCGGCGTGTTCGGCGAGGACCAGGATCTCAGCCATGTCGGTGCGGACCAACCCTTTCGCTCGGGCGAGCTGGTAGGGAGCGTGCGGTTCAGATGAGCTTCTGTGAGGCGAGGAACTCGACCAGCTTGACGCCGCCGTCGCCCTCGTCCTTGACGATCTGGCCGGCCTGCTTCGGGGGCCGCGCCGCAAACTCCGCGACCGCGGTGCCGGAGCCCGACAGACCAACGCTGCCGGCATCGATGCCGGCGTCGGCGCTCGTGAGGGTG
>DASULA010000287.1:0-2490 GCA_036278435.1 Mycobacteriales bacterium | reverse complement strand
GGTGCAGGGCGTGTGGGTGCATCCGGACCGGCGCGGGCACGGGATGGGCACGGCCGGCACCGCCGCGGTGGTGGCCGACGCGCTGGCCACGGTGGCGCCGGTGGCGAGCCTGTATGTCAACGACTACAACGCACCGGCCCGCGCCGCCTACCGGCGGGTCGGGTTCAGCCAGGTGGGAAGTTTCATGTCAGTACTTTTTTGACGCAACGCGCGACGGTCTGGAAGCGTCATCCGGAAGGGGCGTTCGGATCCGCCGTGCCGCCCGTACCGGGTAGTACCGCCCGGTGGTGCCGCGCGCGGCCCTGCGGATCAGTCCGGCCAATCCGGTCGGACTCCGGTGGCAGGATGGCGGTGGTCGGTGCTGAACCGACGGTGAGTCGTCCGAGGAGGATCTCCGTGAACCCACGCCCCGTGACGGCGGTTGTTGTCCTGGGCTTCGCCGCGGCCAGTCTGACGGCGTGTTCGGGCGGGGGCGGTCCGGCGCCGAAGTCCGTGGCGCAGAAGTTCCTGGACGCCTGGGCGCGCGGCGACGTGGCCGGGGCCGCCGGGCAGACCGACGCTCCCTCGGCGGCCCGGACCGCCCTCACCCAGGCGAGCCGGGCGCTGTCGGCCGGCAGCGCCACGCTGGTCGCCGGCAGCGTGCCGGACAAGGGCACCCGGGCGGCCGTGCCGTTCGCCGCGACCTGGCGCCTGCCCGGGGTCGCCCAGCCGTGGAAATACCGCGGCAGCCTCTCCCTGGTCAAGGCCAAGGTCAACGGTGACGACGTCTGGCGGGTGCACTGGCGCCCGCAGGACATCCACCCGAAGCTGTCGGCCGGACACGAGCTCGCGGTCACCCGCACCCAACCCGACCGGGCCGCGATCCTCGACCGGGACGGCAAACCGCTGTTCACCAGGACGCCGGTGGTGACAGTGGGGCTCAAGCCCAGTGCGGTCACCGACCTGCGGGGCGTCGCCAACACGCTGGCCAGCACGCTGCACATCAGCGCTTCCGACATCGTCTCGGACGTCAGCAAGGCCAAGCCGGACCAGTTCGTCCCGGTCATCACGCTGCGCCAACCCGACTACCTGAGGGTCCGGTCGGTCATCCACCCGTTGCCGGGCACCGTGTTCCAGACCGGCGAGCGACTACTCGGCCCGACCGCGCGGTTCGCCCAGCCGTTCCTGGGCCGGGTCGGTGACGTGACCGCCGAGCTGATCGAGAAGTCCGGCGGGAAGTACCAGGAAGGTGACCAGGTCGGGCTGTCCGGGCTGCAACTGGCCCTGAACTCCACCCTCACCGGCCAGGCCGGGGTGACGATCGCGGTGACCGCGTCCGACACCAGCGGAGGCGGCACCGACGGCACCGACAGCACAGACGAGGTGATCGGCCGGATCGCCCCGCGGCCGGGCACGCCAGTTAGGACCACGCTGGACCGCGCCGTGCAGCAGGCCGCCGACGCGGCCGTGGCGAGCGTGTCGAAGAACGCCGCGATCGTGGCGATCCGGCCATCCACCGGCGAGGTGCTCGCGGTCGCCAACGGTCCGAACGTCACGTTCGACGAGGCGCTGTCGGCGAAGGTACCGGCCGGGTCCACGTTCAAGATCATCACGGCTACCGCGCTGCTGTCCTCCGGGGTGGTCAAATCCGACGCGACGGTGGGCTGCCCGGGCACGACCACGGTGGCCGGCAAGACGTTCCACAACGAGAACTCGTTCGACCTGGGGCAGATCCCGCTGCGCGAGGCGTTCGCGCACTCGTGCAACACCACGTTCATCAACCTGTCCGGCAAGCTGGACGGCGGGGTGTTCGCCCGGACCGCGGCGAGTTTCGGCATCGGCGCCGGATGGGACCTGCCGGTGGCCTCGTTCAGCGGGTCGGTGTCCCCGCCGACCGACGCCGCCGAGCGGGCCGCCGACGCGATCGGCCAGGGCAGGGTGCTGGTGAGCCCGTTGGCGATGGCGCTGGTCGCGGCCACCGCGCAGCGCGGCAGCACGCCCACCCCGATGGTCATCACCGGCACCCCGGCGAAACCGAAGAATCCGCCCAGCCCGCCGCCGGCCCAGGCGCTGGGCCCGCTGCGCGACTTCATGCGCGCGGTGGTGACCGACGGCACCGCCAGGGGTCTCGCCGGGCTGCCCGGAACTCCGGTCTCGGGCAAGACCGGCACGGCCGAGTTCGGCAACGACAAGCCGCCCCGGGCGCACGCCTGGTTCGCCGGCTTCCGCGGCGACCTGGCCTTCGCGGTGTTCATCGAGGACGGCGAGTCCAGCGGCACCACGGCCGTGCCGGTGGCCGGCACGTTCCTGACCGCCCTCGGTTAGACAGCCCTACGGGCGCAGCACGAGCCGCCCACCGACGCGGTCGTGCGGGTTCTCCATGCGCCGGTGGGCGGTCGCGGCGGCCGACAGCGGCAGGACGTCGGCGACCCGCACCGGCAGCCGGCCGGCGGCCAGCAGTCGGTTCACCGCGCCGGCCGCGCGGGCCAGTTCGGCCACGGTCGCGTTGCT
>DASULA010000286.1:0-4434 GCA_036278435.1 Mycobacteriales bacterium | reverse complement strand
CGCATCCTCGCCCGCGCCTGGCTGTTCGTGATCTGGCACTGCTGGCAAGACCACACCGCCTACGACCCCACCCGACACCGAGCCCTCCAGCGTCTCCTGCAAGATCAACAACAGGCACCTTGACACAGGGCTACTCATCGGGTCAGCCCGCATCTTGATCCGTCGGGTCCTGGGTGGAGAGGAAGAGGCAGAACGGGTGGCCGGCGGGGTCAAGCATCACCCGCACCTGCTCCTGTGGCTGGTACTCGGCGAGGGTGCCGCCCGCCTCCAGTGCCCGGGCCACCGCCGCGTCCAGGTCGTCGACGGGTATGTCCAGGTGCGCCGTGATGTGCTGCCTGCCTGAGACACTCGGCCAGACGGGCCGCACGTACTCCTTCTCGAACTCGATATTCAGGCTCAGCAGGCCCGGCCCCGCCGACGGGGAACGGAGCTGCGCCCAGCCGTCCTCGGTCGGACCGCCGGGCGGGGGGGCCTTCCAGCGCGCTCACGGTCCAGCCCAGCAACCGCTGGTAGAAGGCCGCCAGCTCACGCGGGTTCGGCGCCCCGATCGTCACGCTGGACACCTGTAGCTCCGGTCGCGCCATGCGTCCCACCCCCTACCGGTCCGGTAGCCAGACGCTACGACAACCATGTGACACTGCCCGGGAGTGCCCCGGTCACAGCAGGGGAATCAACAGCCTGAGTTCCGAGACGCGGTGGGGAAGGTGGACGTCCAGCGGTGGACCGTAGCGGCCCTGGGCCGCCCGCGTGACCAGATCGAAGCAGAAGGCGACGTGTCGCACGGCCTCCAGCATCGGAAGGACCGCTTCCTGGTTGGCCGAGAGAGGACGTTGCGACCGGTACCCGGCCAGGAAGGCACTCCGCAGGATCGGTTCGTCTCCGATGTTCGTGAGCATCGGCGCGAGATCGTAGACCAGCGGTCCGATCGCTGCGTCGGCGAAGTCGACTACCGACAGCTTGCCGTCCTGCCACAGACAGTTTCCAAGGATGAAGTCATTGTGGAGGGTGGCCGCCTCGCGCTCGCGACTGTCAAGCTGGGCCAGCGTGGGCAGGATCCCGGCCAGGGCACGTTCGAGGACAGCCCGGTCGCCCGGTGAGAACCAGGGCGCGATGGACTCCACGTCGTCGGCAGACGCTTCGGCGAGCAGCCACAGGTCGCTGTGGACTGGTGGTATGCGCTCGGGCATCCTGGTGAATGTGAGCGACGTCAGGTGGATCCTCGCCAGCGTCGCGCCGAGGCGATCCGCGTCGGAGACGTCCAGCCCGTTGCGCCGGACCACGCCACCCATCCAGGTGGTGACGTCGAAGTAGCGCGTCGAGCCGTCGACGCCCGTGCCGGTGAAGAGGTCCTCCCCGCATGAGGACTGGAGAGGCTGGGGAACGGGGAGTCCGTGGGATCGCAGGTGCCGCAGGAACGCCAGCTCACCCCGGATCACGTCCGGATGCCGCCCGCCCGCCTGGTGGACCCGGAGTGCGTACGTGCCGTGGCGGGTTCGCAGTCGGAACACCGCGCTGTTCCAGGTGGCGATCGGGTCGAGGGCGTCGACGGTGAGGGCGAACCCACGTAGCGCCGCGTCAACCGCCAGGCCGGACATCTCCCGGGACGGTGCGCGCACGGCGTGCTGCTCCTCCTCTCGTCAAAGATGCGGGAAGGACAGGCCCCCACTGGGTAGGCACCGGGGGTAGCACGTTCGCGGACCGCCCAGGGTCACCGTCACGCTAGCCGGGTCGCCCGTCCGCTCTCCATCTGTTTTCCACCTCCCACGACCACCCGGATGCCCATGGGCGCGACTGGTGATACTCCAGACGGGCGGTTCCACCCACTCCACCCGGACGGCGAGCCGGTGCGGATCCGGCAGGGGTGATGGGTGCGCGGCAGGTGGGACGCCGGGTTGCCGAGTATGGGGGGCTCGGCGAGGATTGGTTGGTGGCAGGTCCTGGCAGGCTGGGTGACTCAATGATCCAGGGGAATACATGGCACGGGCGACCGGGGAGTTCTCCATCACGTCGTGGGACGAGGAGACGTACCAGCAGATCGAGGGCGGCGGGAAGCTGACCCGCGCCAGCGTGACCGGCACCTTCACCGGAGGCGTGACCGGCACCGGGGACTTCCAGTGGCTGATGTGCTACCGGCCGGACGGGTCGGCCCGGTTCGTCGGCCTGCAACGGATCCAGGGCAGCATCGACGACTGCGACGGCAGCGTGGTGTTCGAGTCGATCGGTGACTTCGACGGCACCCGGGCCGTCGGGGACTGGTCGGTGCTGGCCGATGCCGGCACCGGCGCCCTGGCCGGGCTGCGCGGGCAGGGCGGGTTCGACGCGCCGATCGGCTCGACCGCGGCGTACCACCTCGACTACCGCGTCGACTGATCCGCGCCGGCATCACCCCATCGCCGCGACCAGGTCGGCGGTGCGCGTCCGGGTCGTCCCGGTGCCCCGCGACCGCGCTCGCCGGCATTTCCAGCTCGGATCGCGACGCGTCGTCGCGCCACGCCCGGCCGAACCGGCGACCACGGCCGCCCGGGAGGACCCACGGACGGTTACCGCGGCTACTGCGGGATCGGTGTGTCGTCCAGTTGCGGACTGGTGAGGAGCTGGCGGGTCTGGTCGTACATGCGGTCGACGTAGGACTCCAGTTGGCTCCGTTCGACCCGCCACTGACCCCGGCCGCCGATCTTGATGGCGGGCAGGCTGCCACTGCGGACCAGCGCGTAGGTCTGGGACGCGGAGATGTTCAGAATCTCCGCGACGTCGCTCAGGGTCAGGAAACGCTCGGCGGCCATGATGACTCCACTTCTTGTCAGGGCCTTGGTGGACAGATCAAGATCAAGATAGCCAACACCCTCCCGTTGAGTGAACATCGGGATTTATCCATATTATCGTTTGTTTACCTGTACTAGGCAGCATCTAGCGTAGCGTGGTTCGAGAGAACTGCCACCTCTAACCAACTCTGTCGTAATCTGGCATGTTTCAGATCGTCCTGAGCCAGGTCTCCACGGCCAAGGTGCGGATGAGTGCCCGGACGTGCGGCTCGTGCATGCCAGGATCCTTCAGGTACGGACGCAACAGGTCCGGGTCGACCAGGCCGAGGCCGGTCAGTGCACCCTCGCTGATGAGTCCGTCGAGCGTGTGCCGGTTGGCCGACAGACCCTCCACCACGTCGTAGGTCGGCCCCGGCGCCCGGTGTTCGACCTCGGGCTCGACCAGGCCCGGCACAGCGGCAGTGAGCAGCGGCAACCCCCTCCACGGATCGGTGCGGACCTCAGGCCCGGTGGCCAGGCACGCCTCCACCACGCCCAAGTCCAGGTACGGGCACTCCAGCGGGATCCCGGTGGCGCGCAGGGCGAAGTCGCGGGCGGCCCCGGCCGCGCAGCCGGCCACCTGCAACGCGGCCACCGCCGCGTGCTGATCCCGGAACTCGGCCAGCGGCTCGGCGTCGCGCGCCACCTCCACCAGCAGCTCGCGAACGACAGCGCGGGCCGGCCCGCTCACCCACGGGGCCAGCCAGACCCGCGGCTCCCACCCGGTGATCAGATACGGAGGTGGCGAGTCCAGCGAACCGGCCAGCGAGCGCAGCCAGGCCGGGTAACTGTCCGGTTCGGCGTCCAGCAGCGCCCGCAGGGCCGCCGGAGTCATGCCGATCGGGTAGGCCCACCCGTGCAGGTGGCGCTGCGCCACGGCCGGCGCGCCGCCCAGCCGGTGCAGATAGCTGTGCGGGGCCAGCAGCACGTCGTTCCCCCCGAACCCGGACAGATGGGTGCCCGCGCCCCACCCTGCGGACGCGTCCACCACGTGCGCGACCCGGGCCGCGGCCAACTCGTGACCGGACGGCTCGTCGGTGCCCGGCACCCGGTCCAGGTTCGCGGCGAAGGAGGGCAGGTCATGCACGGTGAACCGGCGGTGGTCCATCCACCCTGCCTGCCCCAGCGCCGCCCGGTAGTACACCCCGTCCATGTCCAGATCCACCGGCTCGCCCAGAGCCAGCACCGCCACGTCCCGGCCCACCCTGCCGGCCAGCACCGCCAGCGCGCACGACGGCGCGTTGTTGATGGACACGCCCATCGAGCCGGCCCCCCGCATCAGCGCCGACACGGTCGACTCCAACCCGGCGCGCAGCCGCCGGGCCCCCTCGCGCAGATCCAGGGTGGACGGGTGCGGTGGGCGCCACCAGCGCCGTTCGGACACCCCACCCGCCCCGCACAGCGTCACCACCGTGCCGGGCGGGCACAGCCGCACGCCGGTGAACGCCGACAACCGGTCGACCAGCGCGCGCGGTGCGACCGGATCGAGTAACTGGCAGGCCAGCCACGCCTCGTCCACCGCCGACCTGCCGGCCAGCACCCGCTGGTGGCTGGCCAGCAACACCACCCCACCCCGGCTGGTCCAGGCCACCCTGGCCCGCCCGACCGGACCGCCGTAGGCACTCACCCGGTC
>DASULA010000285.1:0-2774 GCA_036278435.1 Mycobacteriales bacterium | reverse complement strand
GGCGTCACCGGAGGCGGCGGCGTCACCGGAGGGGGCGGCGGTGGGTTCACCGGAGGGGGTGGTGGTGGCGTCACCGGAGGGGGTGGTGGTGGCGTCACCGGAGGCGGTGGCGTCACCGGGGGTGGCGGGCACTCGCACGGCGGTGGCGGTGGCGGAGCCGGGCACTGGCACGGCTCGGCCACCTGCGCGCCGCCGCCGCACGACGCGGCCGCACCACCGAGTACCCCGGCGGCGTTGCCACACACGTCGACCGGAACGTTCACCGGAACATCCACCTGGTTGCCCGACAGGATGCCGGACCGGCCGTTGGTGGTGTTCCGCTCGCCGCTGGCCGACTGGGTCACGGTGGACCCGCCGGTGCAGCTCGCCAGGGCGTTGCCCACGGCGTTGCCGCACACGTCGACCGGAGCGGTGACCGGCACGTCGACCTGGTTCCCCGAGGCCACGCCGTGCTCACCCGACGTGGACTGTCCGGATCCATGGCCCGGATCCGAGGTGACGGCCGCCCCTCCCTCACAGGACCCGAGGGTCCTGCCGAGAACGGCGACGGCATTACCGCACACGTCGACCGGCGCGGTGACGGGAATCTCCACCTGGTTGCCGGACAGCACGCTGTGCTCACCGCTGGTGGTGCTGCCGTCGGCGTGGGCAACCCCCGCACCCGCCAGCACGAAGCCGCCGGCGAGTGCCGCGGCCTGTAGGCCTCGCCGGACCCATCTTCGGTTCACTGAGGCTCTCCTCTCTGAGGGATTCTGACTGCGAACGACGTACGTCGTCGCACGTGCTCGACGACGTCCGCCGTGCGCGTGGAACCGGAAGGCGTGCGTAGTCGCGCCATCCGGGCAGGCAGGCACCGGCGGGATCCCGCCGGCAACAGCACCTCAGTCGGGAGAAATGGTTGGCTCGTCCGCGTTGCCGCGGACCTTGACACCGGACACACCCAACCGGCCCGCCCGGGTTGGCGGGCGGTGGGCACATCCGTCGACGGGGAGCGAGAGCGACACCCCGGCGCTGTGGGCCTGGCCCGGCCCGGAGCACGCCACCGTCTGCTCGGGCGGCGGCGCCTGCGGACGGCGCTGGTCAGGCGCGCTGTCTCCGGGCTCCGGCGCGGAGGGGCCACCGGGCAGACCCGCGCGCACCTGGGGCGCACGCGGATCCGCGGCGGCGGATGGGCGCGAGGACGCGGTCGTCAACCCGGCGGGGGCGGAACGCCCGCCGGGCATCCCGGTCGACTCGGGCCACACCGGCTCGGTGGGTGGGCCACCGAGCGGTTCGGTGCCGGAGGATGCGCGCGTCGGAGAGCCGAGGCCCCCCGCGGGACCGCCCGTCGTTCCAGTCGGCGGGCCGGACGGAGTCGTGGCCACACCGGTCGCCTCGGCCGTCGCGGCCGAACCCGAACCACCGGGCATGGCCTCCGGAGCCGCCGACGAGGTGTTCGGGCCGGGCAGTGAGGTCGTCACCAGGGCTGTCACCGGAACCGTCGGATCCACCTTCGCGGGCAACGACGCGACCGATGTCAGGTCGCCGACCGGCGCCGGGACGCTCGGGCCGGTGCCGGAGGAACAGCCCTCCGGCACCGGCCGGACCAGCAGGGACGTTGCCGGCGAGCCGTTCTGCAGGGTGACCGGATGACTCGCACTGGCCTGGGCGAGCCGCCCCAGCGGCAGTTGACCGGTGAGTGGGAGCGGTGAGATCGCCCGGGTGGACTGGGAACCGGCCGGGGTGACCGGGGCGCCGCCCGGAGCCGCTGCGGCACTCTGGGGGGAGTTACCGGCCGGACCCGGCGAAGGGGTCGGCATGGCGGACGATCCAGGCTTACCGGGTGCGGCGGGTGACGTTGCCGAGGACGGCCCACCGCACCCGGACGGCAGCCCGCCGGCCGGCTGAACCGCTCCGGACGGAGTCCCGGGCACTCCGTCCGGCGATGCGGCGTGCGAGACACCGGTACCGCTCAGCAGCCATCCCACCAGGGTGCAGCCGGACAGGAACAGCAACCTGCGCAGGATCCGACGCACGGCACCGGGGCGAACGAGGCCGTGTGGCCGCGCACATCCGTCCCGTGCCATACCGCCCCATTCGACTACGCGTAGTGAGGATCCTGTTACTCGTCGTCTGTAACGAGGCCCGCTCCCCAACGGTTACGTGACTGGCCAGGTAACTACGGAAGCCCGTAGGTGACCGGCACCAACCGGTGGTGGGGTGGATCGACCGGCCCAAGACGGTGGTGGGGTCGGCATGGTTCAGCCTCCCGGCCGACGCGACCGAGCCGCCCAACGCCTAGCGTGAGGATGTGCGTGACAGCGATGCGGTGGCCGAGGAGGCGCCGACCCACCGTCGGCCCGTCTCGACGGACGAGTTCAAGATGGCGCTGAGCCGCTTCGCCAGCGGGGTGACCGTGCTGACGGCGCGCGACACCAGCACCGGGGATCCACCCGAGGACGTGGCGATGACCGCGACCGCGTTCATGTCCGTGTCGCTGGATCCGCCGTTGGTGGTGGTCAGCGTGGGGCGGGAGTCGCGCATGTTCGATCTACTGGCGCGCCGGGATCAGTGGGCGGTGTCGGTGCTGGCTGAAGAACAGGTGCACGTGTCCAGCAGGTTCGCGATACCGGGTCGGGTGAGCGACCGACTGCTGTTCGAGGACCTGCCCCGGCACCTCGGTCGGGTCACCGGCGCGGTGATCCTGGACGGCGCGCTGTCCGCGGTGGAGTGCCGCACAGTGAACCGGATTCCGGCCGGGGACCACACCCTGATGGTCGGGCTTGTACTCGCGG
>DASULA010000284.1:0-5057 GCA_036278435.1 Mycobacteriales bacterium | reverse complement strand
TGCAACGCGATGGCGCCGGCCCGCTCGGCCACCTCCTGGGCGGCCAACTGCGGGGTGGTGACGACGAGGATCTCCGCGGTCGGCACGAGCTGGGCGACCGAGATGGCGATGTCCCCGGTGCCCGGCGGCAAGTCCATCAGCAGGATGTCCAGATCGCCCCAGTACACGTCGGCCAGGAACTGTTGCAGGGCCCGGTGCAGCATCGGCCCCCGCCACACCACCGGGGCGTTGCCGGGGGTGAACATACCGATCGAGATGACCTTCACGCCGTGCGCCTCCGGCGGCATGATCATCTGCTCGACCTGGGTCGGCCGGCCGGTGACGCCGAGCATCCGGGGCACGCTGTGACCGTAGATGTCCGCGTCGACCACGCCCACCGACAACCCCCGCGCGGCCATCGCCACCGCCAGGTTGACCGTGACGCTCGACTTGCCCACCCCGCCCTTGCCCGAGGCCACCGCGTACACCCGGGTCAGCGACGACGGCTTGGCGAACGGGATCTCGTTCTCCGGCGTTCCGCCGCGCAGGCTCTGTTGCAGGGCCTGGCGTTGCTCGGCGGTCATCACGTCCAGTTCGACAGTGACGCCGGACACCCCGTCCAGGGCACCGACCGCGGCGGTGACCCGCTCGGTGATGGTGTCCCGCATCGGGCAGCCGGCCACGGTCAGCCACACCCCCACGGTGATCCGACCGTCTGGGCCGACCGCGACGTCCTTGACCATGCCCAGGTCGGTGATCGGGCGGTGGATCTCCGGGTCGTTGACCGTCGCCAGTGCGGCGGTGACCTGCTCTGTGGTGGGAGGCATCGCGATCCTGACGGAGAACGGGTGCTGACCACCCCATGCTACGGCCGGCCCGGCCGGGGTATCGGCGAGGTTCGTGGCCACCGCACTAGCATGCGAAGGTGAGCACCGACACGGGCCAGGGTGCCAACGGACTTCCGCGCGGCAGGGTCGGCAGGGTCAGCCTCGCCCGCCAGTTGCAGGTGTGGCGGTCGTTCCTCCGGTCACACGCGGCGATGATGCGCCGGTTGGAACGCGACCTGGTGGACGAACACGGCCTGCCGCTGGCCTGGTACGACGTGCTGGTCCAACTCGCCGAGGCGCCCGAACGCCGGCTGCGGATGACCGAGCTGGCCGACCGGGTGCTGCTGTCCCGGTCCGGGCTGACCCGGCTGGTCGACCGCCTCACCGCGACCGGGCTGGTCAGCCGGCAGGCCGACCCCAGCGACGCCAGGGGAACGTTCACCGTGCTCACCGGGGAGGGTCTGGACCGGCTGCGGGCGGCTGCCCCCACCCACCTGCGCGGCGTCGGGGAGTACATGAGCCGGCTGTCCACCGAGGAGTTGGACCTCCTCGGCGGGCTGCTGGCCAAGCTGCACGGCGGTGAGTCGACCGGCGACTGCCCGCCCGGGATACCTGGGATACCTGGGATACCTGGGACAGCGGGGATACCCGGGGCGTCGGCCGGTGACCCGTTGGCCGTGCGGACCGCCCCGGTGGTCAGGGCAGCGAGCACACCCGCCACACATCGCCGTCCCTGACCACCGACAGGGCCACCCGGCGGGTGCTCCCGGCGGTCCCGGTGACGGTGACCCGCACCGTGGCCGCGCTGCCCGAACGGGTGACGGTCGGACCGATCTGGTCTTCGGCCACGCCACCGGCCCGGCTCACCCGACGCCGCAGTTCGGCCGCCGACAGCGAGTCACGGTAGCGGGGACACATCTGGTGCACCGCCGCGTCGTAGCGGCCCTGGTGCACCGCCGTGAGCCAGTCCCGGACGCTGTCGTCCGGACTGCTGGACATGCTCAGCAGGAACACCGTGACCACCGCGAACGGCGCGATGAAGAACAGCGCGCCGCCGAGCACGACCAGGCAGCATCGGCAGCCCCGAGGTCCCGGTCCCACCGGCACGAGCCGTTCGAACCGGCCACCCGACCGCTCCGGCCCGTCCGGTTGATCGGCCTGGTCGGGTTCATCCGGTTCACCGGGTTGATCCGGCCGCTCCGGGCTGTCCCGGACGGACCCGTCTTCGTCCGGTCCGTCCGGTCCGTCCGGCCCGCCGGGTCGGTCCGGTCGGTCGGATCCCGGCCCGCTCACCGCTGCTCGCGCTCGTCCGGGGTGTCCTCCGCGCGGGCCCCGGCCAACCGGGACAGTTCCGAGCGCAGGAAGTCGCGGGTGGCCACCTCGCCCAGCGCGATCCGGATCGAGGCGATCTCCCGGGCCAGGTACTCCATGTCCGTGGCCTGCCGGACGTTCTGCGCGCGATCCTCCTCAAGGGACACCCGGTCACGATAAGCCTGCCGGTTCTGGGCCAGCAGGATCAGCGGCGCGGCGTAGGCGGCCTGGGTGGAGAACGCCAGGTTGAGCAGGATGAACGGGTACGGGTCCCAGCGGATCGTCCGGGTGACCTCGGCCACGTTCAGTGCGATCCAGACACAGACGATCACGGTCTGCATCACCAGGAAGCGGGCAGTGCCGAAGAACCGGGCCACCCGTTCAGACCAGCGCCCGACCGCGTCGTCGGTGAGCCGGAACGACCACCGCGGGCCGGCCCCCTTGGGCTGGTCCAGCCGGCGGACCCGCCGCCGGCCGCCACGGTCAGCCATGCCCGGCGCCCGCCCGCCATCCCTCGGGAAGCAGCGCGTCCAGGATGTCGTCCACGGTGACCGCGCCGACCAGCCGCCCCTGCTCGTCCACGATGGCCACCGCGACCAGGTTGTAGGCGGCCAGGTGCCGGGTCACCTCCGACATCGGCGTCTCCGGGTGCAGAGCGTCGATGTCCTCGTCGGCCACCCCGCTGACCAGCGACGAGGGCGGCTCGCGGAGCAGCCGCTGGAAGTGGGCGGTGCCCAGGTACCGGCCGGTGGGCGTGGCCGACGGCGGTCGGCACACGTAGACCTGGCTGGCCAGCGCCGGGGACAGGTCCGGATTGCGCACCCGGGCCAGCGCCTCGGCCACGGTGGCGTCCGGCGGCAGGATGATCGGCTCGCTGGTCATCAGGCTGCCGGCGGTGCCCTCGGTGTAGGTGAGGAGCTGGCGCACCGGTTCGGCCTCGCCGGGTTCCATCAGGCCGAGCAGCCGCTGCCGTTCCGCGGGCGGCAGTGTGGTCAGCAGGTCCGCGGCGTCGTCCGGACCCATCCGGCCGAGCACGTCGACGGCCCGGTCGTCGGTGAGTCGGGTCAGGATCTCCGCCTGGGCCGGCTCGGGTAGTTCCTCCAGGACGTCGGCCAGCCGCTCGTCGTCGAGGGCCTGGGCGACCTCGTACCGCCGCTTGTCCGACAGGTCCTGCATCACGGTGGCCACGTCCGGCGGGCGCAGCGTGGCCAACACGGCCAGGAAGTTCTCCGCGCCCTGCCGGTCCTCGGACCTGGCCAGGCCGGTGACCTCGCTCCACTCCACCTGCCGGATCTGGCCCCGTCGGCGGGGGATCCGCCCGGTCTCCCGGACGGCGAGCCGGGAGAGCACCCAGTCGCGGGTGCGGGTCTGCTCCATCGCGGCGTCCACCACGACCATCCGCTCGCCCGACTCGACCACCGTCACCCGCCGGTCCAGCAGTTCGCCGAGCACCAGCGTCTCGCCGGGCCGCTGCTCGAACCGGCGCAGGTTGACCGTGCCGGTGGACAGCACCACCGCATCTGCGTCCACCGAGGTCACCCGTCCCATCGGGACGAATATCCGGCGGCGGTGCTGCATCTCCACTACCGCCCCAAGCACCCGGGGCGGCATGTTGCCGATGCGCAGCGTGACCACCGCGTCGCGCAGTTTGCCGACGAGATCTCCGTTCGGATCGAATACGGCGACTCCGGCAAGGCGCGCGATATACACCTTGGCGGACGTCGTCATGGTGCGGAGGCTACCCGCGGACGGCCGGCATGACGCGGCGGCGGCCGGCGACCACAGCGCGTCGCCGGCCGCGCTCAAGTCTGGTTGACGTCGCCGGTGGGGTCCAGCCGGAGCAGGTCGCACTCGGCCGCCCAGCGGTCCTGGCTGGTACCCGGGTCCGGCGCGTTCAGTCGGCGGGTGGCCAGCGCGGGCACGACCGAGCGCCACTCCGGACCGCCCGGTTCCACCCGGGACACCACCGCCAGCCAGCGCATCAGCCGACCGTCGGCGTGCGCGGGACCGACCGTGACCTCGGCGGCGTGCGCGGTGGCCATACCCGGCGCGGGCTGCTCGCCCGGGCCGGTCAGTAGGTAGGCGGCTCCGTCCCGCCAGAGCAACCAGGCGGGGGTGGGGCGGTCGGTGCCGGGCGGGTCGGTGGGGCGCAGCCAGACCAGACCGGCTCGACGCATCGCCTCGTGCACCAGCGGGGGGACGTGGGCCACATCCTCACTGTATGGCCGCCGGCCGTGTCCGGGTCGGAGCGACGGGGCTGATCGTGGTGGATCCGGCACGGAGACGACCCGCCCAAAACCTTAGGTGCTCTGCGAGATCCAACGGGGGATATCGCTACCAGCCAAAAAGACGCACCACAGAATTCGACTGCTGAATCGTGTCATCGTGCGCTCGCCGGGCCACACCTGTATCGCTTGACAGTGGCCGATCACCTGACATGGAGGCTTGTGCAGGAGTCGGCTTGTGGCGTTCCAGCGGGCGGTTGGCTTGTGGTGATGCTGAGTGGGTCGGGGGTGGTGTGTTGTCGTCTGGTTGTGGTCTGATCGGGACGACCGTGGTTGACTTTGGTATGGCGGATGTATTCCACCACGGCGGGGGGTGTGACATGTCTTGGTGTGGGGTGGTTGTTATGGTGGGTTGTGGTTTTCGGGTTCGGTGGTGTAGTGGCGTCTGGTGGGGCTGGTCCAGTGGAATTGTCCGTTGGTTTGGGTGAGTCGCCACGCTGTTTGGTGTTTGAGGCGGTGGTGGTGACGGCACACCGCGCCGAGGTTGCCCTGCGTGGTGGGTCCTTTGGGCCAGGGGATCGTGTGGTCCAAATCCGCGCGTTGCGCGGGGTGTTGGCAGCCGGGGAACCGGCATCGTCCGTCCCGTGCGCGAACGAAGGCATCCAGTGCGGCCGGTGGCCGGTAGGTGTTCGGTGAGTGTTCGATCAGTGACCCG
>DASULA010000283.1:0-37499 GCA_036278435.1 Mycobacteriales bacterium | reverse complement strand
GGTCCATCCCGTCGACGAACACCGCGGCCCGTCCCGGCGGCAGGGTCACCACGTGCCGCGACTGCGCCTCGTCCAGGTTCATGGTCGTGCCCACGGCGTCCCGGTCGTCGGCAGCAGGCAGCCGGTGCAGCACCTTCAGCGCGGTGTTCTTGACCACGTCGGGCAGCAGCTTGCCGGGGATCTGCTCGGCCACCACCACGCCCTCCCCGTACGAGCGGATCTCGGCCAGCAGCGCGGCGAACAACTCCACCGCGTGCGCCGCGGGCGTGCCGGCGGCGCCGGCCCGTAGCAGCCGGTGCGCCTCCTCCACCACGGTGACGTGCCGCAGCCGCTCCGGGCCGGGCCGGTGGTGCACCCGCCGGTGTTCGGCCAGTCTGATCAGCACCGCGCCGATGCAGAACGCCTTGTCCTGGTCGTTGCCGACGTCCTCCAGCTCCAGCACCACGTTGCGGTCCAACAGGCCGGCGACGTCCAGTGGGTGGCCGCCCTCGAAGAACCGCCCCGGCGTGCCCAGCCGCAGCGAACCCAGCCGCACGTCGACGAAGCCGCGCACGTCCGCGGTCATCTCCGGGCCGTAACCCACCCCGGCCACCACCTCGGCGGCCACCCGTTGCAGGTCGCCCAGGTTCGGGTAGCGGGGCCCGCCGTGAACCCCCCCGGCACCGCCCACACCGCCGGTGCGGCGTGGCTGACTCAGCGCCAGGTCCCAGCCGGCGTCCTCGTAACAGCGGCTGAGCGCGCGGGCCAGCACCTGGGGGAAAGGCTCGTTCGCCTCGAACGCGGCCAGGAACAGCGCCCGTACCAGGTCCAGGTGGGTCTGCAACGGGAAGCCGGCCTCGGGTTCGAGCGGGTTCAGCGAGACCGCGACCTGGTCTGGATCCCCGGGTCGGATGACCACCAACTCGGCACCGTCGCCCGTCACCGTCCCGGGTGGGGCGGCCAGCCGGCCGGCCATCCGGGCGTACTCGGACTTCGCCGGCTCGATCACCAGCCACGGGATGTTGGCGCCGGCCAGCCCCTCCAGCAGGTGCCGCACCGTCTGCGACTTGCCCGCGCCGGTGGCCCCGGCCACGAACGCGTGCCGATTCAACGTCGCGGTGGGCACCTCGAACCGGCCGGCCGGCTCACCGGCGCCATCCAGCACGGTGCCCAGCGGGATGCCGCCGCCGACCTCCGGAGTGACGTCGAAGTCGGGCGGCTCGACCAGCCGGATCCCGGGCAGTTCGCGCACCGGTGGACGGGCGATGGCGGCCACCAGGTCGACCGGCGCGGCGAACGGCGACGAGCCCAGATCCCCGCCGGGTAGCGCGGCGGCCAGGGTGGGTGCCAGCGGCGCCGGCCGATCGGCCGGGTGCAGCGTGTAGGGCAGCGGCAGCAGGTCGCTGGCCGCGCACAGCAGCGCCGCGGTCCGGGCCGCCGCCGTGCCGTCGGCGCCGCCGGCCAGCACATGCACGTTCCACAGGCCGGTGGTCAGCGCCCGGGACAGTTCCCGGTGCCGGTCCTGGGCCCGTTCCAGCTCGACCCGGTCTCGCGCCGAACCGGCCTGCCGGTCTGCCAGCACCCCGATCCGGTGCTGTAACGCGGCCAGCTCGGCGAGCACCGCGGGCCGCCCGATCGGCTCGGCGTACACCAGCCAGGCGAACGGGCCGGGACCCAGGTGCGTGACGAGTTCGTCCAGCGAGCCGCCGGCCAGCGGCGGGATCTGCCCGGCCGGCACGGCGGTGAGCACGTCGGCCCGCCCGGTGCAGCGCAGCCACGCCGGCACACCGGCCAGTTCGCCGACCATCGCACCGGCCGGCAGCGGCTCGGCCCGGCCGCCCGGCGGGTAGGCCGGGCGCGGGCCGGCCAGGTCACCGCCGAGCAGCACCCGGACCGGACCGGCCGGCACGGTGCGGGCCCACGCCACCAGCACCGGCCGCCCGGCCGCGTGCGCGCTGGTCAGCGCCGGGGCCAGCGCCGCCCTCGAACCAGCGAGCCGGTCCGCCCCGCGGTCATCGGCTCGGCCGGGCCGGCCGCCGGAGCCCCCCGGTCCGCCGGTGCCGAACCGGCCCGCTCCCGCGCCCTGGCAGGGCACCTCGGTGAGCCGGCAGCAGGCCAGCCCGTCCAGCACACTCTCACTCATCGGCACTGTGCTACCTGGTTCGCTCGCCGAGGCTTGCTCACGTGGCCTCCGGGTCCGGGCTTGGCCGGTCGGTCCGCTGGGCGGCACGGGACGGCTCGGCGACCCGGGGTTCGTCCAGGATGGCCGGGTCGCAGTCGCCCAGGCGCGGGCTGCCCGGGTCCCGCGGATCGACCAGCACGAACGCGGTGGAGGACATGTCCTGGAGGAACTTGGGCGTCACGGTGTAGTCGTAGGTGCGTTGGTAGCCGACCGATTCGCCGGTCGACACCCCGCTCTGTGTCGAGGTGGTGCGGCCCTCGGTCCACGACGTGCCCGAGCCGGTGGTGGTCGAGGACTGCCCGCCGGTGCCGCGGCTGCCGGACCGCCCCGGTGAGCTGAGGAGCAGCCCGAAGTCCACCCCGCGGCTGCGCGACCACTGCTCGCCGGCACTGGTCGACTCCTGGGTACTGGTACCTCGCGACGTGCTGTCCGAAGTAGACTCCGAGGAACTGTCGCCGCGGGACACGGTGAACTGCCCGGCCACCAGCCGGTGTTCCCGGCCGATGAAGGTGGCCGCCTGCTCGGCCTCCCGGGCATTGCCCACCCGCATGAACACCGCCGCCTCACCGCCGCCTAGCAGGTCCACGGCGTCCTCACGCAGGTGCCGGAACATCAGCACCGTGCGCACCCCTCGGCGTCGGGCGAGCTGGTCCAGCCGCTCGACCCCGGCCCGCGGCAGGGCGTCCGCGCCGGCCACCACCAGCACCCGGGGCCGGTCCGAATCCGGTTCGGCCCGGCGCAGGTCGTGCGCGGCGACCTGGAACAGCAGTTGCACCAGCAGCTCGCCGGTCAGGTCCACCGCGTTCTCCGACACCTCGACCACCCGCAGCGGCGCGTTGGGGTCGTCGAACAGCCCAGCGGCCGACGTGTCACCGCCCAGCGCGGCCAGCCGGGCCAGCGCGGCGGCGAGCCGGAACACCCGTTCCTCGGCGCCCCGCCTGGCCGCCTCCCCGAACAGGGCGTCCAGCCGGCCGTACTCCGCCCCGGTCAGCACCGAATCCGCGGCCGGCCCGACACCGGAGTCCACCTCAGAGTCCAGTTCAGAGTCCACACCGGACGGAGGCGGTTCCTGGCGTAACAGCACCCGCAACGCGGCGTGCAGCCGGGAGAAGCTGACCGGCGGGTCCAGTTGCTCGCACACCTGTTGCAACACGGTGGCGTCCACGCTGCGCGCCTCGTGCGCGGACTCCCGGTCCACCGCGTGCACGGCCTCGGCCACCACCACGGCGACCTGTTCGGCGGTCAGCCCGCGCAGCGGGTTCACCGAGCACATCTGCTCGGGCAGGGTGAGCAGGCCGCAGGGGTAACCGCCCGCCGCGGCGACCGCCCGCAGCGGGCCGGTCACCCGGTCGCCGGACAGGTCCAGCACGGTGACCCGTGCGCCCGAGCCGAGCAGCGATCCGGCGGTGGCGGCCAGCAGATGCCGCCAGCCCTGTGCGCTGCCCCCGCACACGTCGGCGCGTTCGACCGTGGCGGGCCGGACCGGGAACCATTCCGGCGCCGAGTCCGCCCGGTCGGCGGCCCACCGCTGGTAGGCGCCCCGCCGCTGCCACCACACCGCGACCCGGCCGCGCAGTTCGACGTGCCGGAGGATCGACCCGGCCAGCCAGCCCTGGTAGGCCCGGTGCGCGCGTCGGCGCAGCCGGGCCGGGTGCACCAGCGCCCGCCAGCCGAACCCGGCCGCGGCCAGCGCGGGCAGCAGCGCGGCCAGTGGACCGAACGGAAGTCCCACCCCGACGGCCATCACCGCCAGCGCCACCGTGGTCCGCGCGTTGCCCCGCCGGCCCCGCTCGGCTTGGCCGACCAGCTCGGCGTAGCGGGCCGACCAGTCCGGTGCGACCACGTCCGGCGCCGGCGGTTCCTCGGCGAACGCGGGCACGACGGTCCGCGGGTCGCGGTATTCCCAGCCCCACCGCTCGACCGGGCTGATCAAGCGATCGGGCAGCCGGGTGCCGCCCATGTGTCAGGCCACCACCTTCCCGGCCGGACGGCCGGTGGCCGGGGGGAACAGGCCGTCGCCGCGGCCCAGCCCGGCCAACTCGGCCGTGGCAGCGGCGACCACGTCGCGGGCCGCCCGGCCCCGGGCGTCGCGTTCCAGGTCCTCCCGCGAGGTGAACCGGTGCCCGCAGCCCCGGCAGTGCGGCACCTCCCGGGCCGACCAGGCCGGGCAGCGCGGGCAGGCCCGGAACTCGGTCAGCGGCAGGTGTTCGTCCAGCCGCCGCCGGGCGGCCACCACCCTGGCCCAGCGTTCCCGGGTGGCTCGCACCCATCCGGCCAGGTCGGCGTCGCCGACCGGCAGGCCGCCGGCCGCGCGGGCCGCGTCGGTGACCCGGGCCAGCGCCCGCCGGCCGCCGCGCCCGGCCCCGGTCGATCCGACCGTGACCAGCAGCGGGTACCAGCCCAGGGTGACCAGCACCAGCAGGCCGCCGGCCGGGCGCTGCCAACGCCGCACCAGCACCGGGTGGCTGACCCGTTCCTCCACCGGCCGCCAGCCGTCCCGGGCGCACACCGCCCGGTCCAACCCGGTGAGTTCGGTGTCGCCGAGCACGGGCACCGGCATGGCCAGGTGTGCGTACGAGCGGCCGGCCCACCCCGGCACCGTCACAGCCTGACCCGCCATCGGACCCTCCCGGCAACCACCGGCCCCGCCGTCGAACCGCACGACCGGTCGAGCGTACCCGGGATGGGAACGCTCAGTCAGCTCCCGGACACGCACCGTATCGCCAACCGGCGGGGGCGGTGGTCCTCAGCCGAGCCGCCCCCGGATCGGGCGGTGCCGTGCCACGGCGGTCAGGCGGGCCGTGTGCCACGGCGATCAGGCGAGGCCGTGTACCACCGCGATGCCGTAGAGGATGGCCTGCACGGTGGCGGTGGCCTGCGGGCCGTACTCCCGCGCGGCCTCGACCAGCGCCTCGGCCAGCATCGGGCCGGCCGTGGCGGGCCCGGCCAGGTCAGTCCGCAGCGCCACCCCGCGCACCACGTGGCTGCACCGCAGCCGGGTGCCGCCCGGTTCCACCGCGGCGAACAGCCGCTGGCCCACGGCCAGTTGGGTCGGGGTCGCCGACCGGAACAGCCGGCCCGGCCGGGCCGGGGTGAACCCCACCGACGGCACGTCGGCGAACGCCGCCAGCACCGACTCGCCGCTGCCCGGGGCGGACAGCGCCGCGGTGAGTACCGCCCCGGCCTGCTCCGGAGTCAGGTCCGCCACCGGACCGGTCACGACATCGGGAGGACCGGCGAGGGGGTGAGCCGGTCGGGTTCGCCGACCCGGCGCACGGCCGTGCCCGAGGCGTAGAACTCCATGGTGTGGGCTCCCCACACCCACTCCGACGCGGTGAACGACACGCCGACCACGCCGGTGGCGCCGTCCCGTTCGGCCTCGGCCTGCATCCGGCTCATCGCGATCTCCCGCGACTCGTAGTACGCCTGGGTCCACTGCGGCATCTCGACGTTCTGCCCCATCTGCCGCAGCGTCTGCAGGAAGCCCTGCGAGGCCACGTGGTAGACGCAGTTGCCGAGCACGAACGCCACCGGGGCGTAGCCGGCGCTGGCCAGCTTGAACATGTCCTGGCCGGACAGGTGCGAGGTGAACGCGCGCCCGTCCGGGCGCCGGTACTTGCCCGGCTCCGGTCCGTAACGCACCGAGGTGCCGACCGCGATGAACTCGATGTGCTCGGCACTCACCCCGTGCCGGCGCCACTCCAGCCGCACCCCGACGATGCCGTCGGCCTGCACCGAGTCGGCCTCGGCCTGCATGCGGCCCATGGCGTTCTCCCGGGCCTGGTACATCGCGCCGGTCAGCACGGCCAGTTCCTGGCTCTGCATCCGGCTCTGTGGCTGCCAGCCGATGTGGTACACCGACGTGCCCATGACCAGCTCGATCGGTTCGAACCCCAGGTTCTCCAGCAGCAGGAACTCATCGATGGACAGGTCGGAGGTGAAGACCCGGCCGGCGTGGGACAGCCGGGCGGCCGCCACCTGGTCTAACGGCGACTCGGACACCTTCGCTCCCGGGTGTGAGGCGTGGATGGGATGTGGAACGTGCGTCTCACCGTAACGAACGGCGGGCCCCGGCAGGCTCCAGCCGGGCCGATCGGCGCCGGCCGGTCCTTTCGGGCAGTGCCCGCCGGTCGCGCCGGCGGTCGGCCCACGGCGGAGCGGCGGGCGGCCGGACCCGAGGGGTGCGATCGTGTCCGCATGGATGGCAGGGTGCTCCGGTTCGCCGCGTTCACCGATGATTCGGCCGGCGGCAACCCGGCCGGGGTGGTGCTGGACGCACCGGGGCTCGACGGCGCCGGCATGCTCCGGATCGCCGCCGAGGTCGGGTACTCCGAGACGGCGTTCGTCATCGACGGTGACACCGGTCGGCGCCGGTACCGGCTGCGGTACTTCAGCCCGCGCGGCGAGGTCGCGTTCTGCGGGCACGCCACCATCGCCACCGCCGTGGCGCTGGCGCACCGGGACGGGCCGGGCCGGCTGGTCTTCGACACGGCGGCCGGGGCGGTGCCGGTCACGGTGGCCGGGTGGGGCGGGGTGACCCGGGCCACCCTGACCAGCGTGCCGACCCGGTCCCGCCCGGCCGCCCCGGCCGACGTGGCTGCGGCGCTGGCCGCGCTGCGCTGGGCGCCCGGCGACATCGACGGCATGGACGCGCGGTTCCCGCCACACGTGGCGTTCGCCGGCAACGACCACCTGATGCTCGCCGCGGCCACCCGGCAGCGGCTAGCCGACCTGGACTACGACGTGCCCGCGCTGGGCGCGCTGATGGGCCGGGCGGGCTGGACCACGGTGCACCTGTTCTGGGCCGAGCGCGCCGACCGTTTTCACGCCCGCGACCCGTTCCCGGTCGGCGGGGTGGCCGAGGACCCGGCCACCGGCTCGGCCGCGGCGGCGTTCGGCGGGTACCTGCGGGCGCTGGGCCGGGTCACCGGGCCGACCCGGCTGACCATCCGGCAGGGCGAGGACCTGGGCCGGCCCGGCGAGCTGACCGTGGACGTCGACCCGGCCGACGCCCGGGTGCGGGTCACCGGTCAGGCCGTGCCGATCGGCTGAATCCGCCGGCCGGCGATGTCGAAACCGGGCCGGCGGCGCCGACCCATCTGTGACGGCACCGGAACCGGCGCCGCGGAACCCGAGGAGCGGGCCATGAAGTACATGCTGCTGATTTACAACAACCCCGACGCGATGGCGGCGATGTCCCCGGCGGAGCGCGATGAGGTGTTCGCCACGGTGGACACGGTCATGAAGGGGCTGGCCGAGTCCGGCGAACTGGTCGGCGGCCAGGCGCTGACCCACCCGTCGACGACCAGGACGGTGCGGGTGCGCGACGGCGCGGTGGTCACCACGGACGGGCCGTTCGCCGAGTCCAAGGAGCACTTCGCCGGCTACATCGAGGTCGACTGCGAGTCCGAGGAACGGGCCGTCGAGATCGCGGCGAGTTGGCCGGACGCGAGGTACTGCGCGATGGAGGTGCGCGCGGTCATGCACGAGTCCGGGGGTGACGTTTGACGGTGCCTCCGGCGGTTGAGGACCTGCTGCGCGATCTGGCGCCGCGGGTCCTCGGCACGCTGGTCCGCCGGCACGGCCGGTTCGACGCCTGCGAGGACGCGGTGCAGGAGGCGCTGCTGGCCGCGGCCAGCACCTGGCCGGGCCACGGCGTCCCGGACAACCCGCGCGGCTGGCTGCTCACCGTGGCCTCCCGCCGGCTCACCGACCAGTGGCGCAGTGACCGGGCCCGCAGCCGCCGGGAGGCCACCGCGGCGGCGATGACCCCGGCCGACTCCTCGGTGGACCCGGGCCCGGCCGACGCCCCGGCCCCGGCCGGGGACGACACGCTGACGCTGCTGTTCCTGTGCTGCCACCCGGCGCTGTCGGAGGCATCCCAGGTGGCGCTCACGCTGCGCGCGGTGGGCGGGCTGACCACCGGGCAGATCGCCGCCGCGTTCCTGGTACCCGAGCCGACCATGGGCCAGCGGATCAGCCGGGCCAAGCAGACCATCAGGCGGGCCGGCGCCACCTTTGACCTGCCCGGTGAGCCGGAGCGCTTGGATCGGCTGCGGGTGGTGCTGCACGTGCTCTACCTGGTCTTCAACGAGGGCTACACGGCCACCTCCGGGCCGGACCTTCACCGGCCGGACCTGACCGGCGAGGCGATCCGGCTGACCCGCTGGCTGCACCGGTTGCTGCCCGGCGACGGGGAGGTGGCCGGGCTGCTGGCGCTGATGCTGCTGACCGACGCCCGCCGCCCGGCCCGCGCCGGCGCCGACGGCGCCCTGGTGCCCCTGTCCGAGCAGGACCGGACCCGCTGGGACGCCGCGTCGATCGCCGAGGGGACGTCCCTGGTCAGCCGGATGCTGGCCACCGGGCCGGTCGGTCCGTACCAGGTGCAGGCGGCCATCGCCGCGGTGCACGCCGAGGCTGCCCGCGCCGCCGACACCGACTGGGCCCAGATTCTGGCCCTGTACGGGCTGCTGGAACGCCTGTCGCCGGGGCCCGTGGTGACCCTGAACCGGGCGGTGGCGCTGGGAATGGCGCGCGGACCGGAGCACGGCCTAGCCCTGCTGGCATCGCTGGACGCCGACGAGCGGATGGCCGGGTACCACCGGGTCGAGGCGGTCCGGGCCCATCTGCTGGAACTGGCCGGCGACACCGCCGCGGCCCGGGCCGCCTACCTGGAGGCCGCCCGCCGCACCACCAGCCTGCCCGAACGCCGCTACCTGGAGTCCCGCGCCGCCGCTTTTGAGGTTTTCTCGCGAAAACCTCACGGTTAACCGGTTACATCGTGAGGTTTTCTTGCGAAAACCTGCGTCAGCGCGGTCGGTACGGCAGCAGGGGGATGTGCTGCTCGGCGGCGGTGAGGGAGCCGTGCTGGCCGGCGAACCGGCTGAGCCGGCGTTCGGTGGCCGAGCGGACCACGGCGGTGTGTCCGCGGGCGGCCACGACCACATCGCCGATGCGGTCCCGTACCTGTGCCGGCACGTCCGGTCCGAACCAGCCGGCGTCGATGGCCTCGGCCCGGGTGCGGATCCAGGCCCGCTCGCCGAGCACCTCCCGCCAGGTGGCCGCCACGTCGGGGGTGGCGCCCGGTTCGGTGTAGACGTAGCGGGCGCGGGCTTCGCCGCCGAGCATGGCCACCCCGTCGGGCAGGTGCGGGTGGGTGTCGAAGTCGATCCGGTCCGGTTCGGCCACCGAGACCATGCCGTGGTCGGCGGTGACCAGCAGCAGCCCGCCGGACGGGAGCCGGCCGGCGATCTGCTCGGCCAGCCGGTCCACCTGGGCCAGTTGCGCCCGCCAGGCTTCGGTGCCCGGCCCGTACACGTGCCCGAGCAGGTCCAGGTCGGCGTGGTAGGCGTAGCACAGCACCCGGTCGGCCGACCGCAGCGCGTCGACCGTGCTGGTCGCCAGGTCACCCATCGCGTACACCCCGGCGAACTCCCCGCCGCGCAGCGCCGCTCGGGTCAGCCCGGAGTCCCGCTGAGACCGGGGGGCGACCACCCGGACGGCGACACCGGCCTGGGTGGCCCGTTCGAACGCGGTCGGCTTCGGCTGCACCCGCTCGGGTACCTGCTGGTCGCGCAGGTCGGCCGGAAGGCCGGTGGCGTGCCGGTTCCAGCCCAGCACGTTGAGCAGTTCGCCGTCGGACACCGCGAAGGTGTAGCCGACCAGCCCGTGCTCGCCGGTGGGCATCCCGGTGCCCACCGCGGCCAGGCTGGTCGCGGTGGTGGATGGGAACCCGGCCGTGATCGGCTCACGCCCGGCGGCCAGCGACGCCAGGAACGGCGCGGCGTCGCCGTGTTCGGCCAGCAGGTGCCAGCCCAGCCCGTCGACAAGCAGCACGCACACCCGCCGCGCTTCTGGCAGCCCGAACACGTCGGATTCCCCAACCACCCCCAGCCCGGCCAGCACCGACGGCACCACGTCGGCCAACGCCCCGTCCCCGTACCGAGGCAGCACCATCGACTCCACGGACCAGACCCTATTCCCGAACCATCGCGACGAAGCGGTGAAACCCGGTGAGCGTTGCCCGGACGCGCCGGTGGCAACGGGGCCGATGCGGACAACTGGCGGTCGGTGCCCTTTCCGCACGCGCGCCGACCGCCGTGGCAGCAGCGCCACCACGATCGACGGGTAGCTATCGCTCCACGGCGGTCTTGGTACCACCACCATGCCGGGTGATGCGGGGCCGGCCGCGAATCTTGACGGCGCTCCGGACGAACGCGGTGTCGGTCGCCCTGAGGGACCACAGGTATGCCTCGCCCGCGTCCAGCGCGGCCATCTTCGCGGCGGTCAGGTCAGCCAGTGCGGCGTTCGCCTTCTGCAGGTGCTTCAGCCACGTCGGCGAGGTGAACTTGTGCAGGATGATGTGGTTGGACAGCGCGATCAGGTCCGTCGGCACCGACAGCGGGTCCTGGCTGGCCACCAACACGCTCATGCCCTTGTGTCGCATCTCCCGGACGCTGGACACCAGACCGTCGACGAGGTCGGGGCTGTCGATGTACTTGTGCGCCTCGTCGAAGACCACCAGCTTGTTGAACCGTGTCCCGCCGTCCTGGGCGTCGGCGAAGATCTGCATCAGGACCACGAACAGCCCGAGTGCCTCGTCCTTCTCGATGAATTCGTCGCGTAGGTCGACGATGATCATCCGGCCGGGCCGGACCAGGTCCCGGATCCGCGCGGCGTCGTCGATGTAGTCCGCGGCCAAATCAAGCCGCTGGTTGGCGAGCTGCTTGAGGTGGTCGGGCAGGTTCGAGTCGGCTGTCGCGTCGCGGATGGTGTCCAGTCGCAGGTCCGCCCGGTGGGCGCGCATGATCCGCTGTAGTTGCCGGATGTAGGTGGACTGGTTGCCGATCGCGCCCATCAGGAAACGCCAGTGTTCGGCGCGAAGTTCGGTCGAACCGAACTTCAGCGGCAGCACTTCGATGTCCGGATACTCGCGTCGGCGTTCGGGTACCTGGTCCTCCGGCGCGAGCATCACCACGTCGGGCAGGCCGCGCGGCTTGACACCGTAGCGTTCCCGGAGCCGGCGCACCTGCCCGGCGTCGTCGTTTCCCGCGACCATGCTGGTGAACTCCGGCGCGTAGTCCTGGCTCTGGCTGTAGTGGAAGACCACCGTGGCCAGTGGGCGCGGGAGCCGGTTCAGCGGCGGTGCCGGCAGGCAGGCCATTTCCATGATCGAGCCGAGCGTGTAGCTCTTGCCGCCGCCCTGCACGCCGAACAGGCTGATCGTGTGGGTCTCGTTGAGATCCAGGGCGACCCGACGCCCCGCGGCCTCGCCGAGGATCCCGTACTGGGGCGAGGGGTGGTCCGTGCCCACGAACACCTCGGGGGTGATCTGGGGCGCCGCCGCCGGTTCGGCGGGCGTTGCCGGGACCGGCGCGTGCTTCCCGGTCGAGGGTTCCGGCGAGGCCCCGCCATCCGGCGTGGACTGGTCCGGCTGGCCTGCCGCGGCTTCGGATGTGGACCGCCCCGGGCGGACTCCCGCGCCGGCCTCGGCGCCACTCTCAACGTTAGTGCCGGTGTCGGTTCCGGATTCCGCGCCGGCGCCGGCGCCGGCGGCGGGGACAACATCGTCGGGTAGCGGGCCGCGGACCCGGTCTCCGGCGCGGTAGGCCGCCTGCGGCGGCCGGGGAACGGTCAGGTCCACCGTGGCCAGGGTGGAGGCGGCCCAGGGCTGCTCTGGCTGCTCCGGCTCGGAAACGCGGTGCGCCGCGAGCACCGGGTCGGTGGGGACCGCCTCGACGAGTTCTCGGGCCACATCCCGGCCGATCCGATGGAACTCCACCCCGCCCTCGACCTCGCGGTCGGCGCCGACGCCGGACAGGTCGAAGATCAGGCCGGTGCGGGTGAACTCCAACCGGTATGCCGGGTCGAGCCGGTCCAGCCGGTCGAGCATCCAGCGGGCCTCGGCCTCGGCGTCGGGTCGGACCAGCCGGTGGCGGACCGCCCGGTCCAGGTAGAAGCGGAGCAGCACAGCGAGTTCGGCGTTCTTGACGACCCGGTCCGGTCGGTCCGGTCGGTCCGGCCCGGCGTGCCAGGGGTCGAAGTGTTCGGACAGCACCTGCGCGCTCCGGTCGAGCTGGCCCGCGATCCGGTCCTTGAGTCCCTGATATCCGGCCAGGTCCAGCGCGGACAGGCACTTCACCTCGACCAGCCGGCAGGTGATCGTATGGCGTGCCGCGTCCAGGTCGAACAGCGCCAGGTCGGTCCGGCGCAGGCCGACGCTGTCTCCGACCTCGTCGGCAGCCTGCCGGCGTGCCTCCCGGTACAGCTCCAGATGCGCGTCGAGCGGGACCAGGATCTGGTCGGCGAGCACCCCCTGGTAGTCCAGGTACAGGCGGGCGAGGGCGAGCCCGAGCACCTCCGTGCGCTGGGTGGGCGCGGTCGAGGCGAGCTTGAAGGCCAGCCGCCCGGACAGCGCCCGGAGCTGGTCGAAGAACATCCCGACGTGGCGCGCGTCCACTCCGAGGCCGTGTTGCGCGATGGCCGGCGCGAGCAGCGCGCGCAGTTCGTCGACCGAGCGGGAACTGATCACCACATGGTGCCCGAACCCCCCGACGCCCTCCGGCGCGTAGTCGATGACGTAGTCGGGCCGGCCGATGCCCGCCGGGCTGTCGAAGTACTCCGCGCCCATGGTCCGGTCCACCGTGATCACCCAGTCGCTGCTGCGGTGTGCCTGGTGCAGCAGGGTGCGGTCGGCGACGTCGAGGCCGAGGGTGATTCGGGGCAACTGGCCAGTGCCGGCCTGTCCGGTGGTGACCGCGGCGGCGGCCTGGGAGATGATCTTGGGCAGCACGCCCAGCAGGTCGGTGAGTTCCTCCGCGCCCGGCAGCGGCGTCGCCGGGCCGTGCCGGGGCTGTTTGTGCCAGGCTACCGTGACGTCATCCTCCCGGTAGGTCACGGCCATGTCCTGCACGAGGCCGTGCACCGGGGCAGTGGCCGCGGGCCCTGCGGGCGCGGCGTCGAAGTGCTCACCGCCGAACGCGTCGAAGAGCATGGTCAGGTGGACCGAGTGCCGGCTCGATGCGGAGCGGAACTCCGCCAGCGGTCGCAGCGACACCGCCAGCTTCGGGATCAGCCCACCGGCGGTGGGGGTGCGAAACGCCTCCGCCTCCTCGGCCGAACTCCACTCCCCGCGCAACAGGTCGGCCAGCGCCGCGCCGGCGTCCCGGGCGTGGCGATCGGGCAGGAACAGCCGCAGGTCGTAGCTGATGTCGCCCAACCCTCTGCGGTGTTGCAGGGCGACGAGCATGTCGGCGAGGCGTTCGCCGCGCCCCGGGTTGACCGCGGCGATGGTCAGGGTCCGCACGTACGGGTGCAGCCGCAGGTAACGCTCGACCCGGTTGGCCAGGGCGCGGGCGGACACCGCCGGGGCGGTCGCCTGGCGGTCGGGTACTCCGACGGCGTCGGCGAGCGCCCGCAGCAGGCCGCCCGGGTCGTCGGTGCCGGTGGGCAGGCACACCCCCCAGTACGGGGTGAGGTCGCCGGCGGCGACGGTGAGCCGGCCGTCCGGCCGGGGGACGACCAGCGGGAATCCCAGTGGGAAGAGTTCGGCGAGCAGGCTGTGCCGCGCCGAGCGCACCAGCGCCGGGTCGGCTCCGGCCGCGCCGTACAGCCACGACTCGCCGAGCCGCGCCCAGGTCACCAGCCACAGCAGCCTGAGCGGATGGGTCGGCGCCACCATGACGGCCTCGGCCCGATTCCCGCGCTGGTCGCCGAACTCGACCGTGACGGTGTCCAGCTCGGACAGCGCGGCCAGGTCGGCGAGCCCGCTGCCGGTGCGTTCGGCGTTGCGCAGGTACCAGGTCATCAGCTCGGCGTATGCCTCGGCGTAGTCGCGCGCACCGTCGCACAGCTCGATCAGCTCGCAGCCCTCCACGATCAGATCACCTTCGCCCCGGATCTGGGCGAACAGCCGCCGTCGGGCGTCCAGAAACGTCTCCAGCGGCTGGCTGCCAGGACCGACCGTCAACGTCACCGGCTGCATCACCGGCTGTCCGGACAGGCCCTTGCCCGACTCGGCCCCGGCGGACAGTCGCCACCGCACCGGCGGACCCGCCTCGGCCAGGATCCTGCGCTCGATGTCGACCAGCGTGGCGGCGAGCGGAATCTCGGCAATGCCGTCCGGGCCGAACCCGGCGCGCAGGGTGTGTCGCCCGGCGCCGGTCGTGCCCTTCCACGACACGGTGCGCGGTGCGATGCTCGACCAGTCGCGCCCCTCGGCGAGGGCGTCGAAGCGCAGCCGGCACAGCGCCTGGGCCACGCCCGGTTCCCGGTGGGCGCGCGGCTGCGGCGGTTCGTCCACGCCCCCGGCCGGGACGAGGTAGAACCGCTCGCTCTCGTGGCGGGGGTGGGCGCCGGCCGAGTCGCCGTCAACCGGCAGCGCGATCCCCTCGGTGTCGAGGGGGAGGACCCGGATGAAGTACCACCCCTCGTCGAGATCGGCCTTCCGCAGCTTCCGCAGGGTCGCCTTGTACTCCGTCCGGCTGGTCCTGCTGACACCGACCGAGGCGAGCACGCCGGTCGGCCCGGCGTCCTCGGACACCAACTGGGCCGAGAACCGGGCCAGGCCACGGATCTGGCGCGGGTCGGGGGCGACCTGGAAGCTCACCGGGAGCTGGTTGAGGCCGGTCGGCCCGGTAGGCAGGTACCGCTGGCCGATCACCGCCCGCAGGATCGGGTCGGTGGCGTGCTCGGGTCGCTCGCCGGCCACCGGCAGGTTCAGTTCGGCGACCTCGATGCGCACGCTGTCGCGGTCCTGCCGTTCGGTGAGCGGCCAGCGGTGGAACGCCAGCGGCCAGTTCGTCCGGTCGATGACGACTCGCCGGGTCCACCTGTGCGGGTCCTCAAGCCCGGCGTGAGTGACCAGTTCGGCCAGCCGGGCGCGAAACGTCGCGTCGGTGAGGCCGAGTTCGAGGACCCGCTGCCGCTCGGGACGGGTGGAGAAGGTTAGGATCCGCATCTGCCGGACGTTGCGGGCGGCCCGCCCCCGCACCTGGCCCGGGTCGGCGAACAGGTCGAAGTCGGGGACCAGGCCCAACTCGAACACCGCGGCCCCGGCCGCGGTCGGGTCGTGGTCGTTGCGTTCGACGGTGAGCAGGTAGCGGGCCCTGGCCAGCGAGGTGGCGTACGGCCAGTTCTCCTCGTCGAGCACGGCGAGCAGTTCGGTGATTCCCGGCCGCAGGTGCGCCGGTATCCCGACCGTTCGCTGCTCGACCAACTCGGCGTAGACGTCACCCAGGTCCACCTCCTCGAAGGTGGCGACCCCGAAGGAGTCCTCGGCGCTGGCCCGGGAGCCCGGCGGGACGAAGACGAGCAGGGGCGGGCGTTGGGTGCCGTCACCGGCGGGGTTGCGCAGTTCCACCAGCTTGGTGCTGGTCACCGTGACGCCGCCGGCCATCTGGTCCGCCCCGGCCAGGACGTGCACCTCGGCGGCCACCCCGGCCGTGCGTAGCCGCCGGCATACCCGCTCGGCCACGGCCGCGGGCAGGTCACTGACCCGCATGCAGTGACCGGGCTGCCGGTGTGCGACCACGGTGCCCAGGTAGGGGGTGAGGAGCCGTTCCAGCGCGGCGTCGAGGTCCGCTGCGAGCAGTTCCCGCAGCCCGGTGGTGATCGGTCGGTTCACTGTTCCTCGATGACGTATCGGGGCGTGATGGTCTGGGTGAGGTAGGCGTCGGACAGGTCGGAGAAGAAACCGATCTCCCGCAGCTTGGCGGTCAACGCCGCCTCGTTCGCCCGCAGCGCCGCGTGGTCGGTGATGCTCGTCGCGCCGAACCCGTCGCCGGGCGGCAGGCGGTCGACGAACAGGCCGTAGCGGTCGCGCAGCACGGCGAGGAACTCGTCGATCCGCAGCGCCCTGGTGTGGAAGCCCTGCACCCCGCCGGGTGCGAGCAGTGAGATCTGCAACAGCACCTCAAGCAGCCGACTGTCCAGGATGAACCGCCGCGTCCCGCCGCGGGGTTGGGCGATCATCGCTCCCGGCCGGTTCTTGAGCAGCATCGTGTCCAGGCAGTCGACCAGGTATCTGCGGTGGAAGTCGCCCCGGTAGGCGGTGAGGATTTCCAGGTAGGTGGTGAACTGGTCCAGACCGAGTTGGAGGATCTGACCGATCCGCGACTCGACCTCGGTGTCCACGCCGGCCGAGTCCTCCACGATGCTGGCGACCCGGGAGGCGAAGAAGTTCTCCCGGTCGCGCTGCTGACTCCGGCCGAGCAGGGCCAGGGCGTCGGGCACGCCGAAGGTGGTGTTGCCGGGGCGACGCAGGGCACCGCGCCTGGCCTGGTAGGTGGCGAACTCGTCCAGCTTCTTGACCGCGAACGCCGCGCGGACGAACTCCGGGATCCGGCCGAACCACACTCCGGCGCTGCGCTCGGCCAGGCCGGCCAGCCGGGTGCCGGGCACCCCGGCGACGTCGCAGAACACCCCGACGCCGTACCCGCATCCGCTGCTCGCCGAGCCGAGGTCGCCGGTGCAGCGGCCGAAGCAGCACCGCGGCCCGGCCGGCCCGGCCGTGCCGGGGGTGCCGGCCGGTCGCTCGCCGGGCGTGCTGACGGCCACCAGGGCGGGCAGCACCTTGATCAGGCGCAGGTGGTAGAGCCCGAGATGGAACGCGAACAGGATCTTCAGGTAGTCCACCATCACCGAGCGCGGGATGAACCGCTGGTGGAACAGCAGCCGCACCACGTCGTCGGTGAGCAGGTCGGCCGCCGCCTGGCACACCGGCGGATACGGTTTGCGCGGTTTGCTGGTGTCGGCGCGGTCCTCGATCCGCTTCACGGTGGCCAGGTGCAGCAGAGCCTGGGTCTCCACGTCGATCCCGGCATCGGCCCGCCGGGTCTCGGTGGCCGGGTCGATGCCGGCGAAGAAGAAGGTCCGCAGGTACTGGAGGGCTTGCAAACCCCTGCCGTCCCGCGCGTGGGCGAACATCTCGTACAGGTGCTCGTCGGCCCCGTAGGGGCGGGACCGGCGGCTGTTGCGGAAGCGGTAGGTCAGGCCGTGCAGCGGCCGGGGACCGGCAACGGCCTGGGTCGGCTTGCCCCGGTTGACCATGTCGAGCAGGTAGGTCTCCACCCAGCGCCGGGTGACGCCCGGGTCGAAGCCGGCGAAGGAGTCGGGGTGGTCGAGGAACTCGTCGACGAAGTCGTCGACCCCCAGGTCCGCTGACCGGGCGAGCCGGCTGGGCAGGCCGTGGTACCACAGCCGGGCGAAGAACGCGGTGAGCACCCGGTCCATGTCCAGTTGCTTGAAGTCCAGGTAGCTGACACCCGGGTGCCGGAACTCGCGGTCCTTGCGGGTCAGCGCCATCAGCCCACCTCCGGCTGTGGCCCGGTCAGCGTCTCCATGACCAGCCGACCGCTGTCTCCGGTGCTCGCCCGGCGGATGCGGTACCGGTCGTGGCCGGTCACGGTGAGCAGGATCTCCTGGTACGGCAACGCGGACAGCGTGTTCCGGAACACCGACAGGCTCAGGTACCCGCCCTGCATGTCGGCCACCCCGGGCAGGTAGCCGTCCCTCAGCCGGCGCACCAGCTCGAACAGGTCGAGCCGCAGTCGCAGTTCCGCCCGCCCGCCCTCCGGGTCCTGGTAGCGCAGCGTCACCGCGTTGTGGGCGCTTTCCAGGTAGCGCGACGCGGCGGCGCCGGTGGCGGCCAGACGCAGGTTCCGGGCGGGGAAGAGCCGGTAGCCGCGGATCGTGCCGGCCGGCACCCTGCGGACCTGGAGGGCGAGCGCGTCCGTGCCCGCGTCGCCGAGTCCCTCGCCCTGGTTGACCGCGGCGATCAGTTCGGGCAGCCAGCCGGGCACCCGGTCGGGGTGGGCGAGCAGGTCGAGGAATTCCTCGGCCGAGCGGTACGGCAGCAGCCGGCGCCACCGCTGGTCGTCCTGGCACTCGAAGAAGAACCGCCGCCGGGCCGTGGCCAGGTATCGCCGGTGCGCGGCGTTCGGCTCGGTGGCGTCCGGCTCGGTGGCGCGTGGGAGCCGCTGGAACATCCCGTCGAGCAGCACCCGGTCGTGGCCGGACCGCAGGTCGAAGGTCATCATCGCGGTGCCGTCCCGCGGTCCGGCGTAGTCGAGCTGGCGGTCCAGCTCGGGCGCGGGCACCCCGGCCACGTCGATCTCGCGCAGTTCGCTCAGCAGCCGATCGGTGGACCCGCCCGCGGTCCCGCCCGTCCCGCCGGTCTGACCGGTCCAACTGGTGAAGTAGAAGCTGTCCAGGATCGCCGCGGCGTCCCCGTTGGCATACAGGTCGTGAATCCCGGCGCAGCCCCGGCCGGAGGTCAGCGTGAAGGCCAGGGCCGAACGCAGGTCGCGCAGCGTGATGTGTAGCCGGCCGCGCAGGTGCGCCAGCGTGTAGAGGGTCCGCAGCCGCGCCCGCACCCGCGGTCCGGCGGCCGGGTGGGAGAAGGTCCGGGCGTTGTGTCGGGCGTAGCAGGCCGCGGCCAGGTCACAGGACTGGCAGGCCGCCCAGAAGTTCGTGTCGGTCAGCCGTTCGAGCACCAGGTCGAAGATGGATCCGTGCTGGCCGTCCGGGTCGGCGACCACGCTGCGGCCGTTCAGGTTGACCACGGTGACCCCGTCGGCAGAGCCGGCCGGCTCTGCCGGTTTGGCGGGGTCCGCCGGGTCGGTGTCGGCGATGCCGGCGGTGCCGGCGATGCCGGTGCGGGCGAGTTCGGCGAGGCGGCCGAATCGCGCGGCGTGCACGGTGAGGAAGTCGACCAGCCGGCCCTCGTTGATGGCGATCAGTCGGGTTTCCCGGTCCGGCCAGGTCGAGGCGTCCGAGCCGGAGAACGGGGCGAAGAACTCGGCCAGGACGTCGTCGTTGACGCGCTCGCCCTCGTCCTGGCTGCCGTCGTGATTGGTGTGGAACGTCCGGCCGGCCAGGGTGAAGTCCGCGCCGTTGTCCCGGGTCGCGCCGAACACGGCGCCGCGCCGGCGGGCCTGGTCGACGACGTGTTCTGCGAAGGCGGTCTTCCCGTCGCCGGCGTTGCCGCTGATGATCACCAGCCGGTGTCGCCCGGCGAGCAGTTCGGGTAGCAGCCGGCTGTCCAGCGCGGTGGCCACGTACAGGTCGGTGTCGGAGGGGTCCCGCCCGCGGGTGCCCCGGTTGCTGCGTTCACTCTGGCTGTAGAGGGTTTGTAGGAAGGTGACGAACGGGTTGGTGTTGGGCTCCACCCGTCCGGCTCCCCCGGCCCATTCGGCTCCCTCGGTGCCGCCGCCCTGTTCGGCGATGTGGACCAACTCCGGGCGACCGATTGCCGGCGACGGCACCGGCGGGGGCAGCCAGAACTCGTCCACCGCGGCCAGGGCGTCGCGCAGGTCGGTCGCCGAGCGGTACCGGTCGGCCCGCCGGGGCGCGATGGCGGCCAGCAGCGTGGTGACCAGTTTGGGGGACAGGCCGCCGAGCCCGGCCAGTTCGCGGGGGTCCAGCGGCGGTTCGTCGGGCGGCGCGGTGGCGCTCTGCCACGGGTAGCAGCCGGTCAGCACCTGGTAGAGGGTCAACCCGAGCGCGTACACGTCGCGGTCGATCAGGTCGGCGGCCACCGGCGGGATCGCGCCGGACAGGTCCGGGGGCAGGTAGCGGGTCGATCCGCCGCCGTGCCGCAGCGTCGAGTCGGCGGTCACCGCCACGTCGAAGTCGAGGATCCGGCAGCCGTCGTCGGTCCACAGCAGGTTGCTGGGTTTGATGTCGCAGTGGTAGACGCCGTGGTCGTGCAGGTAGGTCAGGCCGTGCGCCACGTCCATGCCGAGCCGGCGCACGTCGGCCGGGCCGAGCGGCCGGTCGTCGGAGACGAGGGCGTTCACCGCCCGGCCCTCCACGTAGTCGAAGGCCAGGTAGGGCACCTCGCCGTCGGGCAGGAAGTCGGCGTCGCGGACCCGCACCAGGTTGGGGTGCGGGTCGAGTCCGAGCAGGATCTGGTACTCCCGCCGCAGCCGTTCCAGCGCCGGCTCCCGGTTTGCCAGGACCAGCTTGATCGCCCGGTCGGTGCGGGCCAGCATGTCGTAGACCTGGTAGGCCACCCCGGAGGCGCCCTGGCCGAGCGTGCGGCGCACCGTGTACTTGTGGGTGAGCTGGTATCCGTCCGGCAGGTTCCGGTAGTCCGGGCTGGGCCCGCCGCCGGCCCGCCCGGGCGGCGGGGGCGGTGGTGGTGGCGGGGGCGTGCCGCCCGCGCCGCCGGTGCACCGGCGGAGTTCCCGCAGCGCGGCGACCGCGCCGGGACGGGCGGCCGGGTCGGCCGCGCACATCTGCCGGAGTAACCCGACCAGGTCGGCCGGCACTCCGGCGCCGGTCAGCGCGCCGGTCAACCCGGTGGTCAACCCGGTGGCCAGGTCGGCGGCGGCCCGGGGGCCGGGCCCGGCGGCCGGCAGTTCGCCGGTGAGCATCTGGTAGCCGATCACCCCGGCGGCGTACACGTCGCCGGCCGAGGTGAGCCGGTCCGGGGTGTCCGCCCACTCCGGGGGGCGGTAGGCCGCGTCGACCGCGCCGGGCAGGGCGTCGGCCACGGTGTGGTCGCGGTCCCCGCCGGCCCGGGCGTGGTCGAAGCCGGTGAGCAGGCCGCGTCCGTCGCTGGCCACCAGCACGGTGGCCGGGCTGAGCGCGCGGTGGATGACCTGGTTGGCGTGGGCGTGCGCCAGGCCGGCCAGCAGGTCGTCGAGCAGCCGCAGCGTGGCGTCGGCGCCCAGCGCCAGCCGCGGGTCGCTCAGGTGCAGGTGCAGGGCGTGCCCGGGAACGTCCTCCAGTTCCAGCACGAACCGGCTGCCGTCGTCGACGGGGGTGAAGTGCCGGGCCGGCACGATGTTGCGGTGCGGCGGCATCCGGCTCAGCGCCTCGTAGGCGTTGCCGATCCGCAGCCTCTGCGCGGTGCGCTGGTCGGCCGGCAGGTAGGGGTCGGCCCGGTACACCCGCAGCCGCACCGGCCGGGAGCCGGCCGGCGCCGCGATGTTGCGGGCCCGGTACTCGGTCACCGCGGCTTCACCGGGCGCCCTGCCGGGGGCCGCACCGGGTGTCTCGTCGGCCGGGTCGCCGCCGAGTTCCTCGATCACCTCCCAGGTGCCGATCCGTGGCGGCCCGGCGGGTCGGCGCAACTGGCCGTCGAGCACTCGGACGATCCGCTCGCGAGCGGCGGAGGTCAGGTCCCGGTCGAACCGGTCGGGCGCCGCGTCGAGGTCGGCCAGCACGCCGACGAGTTCGGGCAGCGTGGTCACGTCGGGGGCGTCCCGGTTGTCCGGGTCGACCAGGGCCGCGTCGGTGGCGGCCAGCACCACCAGCGGGCGTACGTAGACCGTCCGCAGGTCGGGGTGCCGCCGCTCGATCAGACCCTTGATCACCTTGGCGTGGCCGCGCAGCTTGGCGACCGGTGAGTGGTAGGGCGCCCGCCGTTGCGGGAACCAGCGGTGGCCGGACACCTCGATCCGCCCGTGGGCGCCCTTGACGTCGATGACGCACACCGCGTGCCCGGTGAGCACGATCACGTCGACCTCGAAGGTCTCGTCCCGGCCGGGCACCTCCAGGTTGTGCAGCACCTGCCAGTGCGCCGGGGCGTGGTCGCGCAGGTGCGCGATGACCGCCCGCTCGGCGTCGTTCACCGGCGGTCCGCCGCCGAGGATCTCGGCCATCAGCCGGCCGCCTCCCGCACCGCCGCGTCGAGCAGCGCCAGCGCCTCGTCCTCGGCCGCGTCCGCGTCGTCCCGATCCCGGTACGCCCGCCGCACCGTCCCCGCGATCCGCTCCCGATCCCCTGCCGTACACAACGGCACGGGGAGGTCGCGCAGGAGACCCGGGTGGTATTCCTGCTGTTTTCCGCCGACGCTCATCGACCGAAGGACCCGAAAGGCTGCTTCCGAGCGGAGGAAACCGAAAAGGTATGCGCCGGTGAATTCCGGGGTGCCGGTGCGGACGCGTACAAAATCCTGGCTGAACGCGTGCCTGAGCCAGCCTCCGGTGACCAGTATTGAGCGGCCGTAGACCTCGTTCTCGCCTAAGGTTCCATGGGCGGCGATCAGGATGGTTTCGTCGGATTGCAGAATGTCCGGCGGGGCGTGGTGAGGATTGATCCACCGGCCTTCCGGTCGCATCCAGAAGGCTTGTCGCTGTCCCACGAGACGGACGCCGTGAACGGGATCAGCGTCGATGCGCTTGAACCGCGCGCCAGTGCGCAGGATGCCGCCGGCGCAGATGTCGCCGAGGGTGCGGTGCGGGACCGAGCGCAGGGCGTCGAGTATCCGCCGCGCCCGCGGGGAGAAGTTGAGCGCGCGCAGCGTGCGGGCGTCGACCCCGGGCACGGCGAATCCGAGGTCGCGGGGTTGGTCGTGCCAGGCCAGGTCGGCGAGTTCGGGCAGGCCGGCGCTGGTGAACACGTCCCAGGTGGCCGCCACCACCCCGGCCTGGAACCGCGCCCGCAACTCGGCCGCCCGCCCGATCAGCGCGTCGATCTTGTCCTCGATGGCCGGGCCGACCCGGGGCACCGGAATGTTCGCCAGGTGCTCGGGCTCCAGGTGTTTGATGCTGGTGCCGTAGACCCGTCCCCGGATGATCGGCCGGCCGTACCGGCTGGCCAGCAGCGCGTACAGATAACCGCCCGGGATCTTCGCCTGATCGGGCACCACCCGGATGACGTCCTGGCTGCACGCGCACCCGTCCATGTCGGGCCGAGCATAGGTCACCCGCCCGGCCGTCATGCCCGAACAGGTGATGAGAGTCCAGCCCGGCTTCAACGGAAGGTCAGGCGTCTCGTCGAAGGATCTCCTGGTGATCATTGGCAGGGTGGACAGATCAGACTGGAATATGCTCGCGCTGCCCAGGAACCGCACCCCGTGCGCCCGGTCGGTCGTCCAATGCCGTCGAAATATGCCAGGCCGAAAAATCCGCTCGCTGACCTGTGCGAGGGTGCTGGTGCGCGGTAGCGCCTCCAACAACTTGTACATCCGGTAGGCGTCGGACACGTAGGGGCCCGGGTCCAGCCGGAAGCCCTGCTCGGCCAGCCAGGTGTAGCGGACCGGGTTGTCGGGGTCGGCGAGCTTCATTCCGCGGGCTCCGGGGGGACGGGGAGCCAGTTGCGCAGGGCGTTACGCAGCGCGCCGAACGCCGGGTCGGTGCAGTGCCGCACCGACACCGTACCGGCCAGCCGGCCCAGCGCCGCGTTGGACCTGTCCGCGCCGTGGTGCCGGCGCAGGTGGGTCAGCGCCGCCTTGGGGTCGGCGGGTTTGGCCACCCCGTCCGGCCAGTGCCCGCTGGCGCGCAGGATGTTCCGGAAGTTCTTCGGGCACTTCAGCGCGGTGGCCACGTGCGGGTTGTCCTGCCAGACCCACGCCTCCAGTTCCGGTTCGATCACGATCACCGCGAACCGCTCCTGCCACCGGCCGACCAGCGACTTGGTGATGCGCTCGCGGATCAGCGCGGCCCCCGGGCTGCCGCCCCAGTCCGCGTCCAGCATCACCACCGCGAACTGGTGGCTGCGCTCGTAGTGCCTCAGCAGATCGGCCGCCAGGCGGTACACGCCCGGGTCGCTGCCCGGCGCCACGACCACGTCCTCGCCCGCGACGAAGGAGAATGGGCGGCAGCCCAGGCTGCGGTGACAGTGCTCCCGGCCGAACAAGCCCCGCAGCACCTGTTCCATTGCCGCGTCGGCGACCAGGAAGACGACGTCGCGTTTCACGACAGCACCCCGGCGGCGAACAGCGTGCCGATGTCCAGCGAGCCCTGCCAGTCACGCAGCCGCGGGTGCTGGTCGCCGGGCACCACCTCGACCCCGCCATCGCCGTTCAGCCGGGCCGCCAGCACGTCGCCCAGGTCGGTGTGCGCCAGCACGATCGGCGAATGGGTGGACACCCACACCTGGCTGTCATACAGCGAGTTCAGCGACTGCACCACCGTTTCGATCGCCCGCGGGTGGATGCCGTTCTCCGGTTCCTCGGTGATCAGCAGCCGGGGCACCGCCGAGGGCATCAGGTACGGCAGCAGGGTGAGCGCCAGGATGCGCAGCGTCCCGTCGGACAGCCCCGACGAGGTGACCCGGTAGCCGCCGGAGTACTCCACCGAGAAGTAGGCGTGGTGATCCTCCTCCCGCTCCTGCGCGCTGATCTGCTCCACCTGGGGCAGCGCGGTGCGCACGTGGTCGACCCAGGACGCGCACCGGTCGGGGTGCTCGGCCTGGAGGTTCAGGGCCAGCCACGGGGTGTTCCGGGCCGAGGGCAGCAGCCTCGGCGGGTCGCCGGGCGGGGCGGCCTGCCGCAGCGCGGTCCAGTCCGGGTCGAAGAACACCACACCCTCCCTGAGCAGGTCGGCCAGCCAGAGCGCGGCGGGGAACAGGGTGGGGTCGGCGGGCACCGCGCCCAGAGCGGGTTGGCCCGGTGGCACCCGAAGCTCGGGGATGCGCCGCACCCGCGACGTGGTCTCCGGGGCGAACAGGGTGGCCGGGGGCAGGAGGGCCGTGTCCGGCGGGCGCGCGATCACCGACCGCCAGGGGTGCCGCGGGCCGATCGACGCGCCCTGGAGCATCACGCCCGGCTCCGGGCGGCGGCCCCGGTCGGAGAACAGGAACAGGTACTCCTCGCCGACGGTCAGCTCGTCGTTGAACACATCCAGGCGCAGCTCGTAGCGCAGGTGGGTGGGGGCGAACCGCTGCGCCCGGGTCACGGTGGTGTCGGCCAGCATCGTTTCGATGTCGGCCGGCAGCCGCGCCTCGACGGAGAACCCGAACGAGTGGCCCCGGCCCTGGAACAGCAACTCGGCCAGCGTGGTGGCCCGGGGGGCGTGCTGCGGGTCGGGGCGGCGCAGGAACGTGTCGCCGGCCCGCTGCCCGCGCACCAGGTCACCGAGCAGCGCGGGAATGTCGAGCAGCGTCGTCTTGCCCGCGCCGTTGGTCCCGGCCAGCACCTGGTAGCGGTCCACGTCGACCGACAGCACCGGAAAGCAGCGGTAGTTGTAGATCTCGATCCGGGTGATCACGGTGAACTCGTCCGCGGGAGTCCGGGCTCGTGGTGGACGGCACGGAAACGCTTGTACGCCTTGCCGATCTCCGGCAGGTCGTCGTCGACGACGGACCGCTTGCGGCGCAGCGTGCGTTCCTCCTCACGACCGCCGATCCGGATGCGCTCCACCGTCTCGGTCACTTCCAGGATGACCTCCCCGTCCGGCCGCCGCTTGTACACCGGATTTCCGCGCCGGTCCACGCCGACCTTCTCGGCCACCGCCATGAACACCGGGTAGTCCTGCGCCCCGCCCATCGTCTCGGTCATCTGTTCTTCTTCGGTCTTCTTCTTCAGGAACAGCAGCGTGGTCAGGATGTTCACCCCGGCGTCCACGATGAACGTCTCCACCGGCAGTTCCACGCTGGCCAGCACCCAGCAGTGGCGCAGGATCCACTCCCGGATGGCCTGGTCGGACGGGCCCGGGTTGGACAGGATGCCGTTGGGCAGCACGATGCCGACCCGTCCGCCGGGTTTCACCCATTCCACCGCTCGCTGGATGAACAGTTGCTCCGGCGCGACCGCGGTGGCCGGGGTGGTGCCGCTGGCCACCAGCAGCCCGGTGTCCCTGCTCCGGCTCCACGACTGGGCGACGCCGTTCCGGTAGTGGTCGAGGATGTCCCGGTCGGTGATCTTGATGTCGGTTCCGAACGGAGGATTCGTCATGAGCACGTCCACGCTGCCCAGCGTGACGCGCTTGCGTGCCGCGATCACCCCGGGCTGGTGGCCGCCGGGAAAGGCCAGCGAGTCCATGTGGTAGATGTTTCCCTCGATCCCGGCCAGCAGCATGACGTTCATGCTGGTCGTTCGGACCAGGAACTGGTCGAAGTCCGCGCCGAACAGGTGCTCGTGGGCGTAGGCAGCCAGTCGTTCACGGTGCGCGTCGAGTTGCGCATCGGTGTCCGGCCGGCCGCGGGTGCCCTCCCGCTCGCGCCAGCCGTCGAGCAGGTGGCGCAGCGTCTCTCTCAGGAATCCGCCGGTGCCGCAGGCCGGGTCGAACACGGTGTCGCCCTCGCCCGGGTCGAGGATGTCCACCATGAGCGTCACCGCCCCGCGCGGGGTGAAGTACTGCCCGCGGTCCCCGCGCAGGTTCGCCCCGACCAGTTCCTGGTAGGCCATGCCCTTGACGTCCAGGTCGGTGCCACGCAGGTCGTAGGGGGCCAGCTCGCCGACCAGGAACGCCAGCGCCCGGTCGGACAGGGCGATCTCGTCGCGCGCCCCGAACAGCGGGTACTCCTCCTTCACCTCGTCGAAGAGCCGGTCCACCCGCTGGCGGATCCGCTTGCGGCCGTCGGCGGTGAACGGCTCGTCCAACCCGGCGAAGAACCGGGCCGCCCCGCCCTGCGCGCTGACCCGCTCGTCGTGCATCTTGGCGAACAACAGGTAGAGGAACTGCCAGAACGCCGCGTCCTTGGGCATTCCCTCGTTGCCGTGGATGAAGTTGTGGCAGCGGCGGAACGTGGTCTTGAGCATGTCGGCGTCGCCGCGGCGCAGCCGGGCGTGCGAGGCGACGGTCCGGCTGCCCAGGCTCTCGTCGGCCTGCGGCCAGTCGGCCCGCGGCTCGAACGACGACCCGAACCGGCTGATCTCCTTGTGTACGAAGAACAGGTCCAGGCCGTTGGTCCACAGCCCGTAGGCGACCTGGGGGGTGAGGTCGTCGCCCATCAGGTCGGTGAGTTCCTCCAGGTCCCTGGTCGCTTGGTCGTGGGTGCGGATCCGGGTCTTGCCGTTCTTGGGCTCGGGTTTGCAGATCACCACCCGGCGCAGGTTCGCCAGCCCGTGCGCGCTGCCGTGCGCGAAGATCGCGATGTCGGCCCGCCGGGCGCGCCGCCGCCCGTCCTGCGTCGACACCGGCACCGGGAAGTCGCGGGCCATGTCGTCCAGCGAGATGCCGTATTCGTGCAGCAGCGCCCGGACGATCCGCTGCCGGACCTGTTCCTTGGGGGTGTCCTTGACCGGATCATCGGTGATGTAGTCGATGGTCTGGTCATCGGGCAGCGTGTCCCGATCGGTGCCCGCGTCGGTGCCGATCGGTGCGGACGACTCGCCCGGCTGTCCCTGCTCGGTCGGGTCTGAGTCCGCGGTGAACAGATCCATGCCCGATGCTCCCTGGTCGCACTTCGCCCGTGGGTGGCGCCTGAGCGGGTGGCGCCGCAGTGCCGTGGCGTGCCGGTGGGTTCGGCGTACCCGCGTAGGCCCGCATCCTACGGGCCGCCCGCCGTCCGATCGGGCGCGGTCGGATTCGGGTGGGGCGGCTCCATCGGCGACCGCGCGGGCGGGGTCGAAGCGGGTCGAAGCTGCCGGTGGCAAGGGGCGGATGCGGACAACTGATGGTGGGCGGCGGTTGTCCGGGCCGGTCGGCATGGGCTGGGGATCGGAGCGTCGGAGTTCTAGGGTCCGCTGCGACTACTTACCAACGGTGACGGCCAGAACGCGCACGGTCACTTCAGGGCGTTCCGGCCGGTGCACCGGCCGATCCTTCACAACGGAGTGTTCTATGTCCCAGGCACCACGGGAGTTGTATCCGGGTCGCTCGGCCCGGGATCTGTTTGGCGCGGAACTGCGGTACTGGCGCTGCCTGCGCCGGCTGTCCCAGGCCGACCTGGCCGAGGGGACGCACTTCAGTTCGGATCTGATCAGCAAGGTGGAGAAGGCCGAGCGCTGGCCGCAGCGTGACCTCACCGATGCCTGCGATGCCGCGCTGGACACCGGTGGGGCACTGGCCCGGATCTTGCCGTGGGTGGACACCGAGCACCGCAACGCCCTGGCCCATGCGGCCCATGCGGACATCGCACCGACCGGTGCTGGGTTCGGTTCTCGGATGGTGGGCCTGGCCGGTTCGCTGGCGCCCGCGCACGGATTTCTGCCGCATACTGGACGTATCACCCGCGCCGGTGGCCGGACCAGACGGGGCGGCACTCGGGGACCGGCCGCGCCGGTTCCGGCCGCCGCCGATGGCGGGCCGCTGACCCTGGAGGCGTACGTCGCGATGACCGCTCACGAGTCCGCCTGGTTCTTCGACCACCCGTCCAACGTCGGCCCGGCCACCCTGGACCAACTCCGCTCGGACGCCACCCGGCTGGCCCGCATGAGCATTGGCAACACCCCGCGAATCCAGGTGTTCACCCACGCGCGTTGGCTGCGCGACCATGTGTTCGGGTTGCTCGACGGCCGGCAGCGGGTCACCGAGGCCCGGGAGCTGTACTTCGTCGCCGGCGCCACCTGCGGGATGCTCGCCAACATCACCGAGGATCTCGGATACCACAACGAGGCCATGACCCACGCCCGCACCGGCCTGCTGTGCGCCGACCAGTCCGGCCACGCTGGACTGAGGGCGTGGATCCTGTGCTTGCAGGCGATGATCTCCTACTTCGACGGGCGGCCCAGGCACGCCGCCGAGTACGCCCGCCGGGGCCAGGAGGGCGCCCCGGCCGGAACGGTCGGCGTGTGGCTGGCCGCCCAGGAGGCCCGCGCAACGGCCAGGCTGGGCAATGCCGGGGCTACCCGCACGGCGTTGATCCACGCCGCCGCCGCCCGTGAGCAGGTGACCTCGAACGAACTGGACGAGATGGGTGGCCTGATGGCGTTCGGCAGCCCCAAACAGCACTACTACGGCGCCGAGGCGTATCTGTGCATCGGTGACCATTCAGCCGTCGTCACCGAGGCCAACGCCTGCGTCGACGGGTACCGGGCCGGACCGGTCGAGGAGCGTTCCCGCATCAACGAGGTACTCACCCAGGTGAACCTGTCCCAGGCGCTGGTGGCCGACGACATGGAAGCCGCCCGTGACGCCGCCCAACCAGCGTTCGGTATCGTCCCGGAACTGCGCACCGATGCGCTGAGCCAGGGCTTCCGACTGCTGCACGGCCGACTCTGCGCCCCGACCGTGCGGACCGCCCCGGTGGCCATCGACCTGCGCACCCAGATCGAACACTTCCTCGCCGCCGACACCCTCTCGCCCGACTGACCGGCGCCACCCCGCCCCATCCTCCCCGTCGATCTTGGTCAAAAAGGCGTTATCCAGCGTTGCAGAACAGCACTATGACCAAGATCGGCGAGGTTGGGGTGTCGCGCGTCGGCCGAGCACCCACCGGCCGAACGCGGCGAGCCGCTCCAGGCTGGGTTCGGCCGGCACCGGCCGGTGGGGGTCTGGCAACCCGGACTGTGCTGCCCGATTCGCTCGCCAGGGCTCACTCATGCCGGCACCCAGCGTGGCGGGCCGCCGGTGCGCAACTCGGCGCGGATGACCCGCCACGTCCGGCACGGCCCAGGCCGGCGGCGGCGACGCCAGCGGCGGTGGGACCGGCACCACCGGCACCTACCGTCCGGGCCGGGTTCGTGCATCGCGGCCAAGGCCATGATCGTGCGGGCCAGCGTGATCGCGCCGGCGTCGGCGACCTCGGCTTGGACCTCGGCGTAGACCTCGGCATGGAGTTGGGCCGGCAACTCGTTCATCGCGACATCCCCGGCGGGTCGCTGTCCTCCCAGCGACCGGTCGTCAGGAGCCGGTCGAGTGCCCACTGGTACGCCGGGCATGGTTCCTGCGCCGGGGGCGCGGTCGCCTGGGCCACGGGCGCATGGTCCCCCGGGCCGTCCACGAGGCCGTCTGCCAGACCGTCCCCCGGACCGCTGGGCACGTGGTCGCCCGGCGCGCTCGGACGGGGAGTGCCGGCCTGGTCGGTCGTGCGGTGATGCGGATCCTGCATGGTGATCGCCTCCGATGGCTGCCCCCGACACGGCGCCGGCAGCGAAGCGCTACTCTCTGGATCCGAGTAGATACCCAACGTCCGCTCGATACAAGTAGGCTGATACATGTTTCCGGAGGCGACATGACCAGTCCCACGGTGAAGCGGCGCCGGCTCGGCCTGCTGCTACAGCGGTTCCGCGGCGGCACGGGCATGACCACCCGGGACGCCGGGTCCGCGGCCGAACGCTCCGAGGCGTGGATCTCCCGGGTCGAGCAGGGCAAGACGGGCGTGGACATCGCGAACCTGCGCGTGCTGCTGGACCTGTACGGGATCGCCGACGCGGCCGTGCGGGCCGAGATGGAGGACCTGGCCCGGGGCGGGCGGCAGCGCGGCTGGTGGTCCCGGTACCGGTCGGCCCTGTCCGAGGACTACGCCGCCTACATCGGCTTCGAAGCCGGCGCCACCCGGCTGCTCATCTGGCAGACCCTGGTCGTGGACGGCCTGTTGCAGACTGAGGACTACATGCGGGTCGTTCTCAACTACGGGCAGCGCCTTGTGCCTGACCGTATCGACAGGTTGGTACAGGTTCGACTGGAACGTCAGCAGCGGCTCACCGCAGAGCCACCCCTGGAACTGTGTGTGGTCCTGGACGAGGCCGTACTCCATCGGATCATCGGAGGGGACCGCGGCGTGCACGCCCGTCAATTGGACAGGTTGGTGGCGGCTGCGGAGATGCCGAACGTCCGGCTTCAGGTGGTGCCGTTCGACGAGGGATTCAACCCAGGTATGTTGCCCTCGTTCACAGTGATGCAGTTCGGCAGCAACGCCCCGGACATCGGTTACATCGAGGGTCCGACCTCGGACGTATACGAGGAGGGCGAGGACGCCGACCGGCTTACCCTGATGTACGAGGATCTCCGAGCAGCCGCCCTGAGCCCGTCACGCTCGATCTCGTTGATCAAGCGTGTACACGACGAGGTGGCGACCTGACCTAGGGAGGTGCGGCTGTGTCCGCACTCAATGAGCAGTGGCGGAAAGCCACGCGCTCGAACCAGAACGGAGCCTGCGTCGAGGTCCGGCTGTCGGCCGGCCAGGTGCAGGTCCGCGACTCCAAGCACCACGGCACCGGCCCGATCCTGTCCTTCGCTCCAACCGCCTGGACCGACTTCGTCGCCACCATCCACACCGACCGACTCAACCCCGACCGCTAGCCGGAAGACTCGATCGGCCCGCGCCCTGTCCGTGAGCCAACCAACGTTCGAGGATCTCCAAGCGGCAGCCTTGAGCCCGTCACGTTCGGTCGCGCTGGCCAAGCGGGTGCGCGAGGGGGCGGCCGCCTGGCCCGAGGGAGGTGCGGCCGTGCCCGCACTGGACGAGCGGTGGCGGAAGTCCACCCGCAGCAACAACAACGGAGCATGCGTCGAGGTCCGGCTGTCCGCCGGCCAGGTCCAGGTCCGCGACTCCAAACACCACGGCACCGGCCCAGTGCTGGCCTTCGCCCCTGCCACCTGGGCCGAGTTCGTCGCCGCCACCGGCACCGGCCTGCTGGACCCCGACCGTTAGGGAGGTCTGACTCGGTCCGCGCCCTGTCCACCAGCCAACCGCCCTACAACACCTCACTCTGGCGGTAGTCCGCCGTGGCGACCTCCAGCCCCCATAGCGCCTTGTAGGCGGAGTCCGCCGTGCTCCCCGGGTCGTCCTCGTCTCCACCATCCGGCTCGGGCTGGGTCAGCATGCCCAACAGCGCCTCGCGAATCGCCACCCTCTGCTCGTCCGAGGACTGACCAACCTCTATCAGGTTCCGGGCAGCCGCAGCGCGCACGTACCTGTTGTTATCGCGCAGCGCGTCGAGGACTTGATCGAGTACGTGTGGACTCCATCGGCATAGGAACGCCAGCGCCGACAATGCCGACCCCCGGAGTAAGTTCGGTGCGTCGGACTGGATGACCCTGTGTAGATCCTCAACAATCCTGTCCGGTCCGACGTTCTCGACCAACCCCTCCAGCCGGCGACGTGCCTCGGGTTGCGTGACGGCGTGACCGAGTGCGCTGGCCGCTTGAGCTCGGACGAAAGAGGCGGGGTTGGTGGTCAGTTCGAGGAGTCGGGGCAGTACTTCGGGTCGGTCGGCGACCTGGCTGAGCGCGGACACCGCCGCCATTTGGACGTCCGGTTCCGGGTTGGTGGTCAGTTCGAGGAGTCGGGGCAGTACTTCGGGTCGGTCGGCGACCTGGCTGAGCGCGGACACCGCCGCCTCTTGGGCGTTTGGCTCGGGGCGGGTAGTGAGTTCGAGGAGTCGGGTTAGCATCCAGGTTTGGTAAGCGACCGATTCGAGCGCCGACCTCGCCGCCAGTCGGACGCCCGACTCGGGGTCGGTGGTCAGTTCGAGGAGTCGGGGCAGGACCTCGGGCTGGTAGGTGACCGGTCCGAGCACATGCGCTGCCGTCCCTCGGACATAAGGGTCGGGGTCGGTGGTCAGTTCGAGGAGTCGGGGCAGGACCTCGGGCTGATCGGCGGCGTAGCCGAGTGCGTGGGCTGCTTGGGCTCGGATGCCCACATCAGGGTCGGTGGCCAGGCCAAGCAGGCGGGCAAGGACCCCCGGATGGTGCGACAGGCCGGTCACCCCCGGCACGGCAGCGAGCCAGTGCAGCCGCTCGTTCGCCGCTTCGCCATTCGATAACTGGAGGATCCCCGCGACGAGGGCCGGGCCGTGCGTCGTGTTGAGCATGGACGACAGGAGTTGGGCCAGCGCGCGCCGGTACTCCGAGTACGCGCCACGGCCGGTGCGCGAGAACATCTCCTTCTCGGCCTGGGTGATCAGGCCGCGGACGACGGATGCGGCGACTGGGATCTCGTCGGTCAGGCAGCGGAGGGCGAACAGAAAGTCGCGGCCGAGCCACTCTTCCAGCGAGGTCGGGGTTGGGCCGCAGTCCTTGGCGGTCTCGCCGCGGGCCAGTACGGCGGCCTCGACCAGGTCGGCCGCGTCGTCGGGGTAGTCCAGGCCGACGAAGCCGAGGGCAAGCAGGATGGGTTCGGTCCAGCGGGGGTCGTGCAGGTGCTCGCGGAGCATCCTCGTCCGGGTCCGGGGTTTGGCGATCAGGGCGCGGGCGGCGAAGTACTCCTCGAAGGTGAGGTGCAGGAAGCCGTAGCGGTCCGGGGCGCGTTCCACGAAGAGGCCGGTCTGGATCCGCACCCGCTCCAGGAACGCCCGGACCGCCGTCTCCACGGCCAGCGGTATGTCGTCGGGGTCCCACGGCAGCCCGTTGATGCGGGCCCATTCCTCGCCGAGCACGTTCAGCACGTCGGCCTCGGTGGCGATTCCACTCGGCCGGTTCAGGTGCATCCAGTGGCCCAGCACGGGCATCAGCCGCGTGACGTGTTCCGGCCTGGCCAGCGCGGACTCGCGCACGCCTTGGGCCAGCCGCCAGGTGCTGGTCAGGGTGTCGGCGGCCAGCTTGTACAGCTCGATCCGCTTCTGCGGGAGCTTGGCGCCGGTGCGGTGTATCAGCGCCAGCACCCGCAGTATCAGCGGATTGACGGCGAGCCGGGCCACCCCGGGGTTGTCGTCGACCGCGGCCAGGATGCCGGCGATCTCCCGGTCGGCCACGGCCTGGCGTTGCGGCTCGGGCAGGTCCGGGGTCTCGGCGTCCTCCACCGCCCGGCACCAGCGGCGCAGGAACTGCTCCACCTGCTGGCGGGTCATGTCCCGGGCCCGGACGTGTGTGAAGCCGCCGCCCAGCGCGGCGGCCCGGTAGCCCTCCTCCCGGCTGGTCACCACGAACGCATTGCCGGCCCTGGTGTGCCGGCGGACGAACTCCTCGATCCGGCCCACCACGGCGATCCGCTCGTCGGTCTGGGCGATCTCGTCCAGGCCGTCGAGTAGCAGCAGGCAGTGCCCGGCGGCCAGTTTCCGGGTGAACAGGTCGGCCAGGGCGCCGGCCGGGCAGTCGGCCACCCGGTGGTAGTTGGCCAGGTAGTCGGTCAGCGAGGCCCGCCGCCACGCGTCCGAGTCGGCGTACTCGGCGACCCGCACCAGGATCGGCACGCGGGCACCGTCGCCGATCGATTCCAGACCACCGTCCCAAATCCGTTGGGCGCCACGGAGTGCTAAGTGGCGGAGCAGGGTGGTCTTGCCGCCGCCCGGGTTGCCCAGCACCACCAGCCGAGGATGGGCGGCCACCGCCTCGTGCAGGCTCAGCACGACCTCCGGCCCGCCCCGGGGAATTGTCATCGCGGGGTCGAGAGCGTCGGCGGTTGCCGGTTCGCCGCGGTCGCGGTGGTTCAGGTCGGCGACTCGGCTGGCGTCCAGGGACACGTACACCCGGTCCAGCTTGAGTTGCACCTGGCGCTGGGTCTGGAACGTGCCGCGCGGATCCAGGTAGAGGTTGCGGTCGATGGTCCAGCGCAGGTAGTCCCAGAGCGTGCCGTCGGTGGCCCGGCCGGCGTCCAGGGCGGCGCGGATCGCCGCGATGTCCTCTGCGGCAGAGTCCAGTGCCTTGGAGTCGAGCACCTCGGCCACGGCCGGCTCGGCCCGGATGGCGCGGGTGAACTCGGCGAGCAGGTGCGCGGCGGCCGGCTCGGCGTCCCGGACCAGGGTCAGGTCGCCGGTCGAGCGCATCGAACCGGCGTAGCGCCGTGCCAGATCGGTCGGCGTGGCGTCCCGGCCCCGGGTGACCACGTCTGCCAGGCATTGCGCGCCCTCGAGTTCCAGGAACGACTCGTCGAACAGCGCGTCGACCCACCGCGGGTACTCCGTGGCCAGGCTGGCGTACGCCGCACGCAACGCCTTCTTTACCGCCAACTCCACCGGGTGGCGACCGATCTTCCGTAGCGCGGCGTTCCGGACCGACGGATTTTTGAGGATCGCCGTCACCATGATCACCGCGATCCGGGTGAGCGCCGCTTCCCCGAGCATTCCGCCTCCGCCATAATCCACGACGATCCCGTGACGTTATGCGGGAGCGTATGCCATCTCGTGGCGCGGTAGTCCCGCGTCCCGACATTGCCGCGCGGTCAGCGCAGGCGGCCGAACCGAATTCACCGGTGTTGGATACCCGTCCCGGCCGCGCGCGCCAGGGAGACCGTCCCGACGCCGCCAACCGGCGCAGGGCCGGTGCTGCGATCGCCCGTCCGCGGTACACCGGTCCAGCGCAGCACACCGGAGATTCTTAACAAACCTCGAACGTAACCGGTTACAACGCGAAATTTTCTCATGACCGGTGTTCACTTTGTCGCATTCGGAAAGGATGCGATCGAGTGCCGTCACCCAACGCGAAACAGATTAGCACGCAGCGTAGGCGGTATTCCCCTATGAATTAACGCTATGACGCGGGCCGGTAAAGGCACTGGTCACAGGCGGGCCTTGCGGCTATGGCAGGATGACCGCGCCGTGGTCGTGATCACATCGCGAGATGATCATTTCGATGACACCGGCAGCCCCGATCCGACCGCACAACATGATCATTTCCGGTCCGCGGGTTTTGAAAGAGGGATGTCGTGGTTGAGCTGACCGATCTGATCGGTGATCTGCGTGACGAGTTGACCAGGGCGGTGCGGTCGTCCAGTTCGGACGGTCTGAGGTTCGAACTCGGTCCGGTCGGGCTGGAGGTCACCGTGGCGGTCTCCCGGGAGGTCACGCCCGGCGCGAAGCTGCGGTTTTGGGTGGTCGAAGCCGGCGCGGACGCCTCGGTTGGCCGCACCGCCACGCAGAAGATCACCCTCACCCTGCAACCCCGGCTGGCCGGGTCGGACGCGCCGGCGTACGTGTCCGGCGGGTCGCTGCCGGGTGAGGACTGAGCCGGTGGCGGCGGCAGCGGGTCACCGGCCCGCCGACGCGTCACAAGCCGGGCGGGTCGCCCAGATCATCGCCCGCACCCCGGACGGCGATGAGGTGCGCGGATCCGGGTACCGGGTGACCTCCGGCGCGGTGCTGACCGCGGCGCATGTGGTCGCTGACGCCATCAGTGTCCGGGTGCGTTTCGACGCCGACGAGCCCACCGAGTGGTCCGCGCTGTCCACCGACGTGCGCGCGACGGGCGGCGCGGATGTGGCGGTCGTGGTTCTCGGGCCGGCGGTGGCCTCCGACCCGGTGCAGCCGGCGCTGTTCGGCCGGGTCGGCGCGCGCGCCGCGGTGGTCGAGTGCGCGGCGGTCGGCTTCCCCCGGTTCAAGGTCAGACCGTCGCGGGTGGACGGCGGCTGCTACCGGGACCGGGTCCAGGCGGTGGGCCGCATCCCGGTGCTGTCCAACTCCCGGGAGGGCACCCTGGAGGTCATCACCGACGCACCGGAACCCGACTCGGACCACTCGCCGTGGGAGGGGATGTCCGGTGCGGCGGTGTGGTGCGGCGACCGGATCGTGGGCGTGGTCTCCAAGCACCACCGCACCGACAGTCCCGGCCGGCTGGCCGCGGCGCGGATCGACCACTGGCTGGACGCGCTGCCCACCGAACAGCGGGTGATGTTCGGGACGCTGCTGGGACTGCCGGTGGCACCGTTGCCCGACGTGGTGCCGCCGGACTCCGGTGAGGCGTTCGTGTCCGGGTACGCCGCGCAGGTCCGCGACACCGCCCCGGACGAACTGCTCGACCGCACCGACGAACTGGCCGAGCTGGTCGGGTTCTGCGCCGGGGACGAGCCGTACGCGTGGTGGCAGGCCGACCCGTGGGCCGGGAAGTCCGCGCTGGCGGCCTGGTTCACCCTGCATCCGCCGGCCGGCGTCACCGTGGTGTCGTTCTTCGTCACCTCCCGGCTGGCCGGCCAGTCCGACAGCGACGCGTTCACCGACACCCTGCTGGCCGAACTGGCCGCGGTGGTCGGCGAGGCCACGCCGTCGGTGGCGACCCCGGCCGGTCGGGACCGGGAACGCCGTCGGCTGCTGGACAAGGCCGCCGCCCGGGCCGCCGAGCGGGGCCGGCGGCTGCTGCTCGTGGTGGACGGGCTGGACGAGGACACCGGCGCCGGGTCGAGTGGCCGACTGCCCAGCATCGCCTCGTTGCTGCCCCGCAATCCACCCGACGCCCTGCGGATGCTGGTCACCAGCCGGTCCCACCCCGGGCTTCCCGGCGACGTGCCCGCCGACCACCCGCTGCGTCGGTGCGTGCCCCGCAAGCTGGACGCGCTGCCGTGGGCCGGCGGCATGGCCCACGCCGCCCGGTGGGAACTGGCCCGGGGCCTGCACAGCCACGACCGGCTGCGGGTCGACGTGCTGTGCTACCTGGCGGCGTCCGGCGGCGGCCTGACCCACGCCGAACTGGCCGATCTGGTGGGCGAACCGGGCTGGGCACTCGACGGGCTGCTGGGTGGCGCGTTCGGCCGGATCCTGCGCACCCGGCGCGCCCCGGACCGCGACCAGGTGTACCTGTTCGCCCACGAGACCCTCCAGCAGATCGCCGAGGAACACCTGGCCGGTGATCTGGCGTCCTACCGCGACCGGATCCACCGGTGGGCCGAGGGCTACCAGCGCGCGGGGTGGCCCGAGACGACCCCGCACTACCTGCTCCGGCCCTACGGCACGCTGCTCGCGGCCAGCGGGGACGCCGAGCGGCTGGCCGCGTTCGCCGCCGACCCGGCCCGCCACGACCGCATGCTCGCCCGCCAGCACGACGACGCCGACGCGCTGGCCGAGATCCGGTCGGCCCAGCAGGTCCTCCTCGACCGGCAGGGACCGGATCTGCCGGATCTGGCGGCCCTCGGC
>DASULA010000282.1:0-4101 GCA_036278435.1 Mycobacteriales bacterium | reverse complement strand
ACCGGCGCGGAGATCCCGCAGGCCACCGTCGACAAGTACGACAAGGCAGCCGCGGCGGTACAGGCCGTCTTGGACGACCCGGCGGCCACGGCTGACGAGCACGCCATGGCCGCGCACTACCGCGCCCACCTCGACGCGGTCGCCGCACGCATCAACGGCACCGTCACCGCTCCCTACGTCGACGGCGGGAAGACCCCCACCGTCACCCCTTATCTGCACACCGGCACGGCAACGGTGACCATGCACGTCCCCGCCCCCGACTCGGCGTCCGAACCGGGAAAGCTGCCGGCGACCCTGCGCCAGGCCGGCCGCATCCAGGCCAGCATCGACCCGACGACCGGCGTGTCCAGTTGGGACGGCCATGCGCGCGTGCGGGCCAAGGGCAAGGAGTACCTGGTCGACCTCGGTGACGGGTTCAGCGCGATCTACCGGCCCTACCAGGCCAACGACCCGACCAAACACGAGTTCTCCCTACGCGGCCAACTGGAGGTGCATGCTCCACCGGGTGCCGGGAACGGCCAGCAACTGGTCCGCAGGCTCGGCCAACTCAACCTGGTCAACCGGCCGATGACCGCAGCCGAGGGTGAGTGGACCTACCTCCAGGCCAACATCACCGCCCAGAACCTGGCCAGCCGCTCCCAGGTCGCCCAGGCGGTCAACGCCGCCCGGGCGATGGAGGACCTGGAAGTCCAGGAGGTCTTCCACGCCCGCGCGCACGAAGCGGTCGGCCTGGATGCGCCCGGCCTGCACGCCCTGGCCCGGGAGTTCCAACTCGACGCCGCCGCCCGCTGCCTGCCCAAGAAGGTCGCCGTGGTCCGCGACGCCGTCGCCGCCGCCACCGGGTTCGCCTCCGGCGCCGAACTGGCCGCCCACCCCGGTTACGACCCGGTACCCCGAGCCAGCGGGGGTTGGCTCACCTGGAGCCGGTTCGACGTCACCGGCAGACCGGCCGAGATCGCCAAGGCCTGGTCCGGCCGGCGGCTTGTCCACAAGGTCGGCGGCGGAGCCAACCTCACCGCCATGTTCGCCACCGGGGTCCTGGCCTCCACCGAACGCCGCGCGGTCATGGGAGTGGCCTCCGGCAAGGGCATCAGCGAGTCGGTCGACAAACGCACCGGGGGCGCGAACTCGGTCTTCCTGCGGGTCCGCGACTCCCAGTACGTACCCGGCCCGGCACTGGTCTGGGACGACCCGGCCGTGCTACTGCGCCGCGCGGACTACTACGGCTACAACAGCGACCACTTCGGCTCGCTCAACCCGGCCAGCGGCAAGAGCACCACCGGACTCACCCGCGACCCCAAGGTCATCGCCGCGTTCACCTCCAGCACCAACGAGGTCATGGTCGGCAACGGCATCGACCTTCTCGGCGCCGAGGCACCCAGCCGCATCGTGTGCACCACCCCGGCCCAACGCAAGGAACTCCTCGCCCTGTTCGCCACCCGCGGCATCACCCACCTACGCGGCAGACCCGTCACCCAGGTCGTGTCGTGAAACACCGCCTCGTCCAGCCAGCCGGAGCCCACATGACCGCACACGCCGACACACCGCTCGTCCGACTGGCCGACCTCCTCGCCGGCCGGCACAGCCGAACCGGCGACCCACTCGACGCCGGCGCCCAACTCGTCATCACCGAACCCGACGGCGCCGTGGTGTTCCGTGCCGCGCTCGCCCGCACCCACCGCATCGATCCCGACGACCCGCGAACCGTGTGGATACGCCCTGTCTTCGGCGCCTACCAGCCTGACCCGTCCACCGGTTGGGCGTTCCCTCTTGGCCAACTCCGCCGCCGCGCCCTCACCTGGCACCACGCCGATGTCGATCCGTCCGGAGCCCTGCTGCTGCACCTCGTCAGCGGCCAGACCGCCCGCGTCGAACCGGCCATCGGGCCCGAACTCGACCAACTTCAGCACTGGGACGACTTCTCCCTCAACACCCTCACCGCCGCGGAAGAAGCCCTCCTCGACACCCTCGACACCGACTCCTGGCACCTCCGCTTCGACTGACACGCCCAACCGGGCTGATGTGAGGACCCGTCGGCTGTAGACCCTCAGCAATCGGGTGTCCATTGGCAACTCGTGGTGTGGTTCGGATGGCTCTGCGTTCTCAGCGGCCGCCGGCCGCCGGCGCCAGCTCGCACGGAAGTTGACGGCGCTTGGCCGTGATCGTCGTGTACCCGGGGGGCGGGGTATGTGCGGGGGAGGACGCACGCCCCGCCCTCCGGGGTGTGGGGCCGGTGCGGACGTCGTTGTCCGCGCCGGCCGGTCACAGGCACCGCCGGGGCAACTCGGGACTACCGCGGCGGCAAGCCGGATCCGCACCACAGCCAGTCGACGATCACGGCGACTGCGAGCCCGCCGGGCAGCGTGCCGGAGGTGAGGTGGCAGCCCGGGCGAGACGGCCGTCGCAGTAGTGCCACGGACCGGCGGAGACTACGGATGCCGCAAGGACCGCGACTCCGGCAGGCACTGCCGGGCCGGTCGGTCAGAGGCCGCCGTGCGGCCCGCAGGGGGTTCGGTGGCGTCGCGGAGGGCGGCGCGCAGGATTCGGCGGGTGTGGCAGTCTCCGGCGGGTCGTCGCCTGGGTAGGTGGAGGCGTTGGGGCGGGTGGCAGGTGACGCAGTGGCCGCGGGGATCGAGGCGATGGGTGACCGCGACGGCGACCACGGCGCGTTCGAGTACGCCGGTGGGGATGTCGGGGAGTTCGGCGAGGTGTTCGGCCAGCCGATCAGGGTCGTCATGACCCGGCTGGGCGGGATCGCCGCCGATCTGGGTCATCGCGTCTCTCCGTGGCCGATGTCGTCGAGGCGGCGGCGGATGTAGCAGCCGAAGGCGCCGCAGCCGCATGCCGCACCGTTGCCGGTGTGTTGGTGGAGTTCAGCCATCCGGCGGGCAAACCGGCGCAGGTCGGCGATGTCAGCCCGGCAGTGGCAGCACGACCGTGGGGCGTCGCAGTCCGGGCAGAGCTCGGCATGCCTGGGCGCCGGATCGGGTCGGGTGCATCGGTCGGATCGCGGTTCGGGTCGGGGGTGCGGTGAGGGTCGGTCGGCCAGTCGGCGGTATGCCGGGTGCGAGCTGGAGGGCCCGCGGTGGATGTTCTCGCGCATCGGGTCTTACCGCCTGGGTGCCGGGATGGCGTAGTCGGGATCGATGATGACCGCCGGCCAGTCGTCCCTGCGGTGCGCGTAGGGGTCTGGCTTGGTGTCTGGTGTGGAGGGTGTGTCGGGGGTGGCGGGTTGGGTTGGTTGACCGGGGATGGGCTCGGTCACGGGATCACCTTCCGGGTCGGTCAGGGCAGAGGGGGATGCCGCGTGGTGGTGTGTTCACTGGTGAGCGTCGACGGGTCAGGTGCCGAGGCGTAGTGACGGTTCGCCGCACCGGACGTGACCGCTGGGTTCTCGCCCGGTGAATCGGTCAGTGGTCAGTGGTTGGTGGCGGTGAAGGTGACGGGGAGGTGTTCCAGGCCGCGCATGAGGCGGGTGTGCCGCCACCGCAGCGCGGCCGGGTCGCAGGCCAGCGACAGGTCGGGTAGGCGGGCGAGGACTTGGTGGAACGCGATGCGGGCTTCCATGCGGGCCAGCGGCGCGCCGAGGCAGTAGTGGATGCCGTACCCGAACGCCAGGTGCCCGCCGGTGTCGCGGTCCAGGTCGAGTTCGCCGGGGTCGGGGAACATCGCTGGGTCGTGGTTGGCCGCGGCCAGGGAGATCATCACGACTTGGTCGGCGGGGATGACCACGTCGCCGAGGTGGACTGGTTCGGTGGTCCACCGGAACGTGGCGGTGGCGGCCGGTGGGTTGTAGCGGAGTAGTTCCTCCACCGCCGAGGGGAGCAGGCCGGGGTCGGCCCGCAGCGCGGCGAGACTGTCCGGGTCGGACAGCAACGCCAGGGTGCCGTTGCCGATGAGGTTGGTGGTGGTCTCGTGCCCGGCGACCAGCAGCAGGGTCGCCATGGACACCAGTTCGGCGTCGTCGAGCTGGTCCCCGGCGTCGCGCACCGCGACCAGGTCGGAGAGCAGATCCTGCCCCGGCCGGGAGCGTTTGTCGGCGACCAACCGCGCCATGTAGGCGGCGATCTGCTGCGAGGCGTCGTCGATCGCGTCCGGTTG
>DASULA010000281.1:0-5124 GCA_036278435.1 Mycobacteriales bacterium | reverse complement strand
GTTTTCTTGCGAAAACCTGCCGGGTGCGCCGGTGGGGGGGGTGGGTCACCGGGCGGGGAGCAGGTCGGACAGGACGGTGGCGGCGCGGGTTGGGTCGCCCCAGTTCAGCCGCCACACCCGGGTTCGGGACACCACCTCGTGTACCAGGTCGAACGCGCGGTCGGGGTCGCGCCAGTGGTTGAACGACCGGGTCAACAACGCGGCGGCGGCCCGCTGCCGGGGTGCCGCGTCCAGCGCCACGTCGGTGCGGGCGGGATCGGCGTGCCGGCAGGGCAGCACCACGTGGTCGAGCACCAGCGGCGGGCCGGCCAGCCCGGCGCCCAGTTCGGCCGCGGTGACCAGGGCGTCGCCCCGACCACCGTCGCGGTGGTCATCCGGTGCTGGTATCGACACTGGTACCAGTCCGACCGCGGCCCGGCTCCACCCGGACAGTTCCAGCGGGCGCGGGTAGGGCAGCACACCCGCGTCCGGCCAGCCCAGACACAGCGCCTCGTCGGAGACGTAGTCCAGCCCGGCTCGCAGGCAGGCCGCGGTCAGCGTGCTCTTGCCCTGGCCCGATCCGGCCGGGAACGCCACCGCCCGGCCGCCCCGGGCTACCACCCCGGCGTGCACGGCCAGGCACCCGGCGCCGGCCAGCGCGGTCGCGTTCAGCCCGGCCAGCACCAGGGCGGTGGCCCCGGCGGTGTCCCGGGCCGTTCCATCCCCGACCCCGACCCCACCCCCCGGGCCGGTGCCGGTGACGGCGTACCCCGACGCCGACCGGCGCACCGAGACGACGGCCACCGTGTCAGCCGGAGGGTCGGCCGGGTCAGCCGGGTTGGCCGGCGCGAAGTGGTCCAGCAGCCGGCGGACCTCGCCCACCACGGCGGCGTCGCCGCGGACCCGGAACCGTCGCCCCAACAGGCACACCTCGACCGCCCCGGTCCCGACCGCGGCGGGCCCGCCGGGCGGCCGGGTCAAAGGAAGCCGGCCGAGGTCAGTTCGTCGACGGTCCGGCGCACCTCGGTCCGGATCAGCTCGGGGGCGGCGTCGTAGGCCGCGCCGAGCAGATCGACGATCTGGTCCAGGGTGTGCTCGCCGTCCAGCAGTCGCCACACGTCACTGGCGGTGGAGTTCAGCAGCGCCGCGCCGCGCGTCCGCGGGTTGTACAGGCTGATGTCCTGGCCGAGTTCCACGGCGCGTACGCCCGGCTGCGGCGGACCGATCCGGTCGGCGCTCACCAAAGGAGAATAATGGTTTTGCCGAACGATTGGTGGCCGGCCGGCGGCGGTGCTACGTTCCGTCACGTGGGTCGTTGCCGGGGGTGGCAGGGCTGGCCCACTTCCTGAGCGACCAGGGAGATGTGATGGGTCACTCGCCGGTTCCCGAGCAGTCCGGGGGCGTTCGGCTGGACAGGCGCGCGGCGCTCAAGCGGGGTGCGATCGTCGGTGGCGCGCTGGTCTGGGCGGCTCCGGTCGTGCAGGCCGTGTCGCTGACCGCGGCGCACGCGGAGAGCCCGAGTTCGCCGCCGCCCAACAACCCGCCGCCGAGTGGCGGGGGCCAGCCGCCACCGGCCTCACCACCGGCCGGGGGCCACAACCCCGTGCCGCCGGCGTCACCGCCCGCCTCGCCGTCGCCCTCCCCGTCATCGCAGCCGGAGTCCCGCGGAGTGCTGGCGTTCACCGGTCCGGGCCTGCCGGTGGTGCCGACGCTGGCCGTGGGGGCCAGCCTCGTCGCCACCGGTGCGGCCGTCCAGGCGGTGGGCCGGCGTCACGACCCGGACCTGGACGACCCCGAGGACGAACCCATCTGAGCCCCGACCGGCCGGACCCCGCGGTCGAACCGGGCGGCCCGAGATTCCCGGTGAGCCGCTGGCCGGTGTTGCTGGTGGGCATGATGGGGTCGGGCAAGACGACCGTCGGCCGAATCGTGGCCGCCCGGCTGGGTGTGTCGTACCTGGACAACGATGTGCAGGTACGACAGGCCACCGGGCACACCGTGCCGCAGATCGCCGAGACCGCCGGGTCGGTCGGGGTGCGCGCGGCCGAGGCGGACTACCTGCGCTCCGTGCTGGACCACGCCGAGCCAGTGGTCGCCGGGGTGCCCGCCGGCGTGGTGGTCGACCCGGCGCTGCGCGCGCTGCTGCGCACCGGGGGATTCACCGTGTGGCTGCGAGCCCGCCCGTCCACGCTGGCCGCCCGGGTCGGCACCGGCGCGGGCCGGCCGTGGTTGGACGACGACCCCGAACGGGTGCTGGCCGCACTGGACACGCAGCGGGCCGGTTGGTACGGCGAGGTCGCCGAGGTGGTGGTCGACGTGGATGACCTGACCGCCGACCAGGCTGCCGACCGCATCGTGGCGGCCCACCAGGGTGCCTGACCGGCGCGCCGGCCGCGGTCAGGCGTCCGTCGGCCAGTCCACCACCGGGTTGGTGAGCGCGCCCACCCCCTCCACCTCGACCCGCATGACATCCCCGGCCCGCACCGGCCGGATCCCGGCCGACGTTCCGGTCAACACCACGTCGCCGGGTAGCAGCGTCATGTGCGCGGTGATGTACGCCAGCAACTGGCCGATCCCGAATACCAGGTCGCTGGTCCGGCCGTCCTGGCGGAGCACGCCGTTGACCGTGGTGCGCACCCGCACGTCGGCCGGGTCGTCCAGTTCGGTCTCGATCCACGGCCCCAGCGGGCAGTGGGTGTCCGAACTCTTGGCCCGGACCCACTGCCGGGACGGCCCCTGCCAGTCCCGGACCGTCAGGTCGTTGGCGCAGGTGTAACCCAGCACGGCGCCGGCCGCGTCGGACTCGGTCAGCCGGCTGGCCCGCCGGCCGACCACCACGGCCAGCTCACCCTCGTGCGCCAGGTCGGTCACGCCGCCGGGCAGGTACACCCGCGCGCCCGGACCGACCACGGCCGTGGACGCCTTGAGGAACAGGAACGGCTCGTCCGGCAGGTCGCGCCCCTGCTCGGCCAGCAGGGACCGGTAGTTCCGGCCGGCGCAGACCACTTTGGACGGTGTGCACGGGGCGAGCAGCCGGACCCGACCCAGGTCGCCGACCGGCGCTCCGGGGCGGCATGGCCCGAACGGATCCCCGTCGAGCTGGCGCACCTGATCCCCGACGACCACCCCGAACGCTCCGGCCGATCCGTCGGCATAGCGGCAGATCCTCATCGGACCGGCAGGACGCTGCGCAGGACCCGGGCGGAGTTGCCGCCCAGGATCGCCGCCGCCTCCTTCTCGTCGAAACCCACCGACAGCAGGCCGGTGGTGAAGGTGACCAGCTCGTGCGCCTCGCTGAGACCGGGCAGTGTGGGCGGTGCCTCGCGTGGGTCGTGGAAGAGCGCCTCGCGGGCCGGCCTCGGGCCGTCGCAGGCCACGAAGTCCCCGCCGAACGCGACGTGCTCGATGCCGGCGACGTCGACCAGGTGCCGCACGTGGTCGAGCAGGTGCCCGACCGTGGGCTGTCCGGCCCCGACGAACGTCGGCAGGGTGTGCACGCCGACCACGCCGCCGCGCTCGGCGACCGCCCGGATCTGGTCGTCGGACAGGTTGCGCGGATGGTCGTAGACCGCCCTGGCGTTGGCGTGCGACACCACCACCGGTCCGTCGGTGCCGTCGGTGACCGACAGGGTGTGCCAGAACGTGGACTCGGCCATGTGTGCCAGGTCGACCAGCATGCCCAGTTCCCGCATCCGGCGGACCACCCGGACCCCGAACCGAGTCAGCCCGCCCGAGCTGTCCCGCTCGCCGACCCCGTCGCCCAGCTCGTTGCGCAGGTTCCAGGTTGGCTGGACCGACCGCAGCCCCAGTTCGAACAGGGCCTCCAGCGCGTGTGGGCTGCCCTCCAGCGGCGACCCGCCCTCCAGGTGGAGCAGGAACCGGAGCACCCCGTCGGGTGCGTCCGGGACGTCGGCGCGGGTGCGGACCAGGGTGGCCGGCGGGTCCATCTCCCGCCGCCCGTCACGCAGCCTGACGATGTTCTCCACGGTCGCCAGCAGCCTGCGGTCCCGACCGTTGGCGTGCGCGATCGAGTCGCCGCCGACCGAGTACACCACCAGGTCCACCCCGCCGTCGGCCAGCCGGTGGGCGAGCCGGTCCGCGACCGGGTTGGCCTCGCCCAGGTTCAGCCAGTGGATCTGCTCGTAGCAGTCGCGGTGGCCCTCCACCACGAGGGTCTCCCGGTGCAGCCGGGCGGCCCGCCGCGCCGCCGGGTCGGACGGGCTAGCCACGGCCGACCCGGTTCTCCAGGACTCCCAGGCCGGTGGCGGTCACCCGCACCAGGTCCCCGGGCACCAGGAAGCGGGGCGGGTCGAACCCCAGGCCGACGCCCGACGGGGTGCCGGTGGCGATGATGTCACCGGTGCGCAGCGTCACCCCGGCGGACAGGTCGGCGATCAGGGTCGGGATGTCGAAGATGAGTTCCTTGATGCCCGCGCTCTGCCGCTGTTCGCCGTTCACCCAGCATTCGAGTGTGACGTCTGCGAGGTTCAGCTCGTCCCGGCCGACCGCCCAGGGTCCCATCGGGCAGAACGTGTCCAGCGACTTGCCGAGGAACCACTGCCCCCGGTCGCGCTGGATGTCCCGGGCGGTCACGTCGTTGATCAGGGTGTACCCCCACACGTGCTCCCAGGCCCGCGCGGTGGAGATGGACCGGCCGCCGGGTCCGATGATGACGGCCAGTTCCGCCTCGTAGTCCAGCGCGCTGGTCAACCCGGAGTGGTCGTCGATGGGCTCGCCCGGGCCGATCACACTGCTGGCCGGCTTGGTGAAGAAGGTGGGCCCGCCGGGGGGTTCCTCGGCGTCGGCCGGGCCGAAGCCGTACCCGCTGCGGGACAGTTCCCCCACGTGCGCGCGATAGTTCTTCCCCACGCAGAAGATGTTGCGGGCCGGTCGCGGCACCGGTGCGGTGATCGCCAGCGCCGAGGCCGGCGCCGGCTCCGGTCGGGTCCGCACCGAGTCCGGGCCGTGCCGGAGGATGTGCTCGATGACACCGACGAGACCGCCGCCGCCCGGATCCCCGTCGATCTGGAAGACAATGTCGGTGGCGTCGAGGACACCCACCCGCTCGGTCCCGTCCGCGACGTAGCTGACCAGTTTCATCTGCACGTGGACCCTTCACCGTTGGATGAACGCTTCCATTTCCGG
>DASULA010000280.1:0-5946 GCA_036278435.1 Mycobacteriales bacterium | reverse complement strand
GGACGAGGCCAGCAGCCCGGTGGCCGCCAACCCCGCCGCGCCGGTGAACACCCCGCGGCGGCTGACTGTCGCACCGCGACGGTGCGCTGCTCCGGTCATTCGGCTCACCTGTTCCCGACCACTCTGGCCCCGACCTTCGACAGCGGTTCGGCCAGCGCGTCGACCTGGCGGGCAAGCGTGGTCAGGTCGCTTCTGGACAGTGCGGTGTAGGAGACGTAGTCCTCGGCGCCCTGGCCGTTGTGATACCTGGCCAGCGAGGTGTCGACCTGGTCGAAGGCGCTGTCGATGCTGCCGGCCAGATCCGGGTCGATCTGCTCCACCGCGTCGCTGAGCAGATCGAACGCCTTCTTCGCTCCGTCGATGTTGGCGGCGAAATCGACCAGGTCGATGTGGGAGTACCGCTCCTCCTCACCGGTGATCTTGGACTTGGCGACCTCGTCGAGCAGTTCGCTGGCGCCGTTGGCCAGTTGCGCGGGCTGGTAGGTCGCGCTGCCCACCATCGTGTTCAGGCGCTTGACGTCGGAGACCAGCCGGTCGGCGACCGGGGCCATGCCGGCCGTGGTGTTCTTCTGCCACAGTGCCTGTTCGATCCGGTGGAAGCCCGACCAGGACGCCGGGTCGGCCACGTCGTTGATCCGTGCGTCGATGGCCGGGTCGAGGTCGCCGAAGCTCTCCGCGACCGGTTCGATCCGCTCGTAGAAGACCCGGGCCGGCGGGTAGAGCGACCTGGCCCTGGCCACGTCACCGGACCGCACGGCAGCCGCGAACGCCTCGGTGGCGGTCACCAACCGGCCGGACTGGTCCCGCACGTACGCGGCGTAGCCGGCGGTGGCCTCGTCCAACTCGTGCTGGACCGGCCCGGCCGACGGGGAGCCACCATCGGTGCCACCGCCTTTGGCCGCGCTCCGGCGGGTTACCGTGAACACGGCGCTGTCCTTTTTGGCCCCCGGGCAGGACAGCGTGTAGGACCCGCCATCGAGGTTCAGCGAGAACGATCCGGACAGCCCCGGCGTGAGGTTCTCCTTCTCGCCGATCACCCGGTCACCCTTGAGCAGTTCCAGCTCGCTGACCGCGTCGGCGTGGGTGTTGACGACCGTGAAGGTGGTGGCGCCGGCGGGCACCGAGGCCGGGTCGGGCTGACAGCCGTCCGGGGTCAGGGTCACCGACACGGTCCGCGAACCCGCCCCGGCGGTGTCGCCGGGGGCGTGGCCGCTGCCGCATCCGGCCGCGGCCAGCGCGATCACGACCGGCACGCCGACGGCGATCCCGGCCAGCCGGGAGAGGGGTGGCCTACTCAACGGAGCCTCCAGGGCTGCCTGGGAATGGCGCACGGGTGGGGCTTCGGCTCAGCGGCTGGTGCCGGCGCGGGATCCGGACGGGCCGCGGGGCGCGGGCAGTGCGGGCGGTGCCGGCGGTGCCGGCGGTACGGTGCGCGCCGCGGCCGGGCGGGCGCGGCGCGGCAGGGCGACAGCCAGCACCATGGGCACGCCGTACACCAGCCAGCCGGCGACCTCGATCGCGGTGGGGTGCGCCCGCCAGCCGAGCACCCCGGTGAGAAGCGACGCCTGCACGCTGCCCGGCCGGACCAGCCAGGACAGGTCGAGCACGCTGGTCTGGCCGGCGTTGATCCAACCGGCCTCGTGTCCGGTGTGCAGCGCGGTCATCACCAGCCCGGCGGCGACCAGCACCAGCACCAGCCCGGTTGCGCGGAAGAACCGGGCCAAATTCAGCCGGACCCCACCGCGGTAGATGCCGTACCCGACACCGACCGCGACCAGGATGCCGAGCAGGGCGCCCGCGCCGGCCGACGCCGGTGCCGAACTGGCCTGGAAGGCCGCGAGCAGGAACACCGCGGTCTCGAATCCCTCCCGCATCACCGCGAGGAACGCCATCAGCACCAGTGCCCAGGCCGAACCCGACGCCAGCGCGGACCCGGCGGCGCCCTCCAGTTCCCGCTTCAGGCCGACCGAGTGCGTGCGCATCCACAGGATCATGTAGGTGACCATCGCCACCGCGACCAGGCCGACGACGGTCTCCAGGCCCTCCTGTGCCCTGGTCGGCAGGTTCCGGGCGAGCACGTCGAGGCTGACCCCGATGGCCAGGCAGATCGCCACCGCGGTACCGACCCCGACCCATACCATCCGCAGGGCGTCACCGCGCCCTCGCTGCCGGAGGAACGCCGCGACGATGCCCACGATCAGTGCGGCCTCCAGCCCCTCCCGCAGGCCGATGACAAACGTAGCGAGCACCGGGACGCCTCCCAACCATGCAGTTAGCCACACCTAACTTAGGTGTGGCTAACCTACATCAGCCGGACGTTCTGTCAAGACGTGACCACCGACCCCCGCCGCGCCACTCCCCCAGCCCCCCCCCGTGAGGTTTTCTCGCGAAAACCTCACGGTTAACCGGTTACACGGCGAGGTTTTCTTGCGAAAACCTCGGGGACTGCTCGGCGGGTGGGCGGGGCGAAGCTGGTCAGTGGGCGGTCGGTGGGGCGGTCAGCGGGGCAACTGGACCAGCAGGACCTGGACCGGTTCGCCGCCTCGGAGCCGGTTCACCACGCTGCGCCCGTCGATGAGCAACGCCAGGTCGGCCGGCTCCAGGCCGTTGCGGATGCACTGCGCGATGGCGTCGAGGTCGTAGGGTCCCAGGCCGGCCTCCCAGTACGGGCCGGCAGCCTCGACGGCGACGCCCTTGGCGGCGTAGCCGGCGGCCAGCCGCTCGGACTCGGCCACGGTCACGCTGCGCCACTGCTCGCGGATCAGCGCCGCCATGCCCTCCGGTTGCGCGGGTTGGTCCGGCGGGTCGACCGGACCAGAGGGGCTGGGTACCACCGGGTCGGGGTCCGGCCGGGGCCTCACCGGCTGCTGGTACGTGGCCTGCCCGCCGCTGAACTCCACGCCCAGGGCCGCGGCGGTGGCCGCGACCTCGGGGTCGACCCGACCGACCGCGGCGAGGTCCCAGCCGAACGCGGGCACGACGGGCACAGTCGGCACAGCCGGCACAGTCGGAACGGCAGCCGGTGCCTCCGCGCTGTCGGCCGGTTCGCCGGGTTCGGTGGACGGGCCGCCGCGCGGCGGTACGGTGCCGTGCCGAACCCGGGCGCGGATGGCGTCGGCGTCGGCGTCGGGGACCGGGCTGGACGCGGTCCGCAGGTACCGGATCCGCTCCGCCCGGGCGGCCTGGAGCACGACCGAGACGCGGACGCCCAGTTCCCGGGCGAGTTGGTGGACGCGAACCACCCCGGCCTCGGACCGGCTGGCATCGGACGGATCTGTGCTCAGGATCACTCCTCGGAGCCTCGGACGAACCTTGGACGGGCAGGTTGCGGGCACTCGGCGAGCCTGCGGCAACGGCGCGGCACACCGGAGGTCGACACCACATCGACGGGGGCATTCGTGGTCGCGCCGGTGTCCGTCGACAAGGCCGGTTCGGGTAACCGGACAACGGAGGGCTCGGGCTGGTTCCCGCAGCCTGTTACCCCACCAGACGCAACGAACAACCGATCGCGCTACCCCAAGGATAGCGCCACCGGCCGGCCGGAGCGCCCCGGCCGGCGGGACGCCTCGGCTCCGTTCAGGCACCCGACCACGGACTTGACCACGAACCGACCGGATCGTCCGGACCCGTGGTCACGATCGCCGTCCGGTCCGGACGTGTGCACCCCGACCCACCACGCGGTGGACAGCCCGGGCGGTTCCCGCACCGACTCCCGACCCCCGGGCCCGGTGCGGTGGTCTGGCTCGGTGAGGGGACCTTTGGGACCTCCGCGCATTCCGGTGCCGGGCACCGTGGGCTAGGTCGGGCCGGCAGGCCCGTCCGGCAACGACGTCGCCGAACGGCTCCGCGCGATGGTCGAACGACTGTGCCGGTGGTGAACTCCGGTGTCCGGCGTTGGCGACCGGGGCGCGGGCTGGCCGGTGCGACTCAGCCGACGACGGTTCAGCCGACGACGGTGACGCGGGAGTTGGCGCCGACGGTGCCGAAGACGGTTCCCTGGAACGGGCCGGCGCCGACCTGGGCGCCGTCGCTGGACAGCGAGACGTTCAGGTGGTCGCTGCCCCCGTCGAGGTAGAGCGCCCAGCGCATGCCCGAGGCGCCGAGCCAGGACGCGCCGCCGTTGCTGCGCTGGTAGGCCGAGCCGGTGAGCATCAGGTTGGAGGCGTGCAGGTAGAAGCCGGCTGAGTACCGGTCGGTGCCGGCGTTGCCGATCCCGGTGGAGTCCGCGGTGCAGCCGGACACCACGCAGGCGTGGCCGAGGATCTCGTATCCGCAGCCCCAGGTGTCCTGCGCCTCGCAGCCGCTCACCGTGGCCCGGGCCGAGGCGAGCCGGAACCCGGGTCCGGGCGTCGACCCGGTGCCGGTGCTGTACACCTTCGAGCCCCAGCACTTGATGTTGCCGCCGGCCAGGTTGTAGCCGCCGAGGTCGCCGCTCTGCGCCGAGCAGCCGCTGACGAACCCGTCGGAGGACGCGAGGTTGTAGGCCCACCCGCCGGCGTGCTCCACCCGGCAGTCGGTGATCTTGAACTCCCGCTGGCCGCCGGAGTACGCGCCACCCAGCCAGATCCCGTCGCCGGTGGTGTTGGACACGAACACCCGGCCGAGCCAGGGACCGGGGTCCGGTCCGTACACCGTGGGCTTGCCGCTGATCGACAGGGCGACACCGCCGCTGGCCCGGTGGGCCGCCTCCAGGCCGATGTCGGCGATGCACACCCGCACGTCGGCGGGGGTGCCGGAGGTCTGCACCATGGCGCCGCCGGTGTATCCCGACGCCGCCCTGAGCACGGTGCTGAGCGGGCCCGCGCCCACCAGGGCCTGCTGCCCGGCGAGTACCACCGGGCCGGCGACCGGGTGGGTGCCGCCGGCCACGAACACCGCGCCCTGGCCGGCGGCGGCCAGCGCGTCGTTGATGGCCTGCTGGGCGCCGACCGCCGGGTCGATTACGAACGGCGCGCCCGATCCGGCCGGGCCGACCCAGAACGGGTATCCGCCGGTGGCGGCGGCTGCCGCGCTGGCCGGTCCGCCGCCCAGCGGCAGGCTCGCCGCGGTCAGCCCGGCCGCCGCGCCCACCGCCACACTCGCGGCGCCGATGAACCCGCGCCGGCCGGTCCGCTGCTCGTCGCCCATCAACCGCGCCTCCTCCAAATCCGACAAAAATCTGAAGGCGTCACACTACCTATGATTTCACCCGTTCAGTGCTCAATCAGGCGACCTTCAACGGTTGGTCCACCGACCCGTAGCTGATCGAACACATGTTCGATAGTATTGGTGCCGTGGCACCGGCCGGTGGGGCGACGATCCTGCACGCGGATCTGGACGCGTTCTACGCGTCGGTGGAGCAGTTGCTGAATCCCTCACTGGCCGGCCGGCCCATCGCGGTCGGCGTCGGGGTGGTGCTGGCCGCCTCGTACGAGGCCAAGGCATTCGGAGTGCACGCGGGCATGTCCGGGGCCAGGGCACGGCGGCTGTGCCCGGACCTGCGCGTTGTCCGGGGCCACTTCGCCGAGTACCAGCGCCTGGGCGACGCGGCCGTGGACGTGGTGCGGGACTTCACCCCGCGGGTCGAACGGATCTCGATCGACGAGGCGTTCTGCGATGTCGCCGGTTCGGTCCACCTGTTCGGCACGCCGGTGCGGGTGGCCGCCCGGATCCGGCGGAGGGTGCTCGACGAGCTCGGCCTGCCGCTGTCGGTGGGAGTGGCCCGGACCAAGCACCTGGCCAAGATCGCCTCCCAGGTGGCCAAGCCGGACGGGCTGGTGGCGGTGGATCCCGACCGGGAGACCGAGTTCCTGCGCCCCCTGCCGGTGGGACTGGTGTGGGGAGTCGGCCCGGCCACCCAGGCCCGGCTGGCCGCCCGGGGCATCCACACCATCGGGGACCTGGCCGCCGCGCCGGGCGGCCTGCTCGGTGGACTGCTCGGTTCGGCGGCCGGCGGCCGGCTCGCCG
>DASULA010000279.1:0-12528 GCA_036278435.1 Mycobacteriales bacterium | reverse complement strand
CGACGCGGCCGGCTGCGACGTCATCCTGGTCGAGACCGTCGGCGTCGGGCAGGGGGAGGTCGAGGTCGCCTCGCTGGCCGACACCACACTTGTGCTGCTCGCGCCCGGGATGGGGGACGGGATCCAGGCCGCCAAGGCGGGCATCCTGGAGGTCGCCGACGTGTTCGTGGTGAACAAGGCCGACCGGGACGGGGCCGATCAGACCGTGCGCGATCTGCGGTACATGCAGTCGCTGGGCGGGCGGCACTCCGAGGCTGGCGCCTGGCGGCCACCGATCCTGCGCACGGTGGCGGCCCGGTCCGAGGGGGTCGCCGAGGTGCTGGCGGCGGTGCACAAGCACCGCGAGTGGTCCGGGCGGACCGGCGAGCTGGACCGCCGCCGGCGGAACCGGGCGGCCGGGGAGATCCGGGCGATCGCGCTGGCCGCGCTGGCCGAACGGATGTCCGACATCCAGGGATCGTCCGCCCTGGACACCCTGGCCGTCCAGGTGGTGGCCGGAGCCACCGACCCGTACTCCGCCGCCGACGAACTCGTCGCCACCGTCACCGGCTAGTACACCAACCGCAAACCCCGCCGGTGCCCCCACCCTGCACCCGGCCCGTGAGACTTTCTTGCGAAAACCTCAGGAGGGCTCGCTGCGGCAGGGCCGTGGCGAGGGGGCGGACGTGGGCACCGGTGGGTGGGTACCAGTCACCCACCGGCCAGTTCGATCTCCAGCAGGGACTCGGCGGCATGCCGAGCCTCGATGCCGGCCCGGCCGCCGCGCAGGCCGAACAACCGTTTGGTGACCAGCAGGTACACCACCGCGGCCAGGTTGAACACCAGCGCGCCGATCCGCAGCGCGCTCACCTTCTCGGTGAGTTCGAACGCCTCCAGCGGCAGGAACACCGCGGTCGCCACCACGGTCAGGTACTCGGCCCAGCGCGCCGCGATCCACAGGCCGACCCCCTCCACTATCTCGATCAGCGCGTAGCCGGCGAGCAGCGCGGTGACCACGGTCAGGGTCGTGGAACTGACCGTGAGCGCGTGCCGGATGGAGTGCACCACGCCGCTGTCGTCCAGGTCGACGTGCAGCCGGTCGGCCAGTGGCCGGGCCGCGGGCAGGTCGCGCTCGAAGAGTTGGCGCAGGTCGGCCTGGGAGTCGCGGAACCGAAGTACCGCGTAGCTGAGCAGCAGGATCAGCAGCCCGCGCACAATCCGTTCCACCGACAGCAGCCGCAGCACGAACAGGTCACGCAGGGCCCGGCCGCGCCGGACCCGGGGCGCCGAGCCGGCCGGACCGGTGCCGGCCGGCTCGCCCGGCACGTAGCTGCCGCAGCGCAGGCAGCGCCACGCCTCGCCGACTGGGCTACCCACCCGCAGCCGGTCGGCCAGTGACGGCTCGTCCGGGGCGTAGGTCGCGTGCCCGCGTCGGGCGCAGGTGCGCAAATTCCAGTCCACCGGGCGACCCTAATAGGCTCGTGCCGCAGTGAGATGGTGGTTCGGCAGGCTGCCAGGTCCGAGCCCGCCGGCGGGGAACACGGCGCCGACGTCCTCGATGTCATCCGACGTTTGAGGGTCTAAGTCCTGACCGGTTGTAGCCGAACGTCTACCAGCCCGGTTGCGGACGGCACGCGCGGAGGATCGCGACGGGCAGGGGACCCGCTCATCGCCGATCGGGAAGTCGGCAAGAAACCACACCACACTCCGTACCCTTCTGCATCCTTTGGGGTTGACTCGCGGCGTGCGCCATCTTGAGGACTTCGGCGTGGGTGACGTGTTCGAGCTCGGGAGCCGCTCGGTGTCCGCGGCGGAGATCGTCGAGTTCGCACCCGGTTCGACCCGCAGCCTCGTCACCTGGGCGGTGCGCCGGACGGGCTCATCGCCAGCGGTTGGCACGTGGCGGCGATCCTGATGCGGCTGCACGTCGACGCGGTCCTGCGGGACAGTGCGGTGGAGGTCTCGCCGGGCGTCGACCAGTTGCGCTGGCTGCGCCCGGTACACCCGGGCGACGTGCTCACCGGCCGGATCACCGTGCTCGGCAGGTCCGCATCACTGTCCCGGCCGGACTGCGGCATCCTGCGTCAGCGCGGTGAGCTCACCGGGGCCGTCGACGGCCGTCCGGTCCTGCGTGCCACGCCTCTACGGCCTGATGCGCCAGGCGCGTCGCCGGGGTCGGCGCCATGGCGTAGCGGGTTCTGGCTCCGGCCAGGCAGACCCGGGGAGGCCACCGCCGCCAGCACCTCCCCGGGCCTGGTTCCACGGGCCGGCGGGTGGCGCCCCGTGTGCGGTAGGTCTAGACCACATCATGTCATGGCTCAGACCTGAACGTCCAGACCCGTTGGACGGACATTCCGCCCGCATGCCGCCGTGGCCGAATGGCAAGTTGCGGGCGGAGCGGGTCAACGGAATGCGGCCAGGCCGGTCAGCGCCTGCCCAAGCACCAGGGTGTGCACCTCGCTGGTGCCCTCGTAGGTGAGTACCGACTCCAGGTTGTTCATGTGCCGCAGCACCGGGTACTCCAGGGTGATGCCGTTGCCGCCCAGGATGGTGCGGGCCTGCCGGCAGACGGCCAGCGCCTCCCGCACGTTGTTCAGCTTGCCGAAGCTGACCTGCTCGGGCCGCAGCGTCCCGGCGTCCTTGAGTCGCCCCAGGTGCAGCGCGAGCAGGATGCCCTTGTTCACCTCCACGGCCATGTCGACCAGCTTGGCCTGGGTGAGCTGGAACCCGCCGATGGGGCGGTCGAACTGGACCCGGGTCCGCGCGTAGTCCAGTGCGGTGGCCAGGCAGTCGCGGGCCGCGCCCATCGAGCCCCAGATGATCCCGAACCGCGCCTCGGTCAGGCAGGTCAGCGGCCCGCCCAGGCCGCGAGCGCCGGGCAGTTGCGCGTCCGCCGGCAGCCGGCAGTCGTCAAAGGACAACTCCGAGGTCACCGACGCGCGCAGGGACAGCTTGCGGCCCACCGACCGGGCCGAGAAACCCGGCGTCCCGCGCGGCACCAGGAAGCCGCGCACTCCCTCCTCGGTGCGCGCCCAGACCACGGCCACGTCGGCCCACTCACCGTTGGTGATCCACATCTTGGTGCCGTGCAGGATCCAGTCCGAGCCGTCCCACCGGGCGGAGGTCCGCATGCTGCCCGGGTCCGAACCGGAGTCCGGTTCGGTCAGGCCGAAACAGCCCACCGCCTCGCCGCGGGCCATCGCCGGCAGCCACCGCTCCTTCTGCTCGTCCGAGCCGAACCGGTATATCGCGTACATGGCCAGCGAGCCCTGCACCGACACCAGACTGCGCAGACCTGAGTCGACCGCCTCCAGCTCGTGGCAGGTCAGGCCGTAGATCACCGCGCTGGTGCCGGCGCAGCCGTACCCGTGCAGGTGCATGCCCAGCAGTCCGAGCTTGCCGAACTCCGGCATCAGCTCGCGCGGCGGCGCGCCCTGGTCGAACCAGTCGGCGACGTTCGGCCGCAGCCGCTCGTCGGCGAACCGGCGGACCACGTCGCGGGCCATCCGTTCCTCATCAGACAGCAACCCGTCCAGATCCAGCAGGTCGATTGTCACAGTCGTCTCCTCGGGGGTCGGCTGTCCCGGTCGTGGGTATACGGGCGGTCGGTTCGGTGCGTGCCCGGTGCCGGCGCGCCGGTTCCGCGCCGGCCGCCCTGGCCGGTCTGGCCGGTCTGGCCGCGCCGACCCCGCCCGACCACGTCGGAACCAGTGTGGTTGGGCGACGGCCGGTGTGGGCAGGCCGCGGGAAAACCTGTGTGACATGTCACGCCGGTCACCGGTCCGGTCCTCACGGCCGGCCCGGCGCGGTTCTGGAATTGTTACCGTGTGCGCGTGTCGCGGTCGCTGAACCTGCCCTTCGATCCCATCGTCCGGGCGGCCGAGCTGTGGGCCAGGCGGTGGGGCGCCGACGCGGTGGACGCGATGGCCGCGGTCACCTCGATCATGCGCGCCCAGCAGATACTTCTCGGCGAACTGGACGCCGCGCTGCGCCCCTACGGGCTCACCTTCGCCCGGTACGAGGCACTCGTCCTGCTCACCTTCGCCCGCGAGGGCAAGCTGCCGCTGTCCAAGATCGGTGCCCGGCTGATGGTGCACCCAACCAGCGTGACCAACACGATCGACCGGCTGGAACGGGCCGGGCTGGTGGCCCGCGAGCCGAACCCGGCCGACCGGCGCGGCACGCTCGCCTCGATCACCCCGGCCGGCCGGGCAGTGGTGGAGCGGGCCACCGCCGACCTCACCTCGGCCCGGTTCGGGCTGGGGTCGCTGCCCGGCGCCGACCTGGACACCCTGTTCGAGGTACTCACCCGGCTGCGGGTGGATGCGGGCGACTTCACACCCGCTCCTGTCGACAGATAGTCGGACGTCCTAGTAATTTGGCTGTGACGGGTCCGGCCCGCGCTGTCGCCGGGCCCCGCCGGAACGCGCGACCAGGCGGGAGTCGACGTGGACGCCAGGGACAACGGCAGGGACCACGCTGCGGACCACGCTGAGGACATCCGGGCTGGGCGGGAGCGCTGGCAGGCCCGCTACGACGCCGCGACCCGGCGGGACGCGGACTTCACCACCCTGTCCGGGCTGGAGGTGGACCCGGTGTATGGGCCGCCTGATGGCTCGTCCGTGCCGGGGTTCGACCGAATCGGCTGGCCGGGGGAGTACCCGTTCACCCGCGGCCTGTACCCGACCGGCTACCGGGGCCGGCCCTGGACGATCCGCCAGTTCGCCGGGTTCGGCAACGCACGACAGACCAACGAGCGGTACCGGATGATCCTGGCCGAGGGCGGCGGAGGGCTGTCGGTGGCCTTCGACATGCCGACCCTGATGGGCCGCGACTCCGACGACCCGCGAAGCCTCGGCGAGGTCGGGCACTGCGGCGTGGCCATCGACTCGGCCGCCGACATGGACGTCCTGTTCGACGGCATCCCGCTCGGTGAGGTCACCACCTCGATGACCATCAGCGGCCCGGCTGTGCCGATCTTCTGCATGTACCTGGTCGCCGCCGAGCGGCAGGGGATGGACGTCGGCGCGCTGAACGGGACGCTGCAAACCGACATCTTCAAGGAGTACATCGCGCAGAAGGAGTGGCTGTTCCCGCCGGAGCCGCACCTGCGGCTGATCGGCGATTTGATGGAGTTCTGCGCCGAGCGGATCCCGGCGTACAAACCGCTGTCGGTGTCCGGATACCACATCCGGGAGGCTGGGTCGACCGCCGCGCAGGAACTGGCGTTCACCCTCGCCGACGGGTTCGGGTACGTCGAGTTGGGGTTGTCCCGGGGGATGGACGTGGACACGTTCGCCCCCGGGCTGTCGTTCTTCTTCGACGCGCACATCGACTTCTTCGAGGAGATCGCCAAGTTCCGGGCGGCCCGCCGGATCTGGGCCCGGTGGCTGCGCGACCGCTACGGCGCGACCACCGCGCGGGCCCAGTGGTTGCGCTTCCACACCCAGACCGCCGGGGTGTCGCTGACCGCGCAGCAGCCGGACAACAACGTGGTGCGCACCGCGATCGAGGCCCTGGCAGCGGTGCTGGGCGGGACCAACTCGCTGCACACCAACGCGCTGGACGAGGTGTTGGCGCTGCCCAGCGAGCGGGCCGCGCAGATCGCGCTGCGGACTCAGCAGGTGCTCGCCGAGGAGACCGGCGTGCTCAACGTGGCCGACCCGCTCGGCGGGTCCTGGTACGTCGAGTCGCTCACCGACGAGCTGGAACGCCAGGCCGAGCAGATCTTCGCCCGGATCGCCGACTTGGGCGCGGGTGGCCGCGACGGCCGCGACGGGACGATGACCGCCGGCATCCTGCGCGGCATCGAGGACGGCTGGTTCACCGGCGAGATCGCCGACGCGGCGTTCCAGTACCAGCAGAAGCTGGAGAAGCAGGAGAAGAGGGTCGTCGGGGTGAACGTGTACCCGGCCCGAGATGAGGACGAACTGGAGATCCTGCGGATCAGCCACCAGGTCGAGGTGGAGCAGGGGCGGGCACTGGCCGAGCGCCGGGCGGCCCGGGACGCCGCCGTGGTCGGGGACGCCCTGACCCGGATGGCCGAGGTGGCGCGGACCACCGGCAACATCGTGCCGGCCATGCTGGCGGCGGCCCGGGCCGAGGCGACCCTGGGCGAGATCTGCGGCGTGCTGCGCGACCAGTGGGGCAGCTACACCGAACCCCCCAGGTTCTGATCGGCCCACCTCCGCGGCACCGCGCGGATCAGGGCGACCCATCGGGATATCGGGTCACCTCGACCTGGTAGCCGCCCTTGGGGCAGCTCCACACGGCGGTGTCCTGTCGTACGGTCGGGCTGAGCACGTGGTCGTGCCCGGCCGCGCGGCAGTCCGGGCGCCGGGTGCCGAGCAGGTCGGCCAGGGCGTCCTGCAACCGGGCGGCGACCGCGGCCAGCACCTCGGCCCGGTCCGCCTCGGCCGGGAACTCGAACCCGAACGACAGGTCGGGTTCGGTGCCGGGCCGCGCCGCGGACACGATGACGGCGGCCTGCCCCCACATGACACGCCCGGTCGCGGTGACGTAGATCGGCGGGTCGCCGGGCAGCAGCAGGTCGGGCAGAACCTGGCGGACGTGGTCGGCCGGACCGGGGGCGGGGGATTCCTGATGTACCTCCACCGACTATCGATTCCCCGTCCGGGTGGTGGCAACCATCCGCCGGGGGATGACAAATCAGCCCCTGTCCGCATGGTCCGGGCGGCGGCGCCCGGCCAACGGTGCCGTCGGGCCGAAACCGCGACCCGGCACTCCGAGCCGGCAGCGGTCACCCGCGGGCACGAGCACGGGTCCCGGTGGGGCAGAATCGACGCATGCAACCCGACCAGCCGTGGTACGCCCGAGCCGTGGACCTGTCCGCACTCCGGACCCGGTCCGCCACCGCATCCGCGCCCGCATCCAACGACGGCGGCCCGGGATCGGCCCCCGCGTCCGGATCGACTCCGTCGGCGACCGGATCGCCCTACGTCATCGACGTCACCGAGGCCTCGTTCCAGGCCGACGTGCTGAACCGTTCGCTCCAGGTGCCGGTCGTGCTGGACCTGTGGGCGGACTGGTGCGGGCCGTGCAAGCAGCTCGGTCCGGTGCTGGAGAAGCTCGCCGTCGAGGGCGCCGGATCGTGGATCCTGGCCCGGATCGACGTGGACGCCAATCCGGCCATCGCGCAGGCACTGCGGGTGCAGGGCATCCCGGCGGTCAAGGCGGTGTTCCAGGGGCAACTCGTCTCGGAGTTCACCGGTGCGCTGCCCGAGTCGCAGGTGCGGCAGTGGATCGGCGCGATCCTGGAGGCGGTGGGCGGAGAAGCCCCCCAGGGCGAGGTTCAGCCGGAGCAGCCCGAGCCTGACGACCCGCGGATCGTGGCCGCCGAGGACGCCACCGAGCGCGGCGACTACGACGCGGCAGCCCGCGCCTACCGGGACATCCTGGCCGCCGAGCCGAGCCATCCGCTGGCCACCTCGGCGCTGCGCCAGGTGGAACTGCTGGCCCGGATCACCGGCTACCGCGCCGACACGGTGGCCCGGGCGGACGCGCGGCCGACGGACGTGGACGCGCAACTCGCCGCGGCCGACCTGGAGGTCGCCGAGGGCGACGCCGCGGCGGGCTTCGCCCGGCTCGTCGCGGTGGTCCGGTCCACCGCCGAGGACGACCGGGACCGGGCCCGACGGCGGCTGCTCGACTTGTTCGTCGTGGTCGGCGACGAGGACACCCGCGTCCTCAAAGCCCGGCGCGACCTGGCCAGCGCCCTGTTCTGACCCTCGCGCGGCGCCGAGTGTCCTGGTGACAGCCCGGGTCGCAGGCGAGCCTGCCGGCACCGGCCACCACCCCGCCGGTACTGGTCAGGAATCGGCGCGGTCCGAACCGTCGGGTTGCGGGAAGGCCAATCCACGACCTTCTCCATCCGGGAATCATCATTGGAAAACCAGATCAGCCGTGGGAAATAGCGCTCCATATCCGCTCCCGGTCCGGGCGTTTACGGGCGTCGGAACGGTCGCCGCGGTACTGGACATATCGACGTTCGTTGCGCGGGAGACGAAGAAACTGCGCGTCTGACCACGGCCGGACCGAGGTGCGCCGATCCATGCCGATCGGCGCCGCTGTTCTAACTCTCCCAGGGGTTGGTCAGGGTGACGCCGGTATCCAGGAAGTCCTTGGTGTTGCAGGTGGCCAGCGTCGCGTGACGGGCGCGGCAGATGGCCGCGATCTGGGCGTCGGCGACAGCGATCGGGTGGCCGAGTCTCTCCCGGTCGGTGACCACGAGTGCGTATGCTTCAGCGGCCACGGCGTCAAAGGGTTCGATCCGGCCGGCGAAGTCATCGTTGATGAGGGAACGCACGGTTTCGGTCAGTGCCGCCTTCCGGCGTCCGGATGGCAACCGGGCGACACCGTAGAGCAGTTCGCCGGCCGTGATCGCCGTTGTGGCGACCTCGTCGGCGGTCAGGGAGTCCAGCCAGTCGATCACTGTGGGGTTGGGCTCCCAACGCGCCAGTTCTGACAGGACGTTGGTGTCCAGGACGATCACGCGTCGAACTCCGCCGGGCGGGGCGCCTCGTGGCGGTCGGGCAGGTCCAGTTCGACGCCGCCGAGGGCGGCGAACCTGGCGTGGATCCGACTTCCCAAACCGCGATCCGCCGCTGGCGGGTAGAGCACGTCGTGCAGGATCGTCCGCACCTCGGCCTCCATTGAGCGGCCGTGCCGCGCAGCCCGGATCCGCAACCGGTTACGTGTCTCGTCGTCCAGCCCGCGGACGGTCAGGGTTGCCGTCAGAACCACCTCCGATGCTGTCATCGTATGCGATGCAAGCACTGCTAGCAACGCATGGTGTTCAGTGGCAGTTGTCCAGGCTGGCGAAGCCGCTGCGGAACGCTTTGATGCGGGCGAAGCCGGACGAACCCGGTTCGCCGAACGCGGTGCCGCCGAAGCTCAGTAACGCCTGCACGGCCTCGTCCAGGTCGCCCGGCGACAGGGTCAGCTCGTTCGCGCCGTTCCGGCGGGACACCACCCCGGCGTACCCGCCGGCCAGGCAGATCTCGTTGGTCAGCGCGTTGGTGCCGGTGATGCTGCGGCCCAGCTCGTCGCGCACCGCCTGGCCGTAGCCGACCGCGATCAGGGCCATCGGGCCGAAGTCGCCGGTCCGGCGGTAGATGTCCGGCAGCGCCTGGACGCCGTCGAAGTAGAGCGTGCGGTCGGCCGGGCAGTACTGCACCGCCTGGGTCACGGTGTGCCCGGCGCAGCGCGGCCGGCCTGAATCGCTGCTGCCATCGTAGCCGCGCACAGCGGTGATCGGCCGCCAGGTCCGGCCGAACTTCGCGTCGAACCTGGCCTGCCAGAACGCGGCGAGGTCGTTCGGGCCGTCCCGCATGGACTGCGCGAACGACTCGTTGCCACCGTCCGCGGCGTCCGCGGGCTGCTGGAAGGGCAGTTCGGTGAACTGCCGCGAGTCGTTGAACGCCTTGCAGTGCGCCACGCCCTGCTCGTAGCCCTCCTGGAACGCGCTGACCCGGTCGAACGCGTTGCCGTGCGCCTGCCGGTCGTTGGGGTCCGAACCGACCGGGTCGCGGAACAGCAGGTAGCCGCCAAGCGCCTCATCCAGGGTGCCGCTGTCCACCTGGAAGTGGGCGGCCCTGCCCTCCTGGGCGGCCCGGGTCCACACGCCGGCATAGCAGTCGGCCTGGGTTTCGATCACAATCGTCCGGTGCCCCGGTTCGCTGGTGCGGGACTGGATCGCGTGGCCGAGTTCGTGCGCCAGCACCATCGCGATCGGGAACGGCCCGAACTGCTTGTCCAGCGTCGGCAGCAGGCCCACCCGGTCCCAGGCCACCGCATCGGCGGTCGGGCAGTAGAACGCGTTGCCCAGGATGTCGGCCGGCTTGTCCACGCACGGCACCCGCTGGCCACTGTCACGCGGGTCTACCGAGTAGATGCCGCCGGAGACCGGTCGGTAGTTCTTTCCGAACGCGGCCGGCATCTCGGTGGACCAGAAATGCTGGATGTCGGAGATCGCGTTGCCGGCGATCCGGTCCACCGCGGTCGGCCGGCCGTTGGGCAGGCCCCTGATCGGGATCCTCGCGTCCGGTGAACTCTTCAGCGGCGAGAAGCTCCCGACTCCGGGCACGGTCTCGGTGCAGGCGCTGGCACCCATGCCGGCCACCGCGAGAACGCACACCGCGTTGCGCCAGCGCCGCCCGATTCTTCCCACCAGCCCACCCCACCACGTGCTGCCATGCCCGTTGCGCACACTCCTACCGTAGTGTCCGAAGAACGCCCACTAGCTCCGGCGTGGCGCGCGAACTGGCGGGTCGCGCAGGGAGTCAGCCGTCGTGCCGGAGCAGCAGGGCGCCCAGCGGCGGGACCCGCAGCACGGCCGAACACGGCTGACTGTGCCAGGACTGCGGCCCGGCCCGGACCGCGCCGAGGTTGCCCACGCCCGACCCGCCGTAGGGCTCGGCGTCGGTGTTGAGCAGTTCGGTCCACCGGCCGGGCCGGGGCAGCCCCAGCCGGTATCCCTCGTGCGGGACGCCGGCGAAGTTCACCACGCAGGCCAGCACCGAGCCGTCCGTGCCGTGGCGCAGGAACGACAGCACGTTGTTGCGCGCGTCGTCGGAGTCGATCCAGCCGAACCCGGACGGCTCGTTGTCCAGCGACCACAGCGCCGAGCAACTCCGGTAGACCCGGTTGAGGTCGCCGACCAGCCGGCGTACCCCGGCGTGCGCCGGGTCGTCGAGCAGCCACCAGTCCAGGGTGCGTTCGGCCGACCACTCCGACTCCTGGCCGAACTCGCCGCCCATGAACAGCAGTTGCTTGCCCGGGTGACACCACATGTAGGCCAGCAGCGCGCGCAGCGACGCCAGTTGCTGCCACCGGTCGCCGGGCATCCGGGCGAGCAGCGACCCCTTGCCGTGCACCACCTCGTCGTGGGACAGCGGCAGGGCGAAGTTCTCCGAGTAGGCGTACATCATGGAGAAGGTGGCCTGCTGGTGGTGGTACCCACGGAACACCGGCTCGTGCCCGAGGTAGGTCAGCGTGTCGTGCATCCAGCCCATGTTCCACTTGAACCCGAAACCGAGCCCGCCCAGGTGGGTGGGCCGGGTCACCCCGGGCCAGGCAGTGGACTCCTCGGCCACGGTGATCGCGCCGGGCACCCGGCGGTAGACGGTGGCGTTCAACTCCTGCAGGAACCGGACCGCGTCCAGGTTCTCCCGGCCGCCGTACTCGTTGGGCGTCCACCCGCCGTCGGTGCGGGAGTAGTCCAGGTAGAGCATCGAGGCGACCGCGTCCACCCGCAGCCCGTCGATGTGGAACTCCTCCAGCCAGTACAGCGCGTTGGCCACCAGGAAGTTGCGGACCTCGCGTCGGCCGAAGTCGAACACCAGCGTCCCCCAGTCGGGGTGCTCGCCGCGGCGCGGGTCGCCGTGCTCGTACAGCGGGGTGCCGTCGAACCGGGCCAGCGCCCACTCGTCGCGGGGGAAGTGCGCCGGCACCCAGTCCACCAGCACGCCGATGCCGGCCCGGTGCAGCCGGTCGACGAAGTACCGGAAGTCGTCCGGGTCGCCGTACCGGGACGTCGGCGCGTAGTAGGAGGACACCTGGTAGCCCCACGAGCCACCGAACGGGTGCTCGGCCACAGGCAGCAGTTCGACGTGGGTGAACCCGGTCTCGGTGAGGTATTCGACCAGCTCGTCGGCGAGCCGCCGGTACCCGGCGGATCCGTCGTGTCGGCCGAGCAGCCGCCAGGAGCCCAGGTGCACCTCGTAGACGCTCATCGGGGCCGCGTGCCACGGTGTGTCGGCCCGCCGGGCCATCCACTCGGCGTCGGTCCACCGGTACGAGGAGGTGAACACCACCGAGGCGGTGGCCGGCGGGTGCTCGGCGGCGAAGGCCATCGGGTCGGCCTTCTCCCGCCAGGTCCCGTCGGCGCCCAGCACGGCGTACTTGTACCGGGTGCCCGCGCCCAGGTCCGGCACGAACAGCTCCCAGACCCCGCTGCTGCCCAGCGACCGCATCGGGTATCCCTGGCCGCCGGACCAGAAGTCGAAGTCGCCGGTGAGCCGCACCCCGCGGGCGGCCGGCGCCCACACGGCGAACGAGGTGCCTCCTACCGTGCCGCCCGGAGTGTCGTATCGGCGTTCGTGCGCTCCGAGCACCTGCCAGAGTTCCTCGTGCCGGCCCTCGCCGATCAGGTGCAGGTCCACCTCGCCCAGGGTGGGCAGCCACCGGTACGGGTCGTCGACCAGATAGGTCCGCTCGCCGTAGCTGACTTCGAGCCGGTAGTCCCCGACCTCGTGCGGCACCCGCACGGTGAACACGCCGGTGTCGTGGATCCGGCTCATCGGGGTGCACCTGTCGCCCTCGACCAGCACCACCGCGCTGGCCTGCGGGCGCAGCGTGCGGACCACGGTGGCGTTGTCGTACCGGTGCGCGCCGAGCACCGAGTGCGGGTCGTGGTGCGTGCCGCACACCACCCGCTCGATGTCCTCGGTGGCCAGCGCGGTCATGCCGGGTCCACCGTCAGCCGGTTCAGCGAGCCGAGCGGGATGGGCAGCCAGCTCGGCCGGTTCC